>NZ_JASJPC010000001.1:0-110252 GCF_031426875.1 Sulfuritalea sp.
CGCGATAGCGGCTTATCGCGAGCAAGCTCGCTCCTGCAGGGAATGCGCCTTTTCCCTGTCGACTGACTACTAGGCCTTGCGCCTGATTGCCGTCGCCGCGAACAGCGCCTGGCCGGTCCAGTAGCTGAGGATGATGGGGAAGGCCGCGCCGGGCAGGGGTTGGTGGAAACGGTGGATGCCGATCAGGAAATCCGAAAAGCCGAACAGGATCGCGCCGGCCAGCGGGCCCCAGTGGATCAGGGCGTCGTCCTGCGCGTCCAGCGCACAGGCGGCAGCGCGCCAGATCATCGCGCCGATGACGAGGACGTAGACCACCAGCGGCAGCGTCAGCGCGCCGGCGCCCGGCAGCATCAGCCACAGCCCCGCGGCGGCGAAAATGCCTACCGGCAGCAGCAAGGCCAGCGCGGGCGTGCGGCTCCATTGCAGGAAGGCGGCGACATACAGCGCGTGGCCGATGGCGAAGGCGATCATGCCGGGCAGGAAGGCGTTGGGCAGGGCGAGGCAGACGTCGCCCACGGCGCCGGCCAGCAGACCCCAGGCGATCAGGCGGCCGGCGCGCCGGTCGGCATGGAGCCATACCGCCGCGGCCAGCGCGACGACCAGCCAGGGCTTGGTCAGCAGCTTGAGCCAGAACATGTCGAGCGCCAGCCCGACCAAGTAGAGAGCGGCCGCCAGCGCGGCGCTGACGACGGGCAGCACGGGATTCATGCTGCGTCTCCGGCGCGTGCCGAACGCCTGTACAGCCACAGCAGCGAGGTCGCCAGCGCGGTCATGGCGACGATGGGCACGGCGTAGGTGTTGAGCGTGCCCCAGCCGGCGCTGGTGACCAGAACGCCCGAAGACAGCGAGGTGAGGCCCTGCACGCCGAGCACCAGGAAATCGTTGGTGCCCTGCACCTTGGCCTTTTCTTCGGGGCGATAGGTCTCGGTAAGCAGCGTGGTGCCGCCGATGAACAGGAAATTCCAGCCGATGCCGAGCAGCACCAGCGCCCACCAGAAGTGCATCAGCGTCACACCGGACAATGCGATGCCGATGCAGACGAACATCAGCGCGGCGCCGACGATCAGGATGTTCAACACGCCGAAGCGCTTGATCAGGTCGCCGGTGAAAAACGAGGGCGCGAACATGCCGATCACGTGCCATTGCAGGATGAAGGCGGTGTCGGCGAAGGGCATGCCGCAGATGTCCATGGCCAGCGGGGTCGCCGTCATCAGCAGGTTCATCACGCCGTAGCCGCAGGCCGCGGCCAGCACGGCGACGGCGAAGGCGGGTTGGCGGGCGATCTGCCGCAGCGGGCGGCCGACGGCCTTTTGCTCGGCGACCGACAGCGGCGGGATATTCAGCCGGCTGGCGATCAGCATCGACAGCGCGGCGAAGCCGATCAGTGCGGCGTAACTGGCGAGGTAGGTCGGCTCCAGGAAGGTGCGCGTGAGCTTGCCGACTTCGGGGCCGATCACGCCGCCGAGTATGCCGCCCGTCAGCGTCAGCGAAATCGCCTTGCCCTTCCAGTCCAGCGGCGCGGCATCGGCGGCGGCGAAGCGGTATTGCTGGCCGAAGGCGTTGTAGATGCCGGCGAACACGGTGCCGAGGCACAGCAGCCAGAAGCTGCCGATGCTGACGGCGAAGGCCGATATCGCCGCGCCGAGCATGCCCAGCCCGGCGCCGAGCATGAAGCCGGCGCGGCGGCCGAAGCGCTTCATGAAGAAGGCCGCGGGCAAGGTCGCCAGCGCGCCGCCGATCACATAGGTGGTGATCGGCAGCGTGGCCAGGCGCTTGTCGGCCGCGAGCTGCAGGCCGAGCAGGCCGTTGATCGAGACCAGCATGATGCCGTTGGTCAGCAGCAGGGCCTGCGCCGCGGCCAGCAGCGTTACGTTCTTGCGGTAGCTCATGCCGGCAGGGGTTCGATCAGTGCGCGGTAGGCATGCCAGGTGGCATGGCCCACCAGCGGCATGGTCAGGATCAGGCCGACGAAGCCCACGGCGAAGCCGATGGCGGTCAGCAGCACGATCAGCGCCGCCCAGACCAGCATCGCCGGCAAGTTGCGCACCAGCGCAAGGAAGCTGCCGAGCATGGCGGTGACGGTGTCCTGTTTGCGGTCCAGCATCATCGGGATCGACACCGCGGAGAAGGCGAACACCAACCCGGCGAAGAAGCCGCCGACGACGAGGTAGGCCAGCAGGAATTCGAGGTTGTCGAACTTGGATATCTGCGCGATGAAGCTGCCCAGGGTCGGCATGCCGCCCTGGTAGAACAGCGCGAAGATCACCAGCGAGGCGCGCGCCCAGACCAGGTAGATGACGATCAGGATCAGCGAGTAGATGCCGATCGAGCCGAGGTTCTGCCGCCAGACCATCAGCGTGGGCAGCAGTTGCGGCGGCTCGCCCGCTTCGCGCCGGCGCGAGAGTTCATACAGGCCGATGGCGAGGCAGGGCCCGACCAGCATGAAGCCGGTGGTGATGGCGGTGACGGTTTGCACGGCATGGCGAAAGGCCAGCCAGAGCAGGACGCCGGCGGCGGCGAAGCAGATGCCGTAGAACAGGCTGGCGAAGCCGCAGGCCCTGAGGTCGGCTGCGCCGTACCGCAGCCATACGAAGGGCGCCGACCAGGGCAGGCCGCTGCGGACCGCCGGAAACGGGTTCTGCTGCGGCTGGGGTGGGTCTTGGGGCGAAGCCAAGGCGGTCAGGCAATGAAGCCGCGCAAGGCGTCGAGCACCGCGTCGGGCTGCTCGGCCATCAGGGCATGGCCGGCGCCTTCGAGGCTGACGCTTGTGGATTGCCTGATTGCGGCGGCGAGCTTGGCCGCAGCCCTGGGGTGGGTCATCATGTCGCGGCTGCCGCTGACGATCAGCGCCGGGCAGGTGAGCGCGGCGGCGGCTTCCATGCCGTGCGTGTAGGCGTTGCAGGCGGCGAGGTCGTTGTGCAGCACGCCGGGCTGCTGGCGTTCCATCAGGCGCTTCGAGCTGCCCAGCAGCCACATGCCGGGCACGGTGTTGCCGCCGACGGCGCCGCGCGGCGAATGCGACCAGGCATTGATCATCGATATCGCCTTGGGCTCCTTGTCGCGGGCCGCACCCAGCAGCGCGTCGGACACCGGCATCGGCACGGCGGTGCCGACCAGGGCGATGCGCGCGATGCGCGCCGGGTGGCGCGCCGCGCATTCCAGCGCGGTCAGCGAACCCATGCTGTGGCCAACCAGAGTGACCTTGCCGGGCGCCGCCGTGTCGCCAGCGCCAACTTTCTCCAGCAGCAGTTCGATCCAGTCGGTCAGGGCCTCGATCGACGGCAGCGGCGCGCCGGCGCTGCGCCCGTGGCCGGGCAGGTCGACCGCCAGCACGGCAAAGCCGTGATGGGCGAACCAGCGGCTTTGCAGCCCCCAGACGCTGTGGTCGTTTTGCGCGCCGTGGATGAACACGACGCAGGGCAGGGCGGCATCGAAGGGCTTGCCGCCGGTGTAGGCGTAAGCCTGTTGACCGTTGAGTTCGAGTTCCATGTTCAGACCCGCTTTTATGTTTTTTGTGCAGCCGCGAGGCCGCGATTGAGGTCTTCGAGCAGGTCGCCGGCGTCTTCGAGGCCGATCGACAGGCGGATGGTGCCGGGATGGATGCCGGCGGCCACCAGCGCGGCGTCGGACATGCGGAAATGCGTGGTCGATGCCGGATGGATCACCAGCGATTTGGCGTCGCCGACATTGGCCAGGTGCGAGAACACGCGCAGGGCTTCGATGAACTTGCGCCCCGCCGCCCTTGCCTCATTGGGCCCGCCCTTGAGCGTGAAGCTGAACACTGAGCCGGCGCCGCGCGGCAGCAGTTTCTGCGCCAGCGCGTGGTCGGGATGGTCTTCCAGCTCGGGGTAGCCGACGCTGGCCACGGCCTCGCTCTTGGTCAGATGCTCGACCGCCTGGCGCGTGTTGGTGATGTGGCGCGCCATGCGCAGCGGCAGGGTTTCCATGCCCTGCAGCAGTTGGAAGGCGGTCATCGGGCTCATGCAGGCGCCGAAGTCGCGCAGGCCTTCGCGCCGCGCGCGCAACAGGAAGGCGGCGACCGTGGATTCCTCGCTGAAATCCATGCCGTGAAAGCCCTCGTAGGGCTCGGTCAGGGTCGGAAACTTGCCGGACTTGTCCCAGTCGAAGGTGCCGCCATCGACCAGCAGGCCGCCGATGGCGACGCCGTGGCCGCCGAGGAACTTGGTCGCGGAATGAAAAATCAGGTCGGCGCCGTGGTCGAAGGGGCGCATCAGCCAGGGCGTGGTGAAGGTGCTGTCCACCATCAGCGGCAGGC
This sequence comes from Sulfuritalea sp., assembly GCF_031426875.1. Taxonomy (NCBI): domain Bacteria; kingdom Pseudomonadati; phylum Pseudomonadota; class Betaproteobacteria; order Nitrosomonadales; family Sterolibacteriaceae; genus Sulfuritalea; species Sulfuritalea sp. The sequence continues at coordinate 4,277 of NZ_JASJPC010000001.1, forward strand.
TGTGTTGGTGGGCCAGGGCGGCGACTTCGGGAATGTTCAGCACGTCGAGGCCGGGGTTGCCCAGCGTCTCGCCGAACAGCAGGCGCGTCTCGGGACGGATCGCGGCGCGCCAGGCGTCGAGATCGCGCGGATCGACGAAGGTGGTGGTGATGCCGAAGCGCGGCAGCGTGTAATCGAGCAGGTTGTGCGAGCCGCCGTAGAGCGAGCGGCTGGCGACGATGTGCGATCCGGCGCCCATCAGCGTGGCGATCGCCAGGTGCAGCGCGGCCTGGCCCGAGGCCGTGGCGATCGCGCCGACGCCGCCTTCGAGCGCGGCGATGCGCTCTTCGAGCACCGCATTGGTCGGGTTGGAAATGCGCGAATAGACGTGGCCGGCGCGTTCCATGTTGAACAGCGCGGCGGCCTGGTCGGAATCCTTGAAGACGAAGGACGTGGTCAGGTAGATCGGCGTCGCCCGCGCGCCGTAGCGCTCGTCGGGCACCTGGCCCGCATGCAGGGCCAGGGTATCGAAGTTATAAGTCATTGTTGGGCCTTCCCCCCGGCCCCTCCGCACGGGAGGGGGTGATTGCGGTTCGCCGCTGGCGCGGCTCCATGTTGTCGATTGTGCCGTCCTGGCGCGGCCCTGCGGCGGTGCTCACTGGACTACCCTCCCCCCAGCCCCCTCGCCGAGCGAGGGGGTGACTACGGTGCGCCGCTGCGCGGCTTCGTGTGATGACTGGCGCCCCTTCGGGCGGCCGTGCGGAGCGCTCATGCGTATTCGTCGGGATCGGGATCCAGCATGCGCTCCAGCGCAAAAATGCGATCCTTGATCAGCAGCTTGCGCTTCTTCAGGCGCCGCAGCAGCAGCTGGTCATCGGGGGGGCTCTGGGTCAGGCGGCCGATGGCTTCGTCGAGATCCCGATGCTCGGTGCGCAAATCGATCAGGCGCGTCAGTAGGGCCTCGGGAGTATCTGTCGCATCGATCGGTTCCATGGCGCTATGGTATGGGCGCCGCGGCTTCTTGGCAACCCGGACACGTTATTATCCGGCCATGAAAGAGCATGTCGGCCGTTTTGAAATCCGTCGCGAAGTGGGGCGCGGTGCGCAGAGCATCGTGTACCTGGCATGGGACCCGCAACTCGAACGCGAAGTCGCCATCAAGACCCTGCATTTCGCCAACACCGATGCGCAGCGCAACGATGCCCTGATCGCCGAGGCGCGCGCGGTCAGCCGCCTGCGCCACCCCAATCTGGTGCCGATTTTCGACGTCGGCGAGGAAGACGGCGATCCCTACCTGGTCTTCGAATTCGTCGACGGCCCGAACCTCGCCGCGCTGCTGGCCGAGGAGGGCCGGCTGGCGCCCGCGCGCGCTGCCGACCTGATGCGCCAGGTGCTCGATGCGCTGGCCGCGGCGCACGCGGCGGGGATCATCCATCGCGACCTGAAGCCCTCGAACATCCTGATCGACCCGCAGGGGCGGCCGCGCGTCATGGATTTCGGCATTGCCATGCGCCTCGACGACAGCGCCGCCAGCCGGCGCCTGAAGGAGATTTCCGGGACGCTGAGCTATCTCGCTCCGGAATACCTGGACGGCCAGCAGGTCAGCGAAAAGACCGATGTCTTCGCCGCCGCCCTGGTGATGGTCGAAATGCTTTCGGGCCGGCCATGGGTGTCGGCCGACACGCCCGTCGCGATCTTCAACCAGATCCTGAACCAGCCGGTCACGCTGCCGGCCGATGTCAGCATCGACAATCAGCTGACCGGGATCATCCTGACCGCCAGCGCCCGCGATCCGGCCTTGCGCACGCCCGGCGCGGCGCAGATGAAGGCGCAGCTGGACGACTATCTCGGCGCCGCCGCCACGCCGATCGATGCCGCCGGCGCCGCCGGCGCCGCCGAGGCGAGGAAGAAGGACACGCTGGAATTCCTCATGCGGCGCATGAAGCACAAGAAGGACTTTCCGGCCCTGTCCGATTCGGTGTCGGCCATCAACAAGCTGACGAACTCGGACAAGGAGAGCGTCAACCGCCTGTCGAACACCATACTCAGGGACTACGGCCTGACCAACAAGATCCTGCGCCTGGTGAACTCGGCCTATTACCGCCAGGCCTCGGGCGGCACCATCAACACCGTGTCGCGCGCGGTGATCGTGCTGGGTTTCGATGCGCTGCGCAATATCGCGGTGACGATCCTGCTGTTCGAGCACATGCAGGACAAGGGCAGCGCCCGCGAACTGAAGGAGGCCTTCCTGCGCGCCAACCTGGCGGGTTGCCTGGCGCGCGACGCGAGCAAGCAGTTCATGGCACGGGAAGCCGAGGCCGCCTACATCTGCGCCCTGTTCCATAGCCTGGGCCAGTTGCTGGCGCAGTTCTACTTTCCCGAGGAAGTCGCGGAAATCCGCAAGGTCATGCTGCAAAGAAGCTGCAGCGAGGAAGTCGCCTCCGCGCTGGTGCTGGGCCTGTCATTTTCGGACCTCGGCATCGGCATTGCGCGGCATTGGGGCTTCCCGCCGGGGCTGGTGAATAGCCTGCGGCCCCTGCCCGAAGGCGTGATCAGGAAGCCCGAGACGCACGATGAGGCACTGCGCGTGGTTTCGGGTTTTGCCAACGAGATTTGCACGGCCATCGCCTCCGTACCGCGGGAGCAGCGCGGCGTCGCCACCCAGGCGGCGCGCGAGCGCTTCTATTCCGCGCTGCGCTTTTCCGACAAGCAGTTGCAGGCCGTGCTCGAAAAATCCTTCGACGAACTCGGTGAGCTGGCGGCCATTCTGCGGGTGAATCTGACGCAAAGCCCGTTCGCCCGCCACGTCAAGGCCTGGACCGGCAAGCCGCATGAAGCAACCGTCATCGATGGCGGCGCGAATGCGCTGGACAGCACCCGGCTCGACGATCCCGTGCTGCGCAAGCAGGCGGCGGCCGACGATGCCGATGGCGTGCCGGATGACGCCCAGGACATCCTCGCCGCCGGTATCCAGGACATCAGCAATTCGCTGGTGGATGATTTTTCACTGAACGACATCCTGCGCATCACGCTGGAAACCATGTATCGCGCAATCGGCTTCCAGCGGGTATTGCTCTGCCTCAAGGATCCGGTCAGCGGCAGCATGGTGGGGCGCTTCGGTTTCGGCGCCGACACCAACGAACTGGCGCACAAGTTCCGCTTCATGGCGAGCGACACGCCGAACGTGTTTCAACTGGCGATCGCGCGGGGTGTGGATATCATCATCACCGATGTCGATGATCCGAAGATCGCGGACAAGATCCCGGCGTGGTACCGCAGGATCCTGATCGCCAAGACCTTCGTCCTGCTGCCCCTGCTGATCAAGGGCAATGCCGTGGCGCTGATCTACTGCGACCGCGACAAGGCCGGCAGCATCGCGATCCCGGACAAGGAACTGTCCCTGCTGAAGACCTTGCGCAACCAGGCCCTGCTGGCGATCAAGCAATCGCGCTGAGGAAGCGCACAGGCGGCTCAGCTGGCGATGTACTGCTCCAGTTGCTGGATCAGGAAGGCCTGCTCCGAGATGGTTTCCTTGACCAGGTCGCCGATCGACACCACGCCGATCACGCGCTGGTTGGTATCGAGCACGGGCAAGTGGCGCACGCGCCTTTCCGTCATCAGCGCCATGGCGTCGTCGGTGGTCTGCTCGGGCCGGACATAGAGCACCTTTTCGGTCATGATCTCCCGTACCAGGGTTTCCTTCGACGACTTTCCGAACAGGATGCCCTTGCGCGCATAGTCGCGTTCGCTGAATATGCCGGCGAGGCGTCCGTCGCGCATTGCCAGCACGGCGCCGACGTCGTGCTTCGCCATGAGTTCCAGGGCCGAGAAAACCGAATCGTCGGGAGACACCGCAAGCGGTTCGCGCGGACGCTCATCAAGTAATTGTTTCAGGGTTTTCATGACGACTTCTCCTCCGGTTGACAGGCTGGCCGCTGGCGGCCGCTACTGGGCGTTGATCTTTAGCCGGTTCGCTGCGAACTCGGCATGCTTGCTATTGTGCAGTAAGACGCGGCGCCGGTGTTCGCTGCATGCGGCGGATTTCAAATGCGGCGCGGATGATCCCCCGAGCATGGCTTCACTCGGCCAGGCCGTGTTCGAGGCCGTAACGAATCAGTTCGGCCGTGCTCTTGAGGCCCATTTTTTCCAGCAGGCGGGCGCGGTAGGTGCTGACCGTGGCCACGCCGAGGTTGAGCTTTTCGGCGACTTGCGTCAGCGTGTTGCCGGTGGAAATCAGCACCAGCACCTGGTACTCGCGGTCCGTGATCCGTTCATGCGGCGACTTTTCGGAATTGTCCGAAATGGCCTCGGCCAGTTGCTGGGCAACGGCCGGGCTCAGGTATTTCTGGCCGGAAGCGACCTGGCGAATGGCGGTGACCAGCAGTTCCGGCGCGCTCTGCTTGGTCAGATAGCCCGAAGCGCCGGCCTTGAGCGCGCGCACCGCGTACTGTTCCTCGGGATGCATGCTGAGAATCAGCACCGGCAGGCGCGGAAACTCCTTCTTGAGCTGTTTCAGGGTGTCGATGCCATTGCGGTTGGGCATCGATACGTCCAGCAGAAAGACATCCCACGGCTGCTGGCGGGCCAGGTTCAGCGCTTCGGCGCCGTCGTCGGCCTCGCCGGTGACCAGCAGATCCTCGGTTTCGGACAGAATTTGTTTGAGGCCCTGCCGCACTATGGCATGGTCATCAGCAATAAGGACGTGGATCTTGTCGGCCATGGTAACTAAGCATTGGTTTTACAGGGAAGGCTGGCGCCGCACGGCGACGTCATGCCCCGACTAAAACAGGTTGCGCTGCAATTCCTCTTCGCTCGGCGGTTCCACACCCGCGCGTTCCGGAACGCGCAGCACGATATGGGTGCCACCGTGTTCCGCCGGTTCGATCGAAAACTCGCCGGCAAGACTCAGGACACGCTCGCGGATTCCGCGCAGGCCGAAGGATTTCGGCTTCTGCATATCGACCTCCGAAATGCCGCGACCGTTGTCCCTGATTTCGAGCAGGATGTTACCGCGTTCGCGTCGCAAACGCATGACGACCAGCGAGGCGTGGGCATGTTTGGCGACATTGGTCAGCGCTTCCTGGGCGATGCGGAACAGCGCCAGCGAGGTATCGGGTTCCGGCTCGATGGCGTCTTCGTCGCATTGCACCCGGCACGGGATGCCGAAACGCTGGGTGAAGTCCTCCGCCTGGCATTCGATCGCGGCGGGCAGGCCGAATTCCTTGAGGATTCCAGGACGCAGTTCGCGCGCGACGCGGCTCGCCGTGCTCATCGCCTGGTCCAGCAGATGTTCGATGGAGTGGGCCTTCTCGCGCAGGCGGCCGGTGCCTTCCGGCAACTTGCTGGCCAGGTGCGCGGCCTCGATTTTGAGGAAAACCAGGATGGAACCGAGTTCGTCGTGGATGTCGCGCGAGATGCGCTCGCGTTCTTCTTCCTTGACCGCTTCGAGGTGGGTCGAGAGTTCGGCGAGCTGCTGCCGCGAGCGGCGCAGTTCGGCTTCGCTTTCCTTGCTTTCGGTGACATTGGTGGCGATGCCGCGCCATTCGACCACGCCCGAATCGAAACGGTAGGGCGTCGAGCGCAGGTTGATCCACTTCTGCCGGGTGCGTCCCTTGGTGTGGCCCTCCCAGTTCAGCAAAGTGCCCTTGGCGGCGGATTCGAGCAGCGCATGTTCGAGGCTCTTGCGCTTGTCCGCATCGAAGGCGTCGAACAGCTTGTTGGCCGAAGCCAGCAGATGCTGTTGCTTGAAGCCGAACAGCTTCTGGCAGCCTTCGCTGACGAAGAGGAAGCGAAATCCGCCCTCGGCATCGCGACGCAAATGAAACAGCATGCCCGGCAGGTTGGACGCCAGGGCGTCGAAGCGCGCCTGGCTCTCGTTGAGCATTTCCAGCGCGGCCCGGTGGTCGGCGCGATGTCGCGCCTCGCGCACTTCGCGTTCGACCGCAGGGATCAGCCGTTCCAGCCGGTCGGCGTCGATCACGTCACGCGCACCGGCTTTCATCGCCGGCTGCATCGCGGGCTGGTCGCCGGGACCGGCAACGAGAATCACCGGAAGGTCCATGCCGAACCCATCGATTTCCCGCACCGCCGCCGGCAGCGAGAGCGCGGCAACGCCGGGCAGGTAGAGCGCCGCATCCCACGGCTGCTCGCCGAGGGCATTGCGCAATCCGGCAGCGCTGTCGACGCGATGGAATTTACAGGCCTTGTCCGACTCAGCAAGGATCGGCAGCAGACGCTCCATGGCCTCGTCGGAGGCCGCAATGACCAGCAGGTGCAAGGGCTGACGGGGAGAGGAGGTGGCGACCATGGGCAACGTCGGATGTGGCGAAGAGGAAGTTTATAGCGGATCGGCTCCGTTATAATTCCATTTTTGCCGGCATAGCTCAGTTGGTAGAGCAACCGCCTTGTAAGCGGTAGGTCGTCAGTTCGATTCCGACTGCCGGCACCAATAAAAACGGCTCCCGCAGGGGAGCCGCTTTTATTGGTTGGTGGTGGAGGCGGCGGGAATTGAACCCGCGTCCATAAGTGCGCCACATACAGTTCTACATACTTAGTCGCGTCATTTGATTTAACCTGCAACACGCCGACGGACAGGCTGGTTGCAGACGATTCGCTGAATTTTCGAACTGTGCATCGCGACTCCGCACAGCCTTATCTCCTGTATATGATTCCGATGCAGCTTGCGCTGCCTGGTCCAGAAGCAAACCAGTTCGGAAGCCAGCCGCTGTTAAGCGGCTAGAGCGAAACGCTCGTCGTTGGCAGTTAGTACTTTCCAGATGGATTTACGAGGTACCCGGATCCTCGGTATGCCCTGCATGCTTTGTCACCCATGTCGAAGCCATGTCGCCCCCTGGATGGTGCAAATCAGATGGCGCCTGATCTGCGGATTGCAAGTAGGAGTTTAACGCTTTGCTGCGGCGATGCCGAGGATATCTTGCAGGATATCTTGCGGCGTCCCGGCAATCGCATCGGCGCCCCAGCTTGCCGGTGGCTTGCCGTCGCCGAGGTAGCCCCAGCCGGCGATGATGGTCCTCATGCCGACGGCGCGGCCGGAGATCACGTCCCTTTCATCGTCGCCGACGTAGACGCATGCGCTGGCGGCGACTCCCATCACCGCGCTGGCAAGCTGCATGGGATGGCCGTGAGGCTTGGCACGTCGGGCGCTGTCGCCGCAGACGATGCAGACGCAGCGCTGACGCAGGCCCAGACCTTCCATGAGGGGAATCGCGAAACGCTGCGACTTGTTGGTCACGATGCCCCAGGGAATTGCCTGGGCATCCAGCTCATCGAGGTGCTCGGCCATGCCTTCGAACAGCCGGGTACCGACGCACAATGCTTCCTGATAGATGGCCAGAAACCTCTGCTGCAGGTCGACATAACCCGGATCAGCCGGCGTGATGCCGAGACCGGCACCGATCATGCCGCGGGCGCCCGAGGAGACGTGTGGGCGCAGCTTTTCCATCGGCAGTGGATCGCGTCCGCGCTCCCGCAGCAATTGGTTGAGGGCCCCGCCGAGGTCTGGTGCCGTGTCGGCCAGCGTACCGTCGAGGTCGAAAAGTACGGCCTCAGGCACTGCGCCGTGCCCTGAGCAGGTAATTGACGTCGGTATCTGCGCCGATCACGCCTTCGCGCGTGAAGGGGTTGTAGCGCAGGCCGGTGATTTCGAGCACTTCCAGCCCGGCATCGCGGCACAGGTGTGCGAGTTCGGCCGGCTTGAGGAAGCGCGTGTAGTCGTGGGTGCCGCGTGGCAGGAGGTTGAACAGGTACTCGGCGCCGACAACCGCCAGCAGATAGGCCTTGGCGTTGCGATTGAGCGTGGACAGGAACACTTGCCCGCCGGGTTTCACGAGGCGCGCGCAGGCTGCCACCGTGCTGGCCGGATCGGGCACGTGTTCCAGCATTTCAAGGCAGGTGACATGGTCGAAGCTTGCCGGCGCTTCAGCTGCCACGGCCTCTGCCGAGATCAGGCGGTAATCGATGGCATGGCCGCTCTCGTAGAGATGCAGGCGGGCAATGCCCAAGGCCTTGTCCGATAGATCGATTCCGGTCACCTGCGCACCCAGCGCCGCCATGCCTTCGCTGAGCAGCCCGCCACCGCAGCCGACATCGATCACGCGTTTGCCGCTCAGTCCTGCGTGGCGGTCGATCCATGCCAGACGGGCCGGGTTGATGTCATGCAGGGGGCGGAATTCGGAATTCGGGTCCCACCAGCGATGGGCGACTTCCCCGAATTTGTCGAGTTCCCGCGGGTCGGCGTTGCTGCTTGGATTCATGTGGGTGCCCCAGGTCATCTATCAGCATTAAGCGCAGTGGCCAAAACAAAAAAAGCCCTGCAGGGCAGGGCTTTTTCCGGAGTCAGACGAAATTACTGGTTCTTGGTTCCGATGACTTCGATTTCAACGCGACGATCAGGCTGCAGGCAGTCGATGGTCTTCTTGCTCTTCGGACCCTTGCACTGATCGGCCTTGGTGATCGGCTGCTTCTCGCCCTTGCCTTCGGTGTAGACACGGTTCGGCTCGACACCCTTGCTCACCAGATAGGCCTTGACGGCTTCCGCACGTTTCTCGGAAAGCTTCTGGTTGTAGGCGTCGCTACCGAAGCGGTCGGCATGACCGACGGCTATGATCACTTCGAGCTTGATACCCTTGATGTCGCCGGAAAGCTTGTCGAGTTTGGACTTGCCTTCAGGACGCAGGACGGCCTTGTCGAAATCGAACAGCGCATCGGCGGCCAGGGTCACTTTCTGCGCGGCGGGCTTCGGTGCGGCGGCGGGCTTGGCAGCGGGTGCCATAGGCTTCGCCATCGGCGCAGCCATCGGCGCCTTCTTCACCAGATCCGGGTCGCATTCCGCGATGGCCATGGCCGGGGTCCAGAATCCGGTGCGCCAGCAAAGGCCGGTACCACTCTTGACGACATTGTCGCGCTGGTCGATGACATAGCCAACGGTACCCGAGCGGTCGATACCCGGCGTCTGAGCGACGGCGGCGGCGGAAAGTCCGAGCAGAGTGGCGAGCAGCAGAGAATGTTTGGCGCTATTGATCATGTTTCCCCCTTTGTTGGGTTTGTTGAGTTTGACGGAATCCGGCTTTTTCTTTTTCCGGAGCGCAGCATTTCGTCACGACGTCAGATGAGTATGCCACAAACCTGCGACGTCAAGCAATTCAGAAATGCCGATTTGTGCGGGAACACCGTTGCTCATTACCAACTTTCCCGCGACCCAAGTGTGGCTAACCTGTTCCCGTCCCGCCACATAAACGAGGTGGGATGCAGGATCAAAGCAAGGCTGGATCAGCCATTCATCGAGGCGTACGGCGCATAGGTCGGCTGCCTTGCCGGGCAGCAGCGAACCGATTCTTCCGTCCAGTCCGAGGGCGCGAGCGCCGCCCAGCGTAGCCGCTGCAAGTGTTGCATGGGCCGCGAGCGCTTCCGGATTCTGGCTCGCGCCTTTGGCCAGCAGTGCGGCGTGGCGCATTTCCTGGAACATGTCGAGACGGTTGTTCGAAGCGGCGCCGTCCGTGCCGAAGCCGAAATTAATGCCATGCGACTGGATCGCGGACAGGGGCGAAATGCCGCTGCCGAGTTTCAGGTTGGATGTCGGGCAATGTGCCAGGTGGCATCCTTCGTGCGCCAGCAGGTCGATCTCTCCGGGGTCGAGGTGGACGCCATGTACCGCGATCAACTGCGGCCCGATCAGGCCCAGACGACGCAGACGTTCAATCGGACGCACGCCATGTTGTTTGAGGCTATCCTCGATTTCGTGGCGGGTTTCATGAACATGCACGTGTATCGGTAGCTCGAGTTGCGCGGCGAGGGTTGCGATCTTGCTGAAGGTCTTGTCGGCGACGGTATAGGGTGCATGTGGGGCGAGACAGAAACTCAGCAGGGGGTCGCCGGCGAAGTCGTCACGGATTGCGAGTCCCTTGGCCAGATAATCGTCGGCATCGGCGGCATAGCTGGTGGGAAACTCGATCGCGATGATTCCCAACACAGCGCGCATCCCGACCCGTTTTGCCGCAGCGGCGACGGCGCCTGGAAAAAAATACATGTCATTGAAGGTGGTGATGCCGCCGCGCAGCATTTCGGCGCAGGCCAGCAGGGTGCCGTCCCTCACGAAATCCGGTCCGGCGTGGCGCGATTCGGCCGGCCAGATACGTTCGGATAACCAGCGCATCAGGGGTAGATCGTCGGCGTAGCCGCGCAAAAGGCTCATGGCGGCGTGGGTGTGCAGGTTGACCAGGCCCGGCATCAGCACTTGGCCCGGCAGATCGAGCGTCTGCCCTGGTCGCCAGCGTTGCGCTGCCTCTTTATTGGGCAGCAGGCCAAGGATAAGGCCGTCCTTGACTGCCAGTGAATGGCCGGAAAGCGTTACTCCGGCGGGTTCGATCGGGATGATCCATTCGGGATGGATCAGAAGATCCACATCGACGGGATTGGCGCTCAGGGCGGCGAGTGCATTCATGGCTCGATTCAACCAGATTTGGCTGGCCGCGACAACCGCCGCGGCTATCCGCGCATGCTAAAATTGCTCCTTTTTACGCCATCGTCCGCCGCAAGTCGGTTAAGGCAGCCTAAATGACCTCGTTCGCCAAAGAAACCCTGCCGATCAGCCTCGAAGAGGAGATGCGCCACTCTTACCTCGATTACGCCATGAGCGTGATTGTCGGGCGGGCGCTGCCGGATGTGCGGGACGGCCTGAAACCCGTCCATCGCCGTGTGCTTTTTGCCATGCACGAGTTGTCCAACGACTGGAACCGGGCCTACAAGAAGTCGGCGCGCATCGTCGGCGACGTGATCGGTAAATACCATCCGCATGGCGACACGGCGGTGTACGACACCATCGTGCGCATGGCGCAGGATTTCTCGCTGCGCTACATGCTGGTCGATGGCCAGGGCAACTTCGGCTCGGTTGACGGCGACAATGCGGCCGCGATGCGCTATACCGAAGTGCGCATGGCACGCATCGGCCATGAATTGCTGATCGATATCGACAAGGAAACCGTCGATTTCGGCCCCAATTACGACGGATCCGAACATGAACCGCTGATTCTCCCGGCGCGCATCCCGAACCTGTTGATCAACGGCTCCTCGGGTATCGCGGTCGGCATGGCGACCAACATTCCGCCCCACAACCTTAACGAAGTGGTGGATGCCTGCCTGCTGCTGCTGGGCAATCCGGAAACCACGATCGACGAACTGATCAATATCATTCCGGCCCCGGATTTTCCCACCGCCGCACTGATCTACGGCGTTTCCGGCGTACGCGACGGCTATCTCACCGGTCGTGGGCGCGTGATCATGCGGGCACGCACGCACATCGAGGATCTGCCGCGCAACGGGCGCCAGGCGATCGTGGTCGACGAACTGCCTTACCAGGTCAACAAGAAGACCCTGCAGGAAAAGATCGCCGAACTGGTGCACGAGAAGAAGATCGACGGCATCGCACATATTCAGGACGAGTCCGACAAGTCGGGCATGCGCCTGGTAATTGAACTGAAGAAGGGCGAAGTGCCCGAGGTGGTGCTGAACCATCTCTACAAGCAGACGCAGTTGCAGGACACCTTCGGCATGAACATGGTGGCCCTGGTCGATGGCCGGCCGCGCCTGCTCAATCTCAAGGAAATGCTGCAGTGCTTCCTTGCCCATCGGCGCGAAGTCATCACCCGGCGCACGGTGTTCGAGCTGCGCAAGGCGCGCGAACGGGGGCATATCCTCGAAGGCCTGGCCGTCGCCTTGTCCAATGTCGACGAAATCATTGCCTTGATCAAGGCGGCGCCGACGCCGGCTGACGCCAAGCGCGGACTGATGGGGCGCAGCTGGCGCTCAATCATGGTCGAAGGCATGCTGGCTCGCGCGTCTGCCGAGTCGTCGCGTCCCGAAGGCCTGGCGGCGGAATTTGGTCTTTCCGCACAAGGTTATCTGCTCTCGGACGCACAGGCCCAGGCGATTCTGGAACTGCGCCTGCAGCGCCTGACCGGGCTGGAGCAGGACAAGATCGTTGCCGAGTACAAGGAGGTGATGGACCAGATCGCCGACCTGCTCGACATCCTGGCCCGCCCCGAACGCATCACCACGATCATCGGCGACGAACTGGCGGCGGTCAAGGCGCAGTTCGGCGACGCGCGGCGTTCCGAGATCGTCCTCAGCACAGCCGATATCAACCTCGAAGACCTGATCGTGCGCGAGGACATGGTGGTCACGCTCTCGCATACCGGCTACGTCAAGCGCCAACCCCTGGCCGATTATCGCGCGCAACGGCGGGGCGGCCGCGGCAAGCAGGCGGCGGCGATCAAGGATGACGATTTCGTCGATCGCCTGTTCATCGCCAACACCCACGACTACATCCTGTGCTTTTCCAACCGCGGCCGGGTCTATTGGCTCAAGGTCTATGAAGCGCCGGAAGGCACGCGCAATTCGCGCGGCAAACCCATCGTCAACCTTTTCCCGCTCGAAGAGCGCGAGAAGATTACGGCGATCCTGCCGGTCAAGGAATTCGACGAAGAACACTTCGTCTTCATGGCCACGGCCATGGGTACGGTGAAGAAGACGCCGCTGACCAGCTTTGCCAATCCGCGCAAGGCCGGCATCATCGCCGTCGGCTTGGACGAGGGCGATCACCTGATCGGCGTCGCGATCACCAACGGCCAGTGCGACGTCATGCTGTTCTCGGATGCCGGCAAGGCGGTACGCTTTGCCGAAGACGACGTGCGGCCGATGGGGCGCGAGGCGCGCGGCGTGCGCGGCATGATGCTGGAAGACGATCAGCAGGTGATTTCCATGCTGGTGGCCGACAGCGAAGACTACTCGGTACTGACAGCCACGGAAAACGGCTTCGGCAAGCGCACGCCGATTGCCGAATACACCCGGCATGGGCGCGGTACCAAGGGCATGATCGCAATCCAGACTTCCGAACGCAATGGCAAGGTGGTTGCTGCCGTGCTTGCCGACCTCGGCGAAACGCGCGAAGAGATCATGCTGATTTCGACTGGCGGCGTGCTGATCCGCACCCGGGTTGCCGACATCCGCGTCATGAGCCGCTCAACCCAGGGTGTGACGCTGATCAACCTCGATGAAGGCACCTATCTGGCCGGCGTCGAGAAGGTGATTGAAACCGAAGATGAAGATCCGGCTGCGGACCTGCCGATCGAAGACCCGGCGGACTAGCCAAGGGCTATCCCGCGCGAGTGGACGTGACAATCCATCGATTAATGTATACGGTATCCTGTATTCTTTTGCTATCCTGATTTTCCCACATTGATTTAGTCACTTCCGGAGGCTGGTTATGGCACGTATTTTCAATTTCAGCGCAGGACCCGCGGCGCTTCCCGAGACCGTACTCAAGCAAGCTGCCGACGAACTTCTCGACTGGCACGGCAGTGGCCAGTCGGTCATGGAAATGAGCCATCGCGGCAAGGAGTACATGGGCATCCACGCCCAGGCCGAAGCCGATCTGCGCGAACTGATGGCCATCCCCGCCAACTACAAGGTGCTGTTCCTGCAGGGCGGCGCCACACTTCAGTTCGAGATGATCCCGATGAACCTGTTCGCCGGCAAGGCCAGCGCGGACTACGTGCATACCGGCGAGTGGGCCAAGAAAGCCATCAAGGCAGCCAAGGCTTTCGGCAAGGTCAATATCGTGGCCAGCAGCGAAGAAGGCAAATTCACCTACGCCCCGGCGCAGCAGGAATGGAAACTCGACAAGGATGCCGCCTTCGTGCATTACACCGCCAACGAAACCATCGGCGGCGTCGAATTCCATTGGACTCCCGAAACCGGCGACGTGCCGCTGGTGTGCGACATGTCCTCGAACATCCTGTCGAAGCCGATCGATGTCAGCAAGTACGGCCTGATCTACGCCGGCGCGCAAAAGAACATCGGTCCGGCCGGCCTGACCATCGTCATCATCCGCGACGACCTGATCGGCAAGGGCGTTCCGGCGCCGCAGACCATGATGGATTACAAAACCCATGCCGAAAACGATTCGATGTACAACACGCCGCCCACCTATGGCATCTACATCGCCGGCCTGGTATTTCAGTGGCTCAAGCAACAGGGCGGACTGGCGGCCATCGAGAAGCAGAACATCGCCAAGGCCAAGATGCTCTATGACTGTATCGACGCATCGAGCTTCTACGCCAATCCGGTGCGCAAGGAAGACCGCTCGATCATGAATGTGCCCTTTACGCTCAAGGATGCCGCACTCGACGAGGAATTCCTCAAGGGCGCCAAGGCCAAGGGCATGGCCCAACTCAAGGGTCACCGTTCGGTGGGCGGCATGCGGGCTTCGATCTACAACGCCATGCCGGTGGGCGGCGTTGCGGCACTGGTGACCTACATGAAGGAATTCGAGGCGAGGTTTGGCAAATGAGCATGGCCAAGCCGATCAGCGTCCTGGTCCTTAACCAGATTTCGCAAAACGGCCTGAAGCGGCTGCCGACGGAGCGCTACAAGGTCGGCAAGGACATCGCCGACCCCGACGCCATCATGGTGCGCTCGGCCGATATGCACTCGATGCAGATTCCGCCGTCGGTGCAAGCCATCGGCCGTGCCGGCGCCGGTACCAACAACATTCCGGTCAAGGCCATGTCGGCGCGCGGCGTGCCGGTGTTCAATGCGCCGGGCGCCAATGCCAATGCGGTCAAGGAACTGGTGGTCGCCGGCATGCTGCTCGCGGCGCGCAACATCGGCGGCGCCATGAAGTTCGTCGGATCGCTGGATCCCGCCGATCCGGACATGGAGAAGAAGGTCGAGGACGGCAAGAAGACCTTCGCCGGCTTCGAGCTGGCGGGGCATACGCTGGGCGTGATCGGTCTTGGCAAAATCGGCTGCCTGGTCGCCGATGTGGCGATCAAGCTCGGCATGCACGTGCTTGGCTACGATCCCGAGATCACGGTCGATGCCGCCTGGAGCCTGCCGTCGCAGGTCAAGAAGGCGAACAGCGTGGCGGAAGTGCTGAAAAGCGCTAACTTCATCTCGATGCATGTGCCGCTGGTCGATGCCACGCGCAAGATGATCAACGCGGAGATGCTGGCGCACGCCAGGCATGGTGCCGTGCTGCTGAACTTTTCCCGCGAGGGCGTGGTGGATGAGGTGGCAGTGCTCGCCGCGCTCGACACCAGGAAGCTCGGTGCCTATGTTTGCGACTTCCCCAGCGCCGACGTCAACCGTCATCCCCATGTAATCGCCTTGCCGCATCTGGGCGCTTCCACGGGCGAGGCCGAGGAAAACTGCGCCATCATGGTCGCCGACCAGTTGCGCGAATATCTGGAGCACGGCAATGTGCAGAACGCCGTGAACTTTCCCAACGTCACGCTGCCACGTGAATCGAATTTCCGCATTGCCGTTGCCAACGCCAATGTGCCGAACATGCTGGGCCAGATTTCAACGACCATGGCCGATGCGGGATTGAACATCCACACCATGGTCAACAAATCGCGCGGCGAAATGGCCTATACGCTGGTGGATGTGGACAGTCAGGTGAAACCCGCGGTGATCGACGCCATAGCGAAAATCGATGGTGTGCTGGCTGTTCGGTATCTGCCGCTGGAGAACTGAGAGTGGCCGACGATTCGCAGGAGCTGGGCAGGCTGCGCGAGGGAATCGACGCGATCGACGGCGAACTGCTGCGCCTGATCAACGAACGGGCGCAACTCGCGCACCGCATCGGCGAAATCAAGCAGGGCAATATCTACCGGCCGGAACGCGAAGCACAAGTGCTGCGGCGGGTTGCCGAACGCAATCCCGGCCCGCTCTCCGCGGCCGCGGCGCAGCGCATCATTCGCGAGGTCATGTCGGCCTGTCTGGCGCTGGAACAGCCCCTGACCATCGCCTACCTGGGTCCGGCCGGCACCTATTCCGAGGCGGCGGCGCGCAAGCATTTCGGCGGCGCACCAACCCTGCTGCCGTGTGCGGCGATCGACGATGTTTTCAGGACGATCGAATCCGGCAACGCCCATTACGGCGTGGTGCCGATCGAGAATTCGACCGAGGGTGCCATAGGCCGTTCGCTGGATCTGCTGTTGTCCTCGCCGCTCAAGATTTGCGGCGAGATCAATCTGCCGATTCATCACAACCTGATGACCCGGTGCGGCACATTGCCCGATGTGGCCCGCGTCTATTCCCATGCCCAATCGTTGGCGCAGTGCCATGAGTGGCTCAACCGCAACCTGCCTCTGGCGATCCGCGTGCCGGTGGCGAGCAATGCCGAGGCGGCGCGCCTGGCGGCGGGAGAAGCCGGCGCCGCCGCCGTCGCGGGCGATGCGGCCGCCGAGCTGTACGCCTTGCCGATACTGGCCGCCAACATCGAAGACGACCCGAACAACACCACGCGCTTCGTCATCATTGCCGACCATGATGCCGGCGCTTCCGGGGCGGATCGCACCTCGCTGGTGTGTTCGGCACAGAACCGGCCGGGCGCGGTGTATCAGCTTTTGGCGCCGTTCGCCGATAACGGCGTTTCCATGAGCCGCCTCGAATCCCGTCCGGCCCGCGGCTTTGGCGGCAGCCGCTGGGAATATGTGTTTTATATCGACATAGAAGGCCATCGCAGCGAGCCGGCGGTTGCCCGCGCGCTGGAAGAACTCCGTCACCGCGCCGGCTTCGTCAAAGAGCTGGGCTCTTATCCCAAAGCCATTTACTAAAGGTCCGACCATGAGCATTGTTCTCCAGGCTCCGTCCTATGTTCGAGCCATCTCGCCCTATATCCCCGGCAAGCCGATCACCGAGTTGGCCCGCCAGATGGGTCTGCCGGTCGAAAAGATCGTCAAGCTGGCCTCGAACGAAAATCCTCTGGGCATGAGTCCGCTGGCGCGCAAGGCGGTCGAAGGGGCTTTGGCCGGTGTCGAGCGCTACCCGGACCAGTTCGATCTGATCGCCGCATTGGCCGAGCGCCACGGCGTGGCGCTGGAGCAGGTGGTGCTGGGCAACGGCTCGAACGACGTGCTCGACCTGGCGGCCCGCGTATTTCTGGCGCCGGGGCGTTCGGCCGTGTTCTCCAAGCATGCATTCGCCGTCTATCCGCTGGCGACCATGTCCGCCGGCGCCGAATGCATTGCCGCCGCGGCGAAGAACTATGGCCATGATCCGGCGGCGATGCTCGCCGCAATCCGTCCCGACACGCACATGGTCTGGATTGCCAACCCCAACAATCCCACCGGCAATTTCCTGCCGCAAGCCGAAGTGCGCGCATTCATCGAAAAAATCCCGGCACATATCGCCGTGGTGCTCGACGAGGCCTATACCGAGTACCTGGCGCCGGCCGACCGTGCCGACACCGTGGCCTGGATCAGGGATTTCCCGAACCTGCTGGTGGTCCGCACATTCTCGAAAATCTACGGCCTGGCCGGACTGCGCGTCGGTTATGGGGTAGGGCGGGCAGAGGTGATCGACCTGCTGAACCGGGTGCGCCAGCCCTTCAACGTGAACAACCTGGCCCTGGCGGGCGCCATTGCTGCGCTCGACGACCATGCCTTCCTTGCTGCAAGTTACGAATCCAACCGCCGCGGCATGGAGCAGATCATTGCCGGCCTGAAGCGGCTCGGCCTGTCGCATATTCCGTCCCACGGCAATTTCGTCACCTTCGAGGTGGCCGACACCGCCGGTGTGAACGGCCGCTTGCTGAAGCAGGGCGTGATCGTGCGGCCGATCGGCGGCTACGGCATGCCCAATCATTTGCGCGTCACGGTTGGCCTTGAGACCGAGAACGCACGCTTCCTGGAAGCGCTGGAAACATCGCTCTGATGGCGCAAAGCAAGATCGTTATCTGTGGCGTCGGGCTGATCGGCGGCTCCTTCGCCCTTGCACTCAAGAAGTCGGCGCTGGCGCTACGGCAGGATTTGCAGGTGGTGGGCATGGGGCGCACGCGCGCGCCGCTGGAGCAGGCGCGGCGCCTCGGCGTGATCGACGCGATCGCGACCGACTGGGCATCTGCGCTGGACGGCGCCGACCTGGTACTGCTCGGCATGCCGGTGGGCCAGATGCCGGCGGTGATGAATGCGCTGGCGCCGCATCTGCAGCCGCACACCATCGTCACCGACGGCGGCAGCACCAAGTCGGACGTGGTCGTAGCGGCGCGCGCCGCGTTCGGCAACAAGATCGGGCAGTTCGTACCCGGCCACCCGATTGCCGGCGCCGAAAAGAGCGGCGTGGCCGCTGCCCAGGCCGAACTTTATGTTGACCGCCGCGTGGTGCTGACACCGCTGCCGGAAAACTCCGCCGCCGATGTGCAGGCAGTGCGCACGATCTGGGAACTTTGCGGAGCGAAGGTATCGCAACTCGCCCCAGAGGAACATGACCGTCTTTTCGCAGCCGTTAGTCATCTGCCGCACCTGCTGGCCTTTGCGCTGGTCCATGATTTTGCCCAGCGCCCCAATTCGGATCAGCTGTTCGGCTTCGCCGCCGGCGGCTTCCGCGACTTCACGCGCATCGCCAGCAGCCATCCGGAGATGTGGCGCGACATCTGCGTCGCCAATCGCAAGGCGCTGCTGCTCGAACTCGATGCCTACATGGCCGAGTTGATGCGCACCCGGGTACTCCTGGCCGCCGCCGATGCGGAGGGGCTGGAGGAACTGTTCTCGACTGCGCGGGCAAGGCGCGACGCCTGGCTCGATTCCCTGCCGCCGCCGGGGGAGTGATGGAAAGCCTGAATCTGCCGCCCTTGCGATCCGCCTCGGGATGCGTGCGCCTGCCCGGCTCGAAGAGCATTTCCAATCGCATGCTGCTGCTCGCCGCGCTGGCGCAAGGCACGACCGAAATCCGCGATCTGCTCG
This sequence comes from Sulfuritalea sp., assembly GCF_031426875.1. NCBI lineage: Bacteria > Pseudomonadati > Pseudomonadota > Betaproteobacteria > Nitrosomonadales > Sterolibacteriaceae > Sulfuritalea > Sulfuritalea sp. Next base: position 23,020 of record NZ_JASJPC010000001.1, read on the forward strand.
ATTCCGATGACACGCGCGTGATGCTGGCGGCGCTGGAGAAAGTTGGCGTTGGCGTGACGGCGATGGGCAGTGCTTTGCATGCCGGGGATTCCGCTTCGCGGGCCGGCAATGCCTGGCGCGTCGAGGGCTGCGGCGGGGTTTTCCCGGTCAAGAATGCCGATCTGTTCATGGGCAATGCCGGCACCGCGATTCGCCCCTTGACCGCGGCGCTGGCCTTGTCGGGAGGGCATTACCGCCTCTCCGGCGTGGCGCGCATGCATGAGCGGCCGATCGGCGATCTGGTCGATGGCCTGCTGCAGATCGGCGCCGATATCCGTTACAGCGGCACGCCCGGCTTTCCGCCGCTGGCCATCCATCCGGCGCGCGTGAAACTCGCCGCGCCGATCCGTCTGCGCGGCGATGTCTCCTCGCAGTTCCTCACCGCGTTGCTGATGGCCTTGCCGCTGACTGGGGAAGCGGCGATGATCGAAATGACCACCGAGCTGATTTCGCGGCCCTACATCGAGATCACGCTGAACCTGATGGCGCGCTTCGGCGTGCACGTCGAACGCGAGGGCTGGCAGCGCTTCACGCTTGCCGCGGGGCAGGGTTATCGCAGCCCCGGCGTGCTGCATGTCGAAGGCGATGCCTCGGCCGCCTCGTACTTCCTCGCCGCGGGCGCCATCGGCGGCGGCCCGGTGCGGGTCGAAGGCGTCGGCCGCGACAGCATCCAGGGCGATGTACGCTTTGCCGAGGCGTTGCAGGCGATGGGCGCACGCATCGAGTGGGGCGAGCAGCATATCGAGGCGCGGGCGCCCGTCTCCGGCAAGCTCAAAGCTTTCGATCTCGATCTGAACCACATTCCCGATGCGGCGATGACGCTGGCCGTTGCCGCGCTGTTCGCCGACGGCCGCTGCCTGCTGCGCAACATCGGCTCCTGGCGCGTCAAGGAAACCGACCGCATCGCAGCGATGGCCACCGAACTGAGGAAACTCGGAGCGATCGTGGAGGAGGGCGCCGATTGGCTCGCCGTCTCACCAGCGCCAACTCTTGTGCCTAACTGCGCTATCGACACCTATGACGACCACCGCATGGCAATGTGCTTTTCGCTGGCGGCACTGGGCGGCGTGCCGCTCACCATCAACGACCCCGCTTGCGTGAACAAGACCTTCCCCGACTACTTCGACGCCTTCGCCGAAATCACCGCACCGGTGATCGCCATCGACGGCCCGTCGGCCTCGGGCAAGGGCACGGTGGCCGAGCGCGTTGCGGCAGCCCTCGGCTACCACTACCTCGACAGCGGCTCGCTGTATCGCTTGACCGCCCTGGCGGCGTTACGCGCCGGCCTTGCGCTGGATGACGAAACCGGCGTCGCCGCGTTGGCGGCCGGCCTGCCCGCCAGTTTCTCCGGCGGCCGCATTCTGCTCGCGGACGATGACGTCACCGACGCCATCCGTACCGAGGAAATCTCGGTTGGCGCCTCGAAAGTGGCGGCTTTGCCGGCAGTGCGCGCCGCCTTGCTGGCCCGGCAAAGGGCCTACCGTCGCTTCCCGGGCCTGGTGGCGGACGGTCGCGACATGGGCTCGGTGGTCTTCCCCGCGGCCGGCGCCAAGGTGTTTCTTACCGCTTCGGCCGGGGCGCGTGCAGAAAGACGCTATAAACAGTTGATCGCAAAGGGGATGCCTGCTAACATGCACGCCCTTTTGCAAGATTTGCAGGAACGGGATGCGCGCGATGCCCAACGCAGCGTGGCGCCCCTCCGGCATTGCGACGATGCGGATCTGGTGGATACCACCGAGATGAACATCGAAGCAGCAGTGGCAGCCGTAATGAGCATCGTCCAGCGGTCGCCACTGTGATTCAAGCATCAGGAAATTGTCATACGAGTAGAGCAACACAGTAATGGTGTCGCAACGGCCGCCCGGCTGTTGCGGCGAAAATCAACCAACCCGTCACCCCGGTGACACACATCCGTAAGGTCCCCAACTCAATGTCTACTGCTGCTATTGCCGAAGCTTCACCCATGGAGAGCTTTGCCGCCCTGTTCGAGGAAAGCCTCCAGCGCCAGGAAATGCGTGCCGGTGAAGTAATCACGGCCGAAGTTGTTCGCATCGACCAGAATTTCGTGGTCGTCAATGCGGGTCTCAAATCCGAAAGCATGATTCCCGTCGAGGAATTCCACAATGAACGTGGCGAACTCGAAGCCAAGCCGGGCGATTTCGTCCTGGTGGCGATCGAGATGCTCGAAGACGGCTATGGCGCCACGCGCCTGTCGCGCGAGAAGGCCAAGCGCATCGCCGCCTGGAACGATCTCGACAAGGCCATGGTCGACGGCGCCCTGGTCAAGGGTCTGATCACCGGCAAGGTCAAGGGCGGCCTGACCGTCATGGTCAATGGCATCCGTGCCTTCCTCCCCGGCTCGCTGGTCGATACCCGTCCGGTCAAGGACACCACGCCTTTCGAAGGCAAGGAATACGAATTCAAGGTCATCAAGCTCGACCGCAAGCGCAACAACGTGGTGGTTTCGCGCCGCGCCGTGCTCGAAGCCAGCATGGGTGAAGAGCGCCAGAAGCTGCTCGAAAACCTGCAGGAAGGCACCGTCATCAAGGGCATCGTCAAGAACATTACCGACTACGGCGCATTCGTCGACCTCGGTGGCATCGATGGCCTGCTGCACATCACCGACCTGGCTTGGCGTCGTGTGCGTCACCCGTCGGAAGTGCTCAACGTCGGCGACGAAGTCACCGCCAAGGTGCTCAAGTTCGACCAGGAAAAGAACCGCGTCAGCCTCGGCATGAAGCAGCTGGGCGAAGATCCGTGGGTGGGAATCGCCCGCCGCTATCCGCAGGGCACGCGCCTGTTCGGCAAGGTCACCAACCTGACCGATTACGGTTCCTTCGTCGAAATCGAGCAGGGCATCGAAGGCCTGGTGCACGTCTCGGAAATGGACTGGACCAACAAGAATATCCACCCGACCAAGGTTGTCCAACTGGGCGATGAAGTCGAAGTGATGATCCTCGAAATCGACGAAGACCGTCGCCGTATTTCGCTCGGCATGAAGCAGTGCATGGCGAACCCGTGGGACGATTTCGCGATGAACCACAAGAAGGGCGACAAGGTCCGCGGCGCCATCAAGTCGATCACCGACTTCGGCATCTTCATCGGCCTGCCCGGCGGCATCGACGGCCTGGTGCATCTGTCCGACCTGTCCTGGTCGGCCACCGGCGAAGAGGCCAAGCAGAACTTCAAGAAGGGCGATGAAGTCGAGGCCGTGGTGCTGTCCATCGATGTCGAGAAGGAGCGCATTTCGCTCGGCGTCAAGCAACTCGATGGCGACCCCTTCACCAGTTTCGTTGCGACTCACGACAAGAACAGCCTGGTGTCCGGCACGGTGACCAGCGTCGATCAGCGCGGTGCGGTGGTGGATCTGGGTTCCGAGGTCGAAGGCTATCTGCGCGTCTCCGAGTTCTCCCGCGAGCGCATCGAAGACCTGACTCAGCATCTGAAGGTCGGCGACGTGATCGAAACCATGATCGTCAATGTCGACCGCAAGACGCGCTCGATCAATCTGTCGATCAAGGCCAAGGATCAGGTGGAACAGAGCCAGGCGATGCAGAAGCTTGCATCGGACAGCAGTTCGGCCAGCAGCGGCACGACCAATCTGGGCGCGCTGCTCAAGGCCAAACTCAACCAGCAGTCATAACAATCCGACCTTATGACAAAATCGGAACTCATCGCCCGGCTGGCGGAGCGTTTTCCCCAGCTCGTGGCGAAGGATGCCGACTATGCCGTCAAGATGATGCTCGATGCCCTCACTGCGGCGCTGGTGCGCAGTGATCGCATCGAGATCCGCGGCTTCGGCAGCTTTGCGCTGAACTATCGGCCACCGCGTGTAGGTCGCAATCCGAAGTCGGGCGACAAGGTGCAGGTACCTGAAAAGTACGTGCCCCATTTCAAGGCCGGCAAGGAACTGCGGGAACGGGTCGATTATCGGCCATGAGCCGCGCAGCTTGCATCAGAGCGGCACCCTAGTCAGGGTGCCGTTTTGCTGACCTTCAGAATTCTATTGTGACCACCCTGCTCAAGCTTCTTGTCTGGCTGTTGCGTATCGTGGTCTTCGTCGGCCTGTTCGGACTGGCGATCAAGAACAGCGGCCCGATGGAACTGCGCTTCTTTCTCGAACAGTCCTGGACCGCGCCGATCTCGCTGGTGATCCTCACGGTATTCGCCATAGGCGTGGCGGTCGGGCTGACCGCGGCGCTGGGCGTATTCCTGCGCCCCGACCGCACTTCCTCGCGCGAGCCGCATTAGCCCCATGGAAATCGAACTCTGGTGGCTGCTGGTTCTGCCAGCTTTTTTCGTTCTCGGCTGGGTCGCGGCGCGCATCGATATCAGGCAGCTCCTGAAGGAATCGCGCGCCCTGCCGCGATCCTATTTCAAGGGCCTGAATTTCCTGCTCAACGAACAGCCGGACCAGGCCATCGAGGCCTTCATCGAGGCGGCGCGCGTCGATCCGGAAACCATAGAACTGCATTTCGCGCTGGGCAACCTGTTTCGCCGCCGCGGCGAGACCGACCGCGCCATCCGCGTGCATCAGAACCTCATCGAACGCGATGGCTTGTCGGCAGCCCAGCGCCTGCATGCGCTATCGGAACTCGGCCAGGACTATCTCAAGGCCGGCCTGCTGGACCGCGCCGAGGACATCTTCGTCAAATTGCGCGGCACTGACCGCGACGAGGAAGCGCTGAAGAACCTGCTGGAAATCTACCAGCAGGAAAAGGAATGGGCCAAGGCGATCGCCATTTGCGATGCCATGCCCAACCATTCCGATCATCTCTGGCATAAGGAAATCGCCGAGTTTCGTTGCGAGATGGCCGCCAACGAAATGCTTCACGATCGTCACGACGAAGCGCGCCGGCTGCTCGACGAGGCGCTGGCCGCCAACCGCAAATGCGTGCGCGCCACCTTGCTGCTGGGAGACCTGGCGGCAAAAGTTGACGCTGGTCGAGGTGACGTAAACGAGGCGATCGACCACTGGAAGCGCATCGAGCAGCAGAATCCGGTGTATCTCGCGCTGGCCGCGGAAAAGCTCATGACCGCCCACATCCAGGCCGGGCGCCGCGAACAGGGCGTGCAGCTCCTGCGCGGCTGGCTGGAACGTCATCCCTCGCTCGATCTGCTCGACGCGGTATTTCGCGCGACGCTCGACAACGACGGCGCCGAAGTCGCCTATACGCTGGTGCGCGACGAGTTGCGGCGCAATCCGACGCTGCTCGGACTCGACAAGCTGCTCGAGGCGCAAATCCTGGTGGTGCCGCCCGAGCGCCGCCCCGACCTCGAACTGATCAAGAACCTGATCCACAATCACACCCGCCGCGTCGCGCGCTATCGTTGCGACGCCTGCGGTTTCAAGGCGCGGCAGTTCTACTGGCGCTGCCCCGGCTGCGGCGGCTGGGAAACCTACCCGCCCCGGCGCACCGAAGAATTCGATATTACCTTGTAGAGGAACTCCATGAAGATCACCGTCATCGGCACCGGTTACGTCGGCCTGGTCTCCGGCACCTGCCTGGCAGACGTAGGCAACGACGTGCTCTGCCTCGATCTCGATGCGGCGAAAATCCGCACCCTCAACGAAGGCGGCATTCCGATTTACGAACCCGGCCTGGAGGCCATGGTGAGGAAGAACGAAGCGGCCGGGCGCCTGCGGTTCACCACCGACATCGAGGCCGCGGTCGCCCACGGCGTGCTGCAGTTCATTGCCGTCGGCACGCCGCCCGACGAGGACGGGTCCGCCGACCTGCAATACGTGGTTGCGGCCGCGGGCAATGTCGGACGCTACATGGACGGCTACAAGGTCGTGGTGGACAAGTCCACGGTTCCGGTGGGTACTGCCGACAAGGTACGCGCGGCGATCGCCGAAGAGCTCGACGGGCGTGGCGCCAAGATTGACTTCAGCGTGGTCTCCAATCCAGAGTTCCTCAAGGAAGGTGCGGCGGTCGACGACTTCATGAAGCCTGACCGCATTGTCGTCGGCGCCGACGACGAGCGGGCGATAGCCCTGATGCGGGAGCTTTACGCCCCATTCCAGCGCAATCATGAACGCCTGATCCTGATGGACGTGAAGAGCGCCGAGCTGACCAAATACGCGGCCAACGCCATGCTGGCGACCCGCATCAGCTTCATGAACGAACTCGCCAACCTGGCCGAAAAGCTCGGTGCCGACATCGAGCTGGTCAGGAAGGGCATCGGCTCCGATCCGCGCATCGGTTTCCATTTCCTGTATCCGGGAGTCGGCTACGGCGGTTCCTGCTTTCCCAAGGACGTGCAGGCCCTGATTCGCACCGCGCAGGATGCCGGACAGGAGTTGCAGGTGCTGCAGGCGGTCGAGGCGGCCAACCAGGTGCAGAAGGGCGTGCTGGGGCACAAGATCACCGCGCGCCTGGGCAAGGATCTCGACGGCAAGACTTTCGCCCTCTGGGGCCTGGCCTTCAAGCCCAATACCGACGACATGCGCGAGGCGCCGAGCCTGGTGCTGATCGAGGAATTGCTGGCACGCGGCGCAGCGATCCAGGCCTACGATCCGGTGGCCGCGCATGAGGCTCGGCGCATCCTCGGCGAGAATCCGCGCATCCGCTATGCCGCGTCGCCGATGGAAGCGCTCGACGGCGCCGATGCACTGGCCATCGTCACCGAGTGGAAGGAATTCCGCAGCCCGGACTTTGCGGCGATCAAGGCCAAGCTGAAGACGCCGGTGATTTTCGATGGCCGCAATCTCTACGATCCGGCGACGCCGCGCAAGGCCGGGCTGGAATACTTCGCGATCGGCCGCCTGTGAACTTGGTTCCTGACACTTCCAACACCCGCATCCTGGTGGTCGGCGATGTGATGCTGGACCGCTACTGGTTCGGCGAGGTGTCGCGCATATCGCCGGAAGCGCCGGTGCCGGTGGTCAAGGTCGAGCGCGTTGAAGAGCGCCCGGGAGGCGCCGCCAACGTGGCGCGCAACTGCGCCGCCCTGGGCGCGCGCGTGGCCTTGCTCTCGGTGGTCGGTGCCGACGAGGCGGGCCTGAGCCTGGCGCGGCTGATGAATGATTCCGGCATCGAATGCAGCCTGCACGAGGACGCCAAGCTCAGCACCACGGTCAAGCTGCGCGTGATCGGCCGCCAGCAGCAGTTGCTGCGCATCGATTTCGAGAACTCTCCGGATCACGAAGTGCTGCAGGCCAAACTGGCGGATTTTGAGTCGCGCCTGGCCGACTGCGACGTGGTGATCCTGTCCGATTACGGCAAGGGCGGTCTCGCCCACATCACGGAAATGATTGCCCTGGCCCGCGCCGCCGACAAGCAGGTGCTGGTCGATCCGAAGGGCGAGGACTACGCCCGTTATGCCGGCGCCACACTGCTGACGCCGAATCGGTCCGAGATGCGCCAGGTCGTCGGGCGCTGGAAAGACGATGCCGAACTTGAACGCAAAGCCATGCGTCTGCGCGAGGAATTGCAGCTGGAAGCCTTGCTGGTGACCCGCAGCGAGGAAGGCATGACGCTGTTTTCGGCCGGTGCTGTGGCCCATGAGGCCGCCGTGGCGCGCGAGGTCTATGATGTCAGTGGCGCCGGAGACACGGTGATTGCGACGCTGGCGGTGATGCTGGGCAGCGGCCTGTCCCTGCCGCAGTCCATGCGTCAGGCCAATCTCGCCGCAGGCATCGTGGTCGGCAAATTGGGCACGGCGACGTGCAGTCTTCAGGAGCTGAAGACTGCACGTCCATAGAGGCGCCATCCCCCCAGCCCCCTTCCCGGGGAAGGGGGTGACTAAGAAGGAGCGGGCTTTGCCCGCTCAATATGGAAGGATGAGGAACTTATGTACTACGTAGTCACCGGCGCCTGCGGCTTCATCGGCGCAAACCTGGTCAAGGCGCTCAACGAGCGTGGCGTCACCGACATCATCGCGGTCGACAACCTGACCCGCGCCGACAAGTTTCTCAACCTCACCGACTGCGAGATCGCCGACTACCTCGACAAGCGCGAGTTCCTCGAACTGGTGGAGAACGGCCAGCTCGACGGCGGCGTCGAGGCCATCCTGCACGAAGGTGCGTGCTCGGACACCATGGAAACCGATGGCCGCTACATGATGGCCAACAATTACCGCTTCTCGCTGTCCCTGCTGGATTTCTGCACCGAGCAGGAGATGCCGCTGCTGTATGCGTCCTCGGCCTCGGTCTATGGCGGTGGTGGCGTATTCCGCGAGGAACGCGAGTTCGAGGCGCCGCTCAATGTCTATGGCTATTCGAAATTTCTCTTCGACCAGGTGGTACGTCGCCGCCTCGCCAACGCCGACTCCCAGGTGGCCGGCTTCCGCTATTTCAACGTTTATGGCCCACGCGAACAGCATAAGGGACGCATGGCCTCGGTGGCCTTCCATCACTTCAACCAGTACCGGGCCGAGGGCAAGGTCAAGCTGTTCGAGGGCTATGGCGGCTATGGCAACGGCGAGCAGCGGCGCGATTTCGTCTATGTCGGGGACGTGGTCAAGGTCAACATGGATTTCCTCGAAAGCCGGGCATCGGGCATTTTCAATCTCGGCACCGGCCGCGCGCAGAGCTTCAACGAGCTTGCCGCCGCAACGGTGAATGCCTGCCGCGCGCTGGAAGGCAAGCCGGCTCAGTCGGTGGCCGAACTGGTGGCGCAGGGCATCATCGAATACATTCCCTTTCCGGATGCGTTGAAAGGCAAGTACCAGAGCTTTACCGAGGCCGATCTTGGGCAATTGCGCGCAGCCGGCTATCAGGAAACCTTCGCCACCGTCGAAGACGGCGTGGCCGACTATGTGAAATGGCTCGCGAAATGAAATACAGATCGCTCGAAGATTTCGTCGGCAACACCCCGCTGGTGCAGCTCAAGCGCCTGCCCGGCGCGGAGAACGCCCGGCGCAACAACGTGATCCTGGCCAAGCTGGAGGGCAACAATCCGGCCGGTTCGGTCAAGGACAGGCCGGCGCTGTCGATGATCACCCACGCCGAGGCACGCGGCCGCATCAAACCGGGCGACACCTTGATCGAGGCCACCTCGGGCAACACCGGGATCGCGCTGGCGATGGCCGCCGCGATGCGCGGCTACCGCATGATCCTGATCATGCCGGAGAACCAGAGCGTCGAACGTTGCCAGACCATGCGCGCCTTCGGCGCCGAACTGGTTCTGACGCCCAAGGCCGGTGGCATGGAAGCGGCGCGCGATCTGGCCGAGAAAATGGTCGCCGATGGCAAGGGCATCGTGCTCGACCAGTTTGCCAATGCGGACAATCCGCTGGCGCACTACGAAGGCACCGGGCCGGAAATCTGGCGCGACACCGAAGGCAGCATCACCCACTTCGTTTCCAGCATGGGCACCACCGGCACCATCATGGGCTGCTCGCGCTATTTCAAGGAAATGAATCCGGCGATCCGCATCATCGGTTGCCAGCCCGAGGAAGGTTCGCAGATTCCCGGCATCCGCAAGTGGCCGGAAGCCTATTTGCCGAAAATCTACGACGGCTCGCGCGTCGATCAGGTCGAAAACGTGAGCCAGGGGCAGGCCGAGGAAATGACGCGCCGGCTGGCGCGCGAGGAGGGCATCTTCGCTGGGATTTCATCCGGTGGCTCGCTGGCGGTCGCCTTGCGCATTGCGAGTCAGGTGGAGAACGCGGTGATCGTCAGCATCGTCTGCGACCGCGGCGACCGCTATCTGTCGACCGGGGTTTTCCCGGCCTAAATCGCGCAGAAAACGTAGCGAGCGCCGCCCCGGCCCACGGCGCAGCAGATTTCAATCAGGCAGCGCGACCTTGTTTTCGGTGCTGAACTGGTAGTCGTGGAAGATATGCTCGGCCGACAACAAACGATAGCTGCCGTCCTCGTTGCGCCGCGTGGTGTCCTTCAGGCGGTAGGTATAGTGACCACAGGTCCAGCACTCGAAGTTGCGCATATGGGTGCACAAGCAGGTCTTGTCCATCACCTTGATCTTCTTCGCACCCGGATGCAGCGCGACTTCGCGGTTGTAGGCCTCGATGTACTGACAACTGCCTGCGGAATCCAGCAGATAGCCGAAAGCCTCGCAGTTGGGACGAATGCCCGAGCCGATCGCCGGGCTGTTCTTCAGCATGCGCATTGGATAGCCGGTCGGTGAAATCGTATTCACCTCGATGTCCGTCTCGCTGGCCTTGAAATATTCCTGCTGCACATCTTCGGGCAGGCCGCATTCATTGGACACGGTGAAGCGGGTGGCGACCTGCACGGCGGCGGCGCCCATTTCCATGAAGGCGACGGCATCCGAGCCGGTGAAAATGCCGCCCGCCGGAATCAACGGGATGTCGAGATGTTCGGCCTTCATCCAGTCGCGGATTTCGATCACGATGCTGGCCAGGTCGTATTTCGCCCAATCCATGCCGAAGCCCAGGTGCCCGCCGGCCAGCGGTCCTTCGATCACGACATAGTCCGGCAGGCGGCCTGTGCGCGCGCTTTTCTTCAGGAACAGCTGCAGGGCGCGCAGCGACGAAACGATGATGCCGAGCTTGACGTCGCGGAAGCGCGGATGATCCTCAATCAGCGCGAATGAGCCCAGGTGCAGTCCTGCCGCCAGGGTGATGCCGTCGATGCCCGAATCCAGTGCCGCCTTGAGCCGCGCACGGAGGGTTTCCCGAGGCGCGTTCATGGTCAGCTTTTCCATGCAGTTGATGAAGATCAGGCCATCGCCGCGTTTGGCCTCCATGGTGCGCCCGACATGCAGGGCCGTGGCTTCCACCAGCAGGCCGAGGTCGAACTGCACCACGGCTTTCTCGGTATTGGCGACGTTGAACTTGTACTGCCTGAGCTTGTTCTTGACGTACTTGGTATTGAAGCGACGATCCGAAACCGTCGGCACCATGGCGTCGGAAATGTGGCCGATGCCGCCCAAGCGAGCCGCCTCAAGGGCAAGTTCGGCGGTCGAAATGTCGACACCCATGCCGCCGACCACGATCGGCACCAGTTCCTGCTTGCCCAGCCGCAGGCGGAAATCATCGACGCGCTTCATTGAAAGCTTTTCCATTGTTTAGTTACGGCCGCTACGCTTAACGCCGATGAAGCCGGCGTTAGTCTCCACCGAAACTTCGTTTTCGCAGCCCGACATTATCGCCTGTAGGCACGCCAATCTGGTGCCATTCGGGCGGAAAAATCTTTGTGCCTCAAGCCATCAACCGCAACAGGGCCTCTCCGTAACGGTCGACTTTGGCCTGGCCGATGCCGGGCACGCCGAGCAGTTCCTCCGGGCCTGCCGGCCGGCGCGCCGCCAGTTCGCGCAGGGTCTTGTCGTGCAGGATGACGTAGGCCGGCACACCCTGCTCGCGCGCCAGATCGGCGCGCCAGGCGCGCAGGGCGTCGAACAGGGGAAGGTCGGCGGCAGCGACGGCGATTTCCGTGCCGGATCGCCGTCCCGCCAGCGCCAACTCTTGCGGCCGCCTGGATTTGCCGCGCACGCGCGCCGCCGGTTTGCGCAGCGCCAGCGCGGTCTCGCCTTTCAGCACCGGACGCGCCGCATCCATCAGGCGCAAGGCGCCGAAGGCCTGGGCATCGGCGTGCAGCAGGCCGCCCGCCAGCAGTTGGCGGAACACCGAGCGCCAGCCGGCATCGTCGAGCTCGGCACCGGCACCGAAGGTCGGCAGATTTTCATGGCCGAACTGCTGCACTTTTTCGGTGGCCTTGCCGCGCAGGATGTCGATCAGGTGTCCGGCACCGAAGCGCTGGCCGGTACGCAGCGCCGCCGACATGGCTTTTTGCGCGGCGACCGTGCCGTCCCAGAGTTCCGGCGGTTCGAGGCAGGTGTCGCAGTTGCCGCAAGCGCCGGCTTCCTCGCTGAAATACCTGAGCAGCAGCGCGCGCCGGCAGGCGACGGTTTCGCACCAGGCCAGCAGGGCGTCGAGCTTGCTGCGCTCGACCCGTTTCTGTTCATCGCCGGCCACCGATTCCTCGATGCGCATGCGGTGGATCACCACGTCGTTGAGCCCGTAAGTCATCCAGGCTTCGGCGGGTTCGCCGTCGCGGCCGGCGCGCCCGGTTTCCTGGTAATAGGCTTCGAGGCTCTTGGGCAGGTCGAGATGGGCGACGAAACGCACGTCGGGCTTGTCGATGCCCATGCCGAAGGCGATGGTCGCCACCATGACGATGCCGTCTTCGCGCAGGAAGCGCTGCTGGTGGCGCTGACGCACGGCGGCATCGAGACCGGCGTGGTAGGGCAGGGCGCTGATGCCCTGTTCATTGAGCCAGACCGCGGTCTCGTCCACTTTCTTGCGCGACAGGCAATACACGATGCCGGCGGCGCCCCGGTAGCCGGCGAGAAAATCGACCAGCTGGCGGCGCGGATTGTCCCGTTCGACGACGGTGTAGCGGATGTTGGGCCGGTCGAAGCTGGAAATGAAAACGCGCGCCGCATCGAGGCCGAGCCGGGCGATGATTTCCTGCTGCGTCAACTGGTCGGCGGTCGCGGTCAGCGCGATGCGCGGCACCGTCGGGTAGCGCCGGTGCAGGGCCGAAAGCTGGATGTACTCCGGACGGAAATCGTGGCCCCATTGCGAAACGCAGTGCGCTTCGTCGATGGCGAACAGGGCCAGGCGCTCCCTGTCGAGCAGATGATCCATGAGGCCGAGAAAGCGCTCGGTCAGCAGGCGCTCGGGCGCGACATAGATCAGGTCGAGTTCATCGGTGCGCAGGCGCCGCTCGATTTCGGACGCCGTCGCAAAATCCTGCGAGGAGTTGAGGAAAGCCGCGCGCACCCCGGCCTGCAGCAGGGCATCCACCTGGTCCTGCATCAGCGCGATCAGCGGCGAGACCACCACGCCGACGCCGGGCCGGAGCATGGCCGGAATCTGGTAGCACAGCGACTTGCCACCTCCGGTCGGCATCAGCACCAGCGCGTCGCCGCCGCCGATCATGTGCTCGATGATCTCGGCCTGCGGTCCGCGGAACGAGGGGTAGCCGAAGACGCGGCGCAATGTGTCGAGAGGGTCAGCCATGCAGAAAAAACGGTGATGAGCGGGGCGTGCATTATGCCCGCTCACCCTGCTTACGGGAAATCGCTGCCGCGACGCTGATATCATCGAAGCCTATCCACTGGAGCCCGATCATGGCCGGAAATCCCGAAATCACCAGCATGGCGCTGTTCTGCGACTTCGAGAACGTCGCACTGGGCGTGCGCGACGCCAAGTACGCGCAGTTCGACATCAAGAAGGTGCTCGAACGTCTGCTGCTCAAGGGCAGCATCGTGGTCAAGAAGGCCTATTGCGACTGGGCGCGCTACAAGGAGTTCAAGGCGCCGATGCACGAGGCGGCCTTCGAGCTGATCGAGATTCCCCATGTGCGCCAGTCGGGCAAGAACTCGGCCGACATCCGCATGGTGGTCGATGCCCTCGACCTCTGCTATACCAAGTCGCATGTCGATACCTTCGTCATCATCAGCGGCGACTCGGATTTTTCGCCGCTGGTGTCCAAGCTGCGCGAGAACAACAAGCGCGTGATCGGCGTCGGCGTCAAGGCGGCGACTTCCGACCTGCTCGCCGCCAACTGCGACGAATTCATTTTCTACGACGACCTGGTGCGCGAACTGCCGGCCAAGAAGCAGCGCAGCGAACGCAAGGCTGCGGCCAAGCCTGCCGCCAGCACGGCCGCCAAGCCGAAGAGCGAGGAAAAGACCGAAGACCGCAGGCGGCAGGAGGCCATCGACCTGGTGGTCGAAACCGTCGAGGCTCTGGTCACCGAGCGCGGCGAGGACGAGAAAATCTGGGGTTCGATGGTCAAGCAGACGCTCAAGCGGCGCAAGCCCGGCTTCAGCGAGTCCTACTACGGTTACCGCTCTTTCGGCGAACTGCTGGAAGACGCCATGAAGCACAAGCTGCTGGTGCTGGAGCGCGACGAGAAGTCCGGCCAGCACATCATTCGCCTGCCCGCCGAAGACTGAGTTTGAGTTTGAAAAGCATCCCCGAAATCAGGCCTGGGCAGTCGCTCGAACTGCTCAAGGAACTGCACATCCTGACCCGCGACGGCAAGCTAAACCAGGACAGCCGGCGCAAGCTCAAGCAGGTCTATCACCTCTACCAGTTCATCGAGCCGCTGCTGGCCGAAGTCATGGCCGCGCGCGGCGACCTGACGCTGGTCGATCACGGTGCGGGCAAGTCCTACCTCGGCTTCATCCTCTACGACCTGTTCCTCAAGGGCCGCGACCACGGGCAGGTCTTCGGCATCGAGACCCGCACGGAACTCGTCGAGAAATCCCGCGAACTGGCGCAGCGCCTGGGCTTCGCCCGCATGTCCCTGCTCAACCTGTCGGTCGAGGATTCGATCGGGTCGGCACAGCTACCGCCGCAGGTCGACATCGTCACCGCCCTGCATGCCTGCGACACGGCAACCGACGACGCGATCCGCTTTGCCCTGCACCAAGAGGCACAGTTCATCGTGCTGGTGCCTTGCTGCCAGGCTGAAGTAGCGGCCGTGCTGCGAAGACACAAGAGCGAATCGCTGGCACAGACGCCGTTGGCCGAAATCTGGCGCCATCCGCTCCACACCCGTGAATTCGGCAGCCAGATCACCAACGTGCTGCGCTGCCTATTGCTCGAAGCGCATGGCTACCAGTTGACTGTTACCGAACTGGTGGGCTGGGAGCATTCGATGAAGAACGAACTGATCATTGCCCGCCGTAGCAGTACGCCGCGCGGCAATGCGCGCGAGCGCATCGAGCGGATATTGCAGGCGCTGAATCTCAAGGACCTGGAACCCCGTTTCCTCTACTGATGACGGGCTTGAAAGTCGGCGCTGATGAAGCCCCTGCGCAGCAGGGCGGCCGAGCAAACTACGCTCTCCTCGCCGCTGCGGATGGCGACACGCCGACAGCGGGCTGGCGGAATGCTATGCCGCCTTGCCGTAGCGCGCCAGCAGCCGGGTCGACGTGAACAGCATGACGCCGACCGCGGCGCTGATCGAGGCCAGCGGCAGCAGCGAGCCGTCGTGACTGGCGCCGACCCACATGCCGGTGAAGAATGCACCCAACATGGAGATGAAGCCGAACAGGCCCGCTGCGGCACCGGCTTTTTCCGGGAACGGGGCGAGCGAGCCGGACTGGGTACAGGGAAAGTTGATGCCGTGCGCCGTCATGACGACAAACTGTGCGCCCACTACCAGCGCAACATGATGGACGTCGCCGAGCACCAGGGCGAGGAAGACCAGGCTGCCGACCAGACCGATCGTAGTACCCAGCAGCAGCGCGCCTTGCAGGCCGATTCGGCCGAGCAGGCGGCGGCACAGCAAGGTGCCGCCCAGATAACCGAAAACGCCGACGGCAAAGTAATAGCCATAGTGTGAAATCGGCACGCCGAGTACCTTGATCAGCACAAAGGGGGTGCCGGAAATGAAGGCGAAGATGGAGGCGTACGAAAGCGCCCCAGGCAGGGCGTAGGACCAGAATTCGGGAGCGCGGGCGACATCGAGGTAGCTGCGTCCGAGACTGCCCAGACGCATTGCGCCGGGGTTGGGCTGGTTATTCGACTCCTTCATGCGACGCAAAGCGGCGATCCAGACGGCGAGGCCGGCCAAGGCCAGGGCAACGAAGGCGGCACGCCAGCCGAAAGCGACTTGCAGGTAGCCGCCGAGTATTGGTCCCAGGATGGGCGCCAGCGCCAGCAGGGAACTGGCCCTGGCCAGCACCCGGGCACCTTCGGCCGGCGAATAGGCGTCGCGAATGATCGCCCGGGCCACCACCACGCCCGTACAGCAGCCGATCGCCTGGGCAAATCGTGCCGCGATCAGCCAGCTCAGGCCCGGCGCCAGGGCACAGGCGACGCTGGCGAGCAGGTAGAGCGTCAAGCCGCCGATCAGCACCGGGCGTCTGCCGTAGCGATCGGACAGGGGACCGCTGACGAGTTGCGCCGAGCCGAAGCCGATCACGAACAGCGACAGGGTGTGCTGCACGGCCGCCGGATTGACACCGAAGTCGGTGGCCATGCTTGGTAGCGAAGCCAGGTAGAGGTCGGTGGACAAGGGCTGCAGCATCAGGCAGCCGGTGACCAGCCAGAGCAGGGTGGTGGGCGTCATCTTGGCCTGGCGTGGCCGATCAGCCGCGCCGGTCGCGCATCACGCGCGCCTTCTCCCGCACCCAGTCGCGGTCCTTCTCGGCATCGCGCTTGTCGTGCTGTTTCTTGCCCTTGGCCAAGCCGACCGACAGCTTGACGCGGCCCTTGCTGTAATGCAGGTCGAGCGGCACCAGGGTGTAGCCGGCGCGCTCGACCTTGCCTATCAGCTTGCTGATCTCGGTGGCATGCAGCAGCAGCTTGCGCGTGCGCACCGGATCGGGATGGACATGGGTCGAGGCGGAAAGCAGCGGCGTGATGTGGGCGCCGATCAGGAACACCTCGCCGCGCTTGAGCACCACGTAGGCTTCCTTGATCTGCGCCCGGCCGGCGCGAATCGCTTTCACTTCCCAGCCCTCGAGCACCAATCCGGCCTCGTAGCGCTCTTCGATGAAGTAATCGTGGAATGCCTTCTTGTTGTCGGCGATGCTCATGAAGTGGCGCGATAAAATGCGGCATTCTACTTCACCCCGTCTACCCGGCTTTGCGATGGCTCTGGTCGAAAAATCCGTACTTATCGAACGCACGCCGGCGCAGATGTTCGCCCTCGTCGATCGCGTCGAGGATTACCCCCAGTTCCTGCCCTGGTGCGGCGGCACAGAACTGCACGAGCGGACGGCGGCGCACACCGCGGCGACCATACGAATCAATTACCATGGCCTCAAATCGCACTTTTCGACCGAGAACACCAAGGAAGAACCGCGTCAGATGGACATACGATTGACCGATGGGCCGTTCGCCCAAATGGACGGACATTGGCGCTTTACACCGCTGGGCGAGACCGCCTGCAAGGTAGAATTCCGCCTGCACTACGAATTTTCCAGCCACCTGCTGGAAAAAGTACTCGGCCCCGTGTTCAATCACATCGCCGATACCTTCGTTGATTCCTTCGTCAAAAGGGCGCAGAAAGTCTATGGCTGAAACCATCCATGTCGAAGTTGTCTATGCCCGGCCGGACCGCCAGGAAGTCGCCAGTGTCACCTTGCCCGCCGGCAGCACGGCAGGGCAGGCGATCGAAGCTTCGGGCCTGCTGGCCCGATATCCCGAAATCGACCTGACCAAGAACAAGCTCGGCATCTACGCCAAGCTGGCCAAAGCCGATACGGCCTTGCGCGACCGCGACCGCGTGGAAATCTACCGTCCGCTGATCGCCGATCCCAAGGAAGTGCGCAAACAGCGCGCGGCGGAAGGCAAGGCCATGAAAAAAGGCGGCGGCGAAGCAGATGCCTGAGAAAGTTATGTCTCCGGCTCTGCCGGAGACGGTATCCCTTGCGGACGGCGCTGGCACCACTGTACGCTGCGGCAAAGAGGGAAAGGTGCTCTCGCGTATAATGCCGCTTTGGAATCAAGGAAAATAATTATGCGACTGCTCCAGAAGGCGCTGACGTTTGACGACGTCCTCCTGGTACCCGCCCACTCGGCGATCCTCCCCCGCGACGTCAGCCTTGCCACCCGTCTTACCCGCAAGATCCAGTTGAACCTGCCTCTGCTGTCCGCCGCCATGGACACGGTGACCGAAGCGCGCTTGGCCATCGCCTTGGCCCAGGAAGGCGGTATCGGCATTGTGCACAAGAACCTGAATCCCAAGGCCCAGGCGGCCGAAGTGGCCAAGGTCAAGCGTTTCGAGTCCGGCGTACTGAAGGACCCGATTACCGTTCCGCCGACCATGACCGTGCGCGAAGTGCTGGCGTTAACGCGCACCCACCGGATTTCCGGCTTGCCGGTGGTGGATAACGGCGTCGTTGTCGGCATCGTCACCAATCGCGACACGCGCTTCGAGACCAATCTCGACCAGGCGGTGCGCGCCATCATGACACCGCGCGAGCGCCTGATCACGGTCAGCGAAGGCAGTTCGGCCGAGGAAGCCAAGGCCTTGATGCACAAGCATCGCCTGGAGCGCGTGCTGGTGGTCAATGCCGCATTCCAGTTGCGCGGCCTGGTCACCGTCAAGGACATCCTCAAGTCCAGCGAACATCCGTTTGCCTGCAAGGACGAGCAGGGACATCTGCGCGTCGGTGCGGCCGTCGGCGTCGGCGAAGGCACCGAAGAGCGCGTCGAACTGCTGGCCGAAGCCGGCGTCGATGTGATCGTGGTCGATACCGCCCACGGCCATTCCGAAGGCGTGCTCAAGCGCGTGCAGTGGGTCAAGAAGAACTTCCCGCAGGTCGAAGTGATCGGCGGCAACATCGCCACGGCAAATGCCGCCAAGGCGCTGGTCGATCACGGTGCCGATGGGGTCAAGGTGGGCATCGGCCCCGGTTCGATCTGCACCACGCGTATCGTCGCCGGTGTCGGCGTGCCGCAGATCACCGCAGTCGATATGGTCGCCAATGCGCTCGCTGCCAGCGGCATCCCCCTGGTGGCCGATGGCGGCATCCGTTACTCGGGCGATATCTCGAAGGCCATCGCCGCCGGCGCCAATGCCGTGATGCTGGGTGGCCTGTTCGCCGGCACCGAGGAAGCGCCGGGCGAAACAGTGCTCTACCAGGGACGCTCCTACAAGGCCTATCGCGGCATGGGCAGTCTCGGCGCCATGAAGGACGGCGCCGCGGATCGCTATTTCCAGGATTCCGACGCGAATGTCGAGAAGCTGGTGCCGGAAGGCATCGAAGGCCGCGTTCCCTACAAGGGCCCGGTCACCGCCGTGATTCACCAGTTGATGGGCGGCTTGCGTTCATCGATGGGCTATGTCGGTTGCGCCACGATCGACGACATGCGCGCAAAGGCCGAGTTTGTCGAAATCACTTCAGCCGGCATCCGGGAATCGCATGTGCATGACGTGCAGATCACCAAGGAAGCACCGAACTACCATATCGATTGATGTTTCTTGTCCGGAAAAGGCGGCTGCGGCCGCCTTTTTAGTTTCGGCCGCTACGCTTAACGTCAAAGTGCCGACGTTAGCCTTCACTGAAACTGCATTTTCTTTTACCGAGACCCCACCATGGCCCACCAGAAAATTCTCATCCTCGACTTCGGTTCCCAGGTCGCACAGCTCATTGCCCGCCGCGTGCGCGAACAACAGGTGTATTGCGAACTGCATCCCTTTGACGTCAGCGAGGCATTCATCCGCGAATTCAATCCGCAGGGCATCATCCTCTCCGGCGGGCCGAACTCGGTCTATGAGGCCGAGGAATGGAAGGCGCCGCAGATCGTCTTCGAACTGGGTGTGCCCGTCTTGGGTGTCTGCTACGGCATGCAGACCATGGCTGCACAGCTCGGCGGCAAGGTCGAAAGCAGCCACAAGCGCGAATTCGGCTACGCTGAAATGCGCGCCCGCGGCCACTCCAAACTGTTCGACGGCATCCAGGATCGCACCAATGCGGAAGGCCATGGCCTGCTCGAAGTCTGGATGAGCCACGGCGACAAGGTCACCGAACTGCCGCCCGGCTTCAAGGTCATCGGCAGCAACGAATCGACGCCGATAGCCGCCATGGCAGACGAGGCGCGCGGCTTCTATGCCGTGCAGTTCCATCCGGAAGTCACCCACACGCTGAAAGGGCGCGAGATCTATTCCCGTTTCGTGCGCGACATCTGTGGCTGCCGCGGCGACTGGAACATGCCCAACTACGTGGAGGAGGCGATTGCCAAGGTACGCGCCCAGGTTGGCGCGGAGGAAGTCATTCTCGGTCTTTCTGGCGGCGTCGATTCATCGGTGGTTGCCGCACTGCTGCATCGTGCGATCGGCGATCAGTTGACCTGCGTCTTCGTCGACAACGGCCTGCTGCGGCTCAACGAAGGCGTGCAGGTGATGGACACCTTCGCCCGCAACCTGGGCGTCAAGGTGATCCATGTCGATGCGGTGAACCAGTTCATGGGACACCTGAATGGCATTGCCGATCCGGAACAGAAGCGCAAGATCATCGGTCGCGAGTTTGTCGAGGTGTTTCAGGCCGAGGCACAGAAGCTGCCCAACGCCAGATGGCTCGCGCAGGGCACCATCTATCCCGATGTGATCGAATCGGCCGGCGGCAAGACCAAGAAGGCACACGCCATCAAGAGCCACCACAACGTCGGCGGCCTGCCTGAGACGCTGAACCTCAAGCTGCTGGAACCGTTGCGCGAACTGTTCAAGGACGAAGTGCGCGAGTTCGGCGTGGCGCTCGGTTTACCGCACGAAATGGTCTATCGCCATCCCTTCCCCGGTCCAGGCCTCGGCGTGCGCATCCTCGGTGAAGTGAAGCACGAGTTTGCGGAGTTGCTGCGCCGCGCCGACGCGATCTTCATCGACGAACTGCGCGCCGCCGACTGGTACGACAAGACCAGCCAGGCGTTTGCCGTGTTCCTGCCGGTGAAGAGCGTTGGCGTCATGGGCGACGGCCGCACCTACGAATACGTAGTGGCCCTGCGTGCCGTGCAGACCTCCGATTTCATGACCGCCAAATGGGCCGAACTGCCCCATGAACTGTTGGGCAGGGTCTCCAATCGCATCATCAACGAAGTGCGCGGTATCAACCGCGTGGTCTACGACATTTCGGGCAAACCACCAGCGACGATAGAGTGGGAATGATTACATAGCATTTCGGTACTATTCGTACCTATTCAAAAAATACGAAAACCCCTTGGTAAAATAAGGGGTTTTCTGTTTTTTACTATTCCTGACTATTCAGGGTAGCCCACTTGTGGAGACGGTATCGGTGACGGTATTGGCATTTCTTGAGAGCTCCAGTAACATCGATACCGTCAACATCAAATGGACGCGTTGACGGTATCGTGAAATGCAAAACTGAGCTTCCCTCTGTTTTTCGTCTTCCAACCCATCGGCATTATGCCGCCAATTGCTGCTCATGCTGAGTGCTGATCCAGTCTTCCAGGAATTTCATGGGCGAGGCGTAGCCGAGCGTGGAATGCGGCCTCTCAAAACATTCTCCGCGGGTCGATCTCCCGTCGGGCGGTCAAGCCTCACACAATCGAGTCAATCGACCTCTGATGGGTTTTTCTAAGCTGCCAACTGCTATAATGGCGGCGCCTATGAGACGCTTCCTCGCCATTCTGCTGCTGGTTATGCTACCGCTAAATGCCGCTTTTGCTGCGGCTGCCGGTTATTGCCAGCATCAGAAGGAATCTCCGCAGGCGGCGCATTTCGGACACCACGTGCATCAACATGATCGCTCGGCGGACAAGTCGGGTGACACCGGCACCCAGGTCGATCCCGACTGCGGATTCTGCCATCTGTCGTTCTCGTCGTTCGTCCCGGCTTTGTCGCCGACGCTGGGCGATAACAGTCCGCCCCAACTCGTGGCACTCCCTGTCGCGGAGTTCTGCTCCACCACTGTCGATCCCTTCGACCGTCCGCCACTCGCCCGCCTCGCCTGATCCGGCGGGACGCGCTACACCTTTTCGTCCTTGACGGCTGACCAAGCCCGCGCCAGCGGGCTGTCGGCTGCGTTCCGTCGGATTCTTCGCATGATTCAACTCGCTGAGGAATTCGATGAAAAAGACACTATTGCTATTGCTGGGGCTGCTTACCGCGCTGCTCGCCCACGCGCAAAACTCGCGATACCCGGCCAACCCGGTCGCGACGCCTGCACCTGTTGACGCCACTGCGACGGCGGCCAATTTCCCGCTGACCCTGGAAGCCGCCTGGCAACTCGCCGACCAGTCAAATCCAGTCCTGAACAGCGCACGGGCGAATCTCGCCGCCGCCGAAGGACAACTCGCCGACGCCCAGGGATTGCTCTGGAACAATCCGCAGATCGCCGCCGAGCGCCTGCGGCGGACGGTCCCAGACCCTACGCTGAACGAACGCACACAGCGCGAGTGGAACGTCGGCCTGACGCAGACGCTGGAGATTGCCGGCCAGCAGGGCTATCGGCGGACGGCTGCGGAACAGGAACTGGCGGCGCTGCGCGAAACCATCGAGGAAGCCCGCCGGCAATTGCGCGCCGAGGTCGAACAGAAGTTCGTCCGCGTGGTGAGCCTGCAACTACGCGCCGAGATGGAAACGGGTCTGGTCGATCTGATCAAGAACAACAGCGCGGTGACCCGCAAGCGCTTCGACGCGGGAGAAGACACCAAGCTCGACGCCAATCTTGCCGAAGTCGAACTCGGACGGACGCGCAACCAGCTTGAGTCCGTTGGCGAACAACTGATCCAGGCCCGCGCCGATCTGGCCATGCTGCTACAACTTCCTGCAGAGAAGCTGCCTGTCGTCAAAGGGGCGCTCGTCGCGAAACCGGAACTGCCTTATACCCTGGAACAGCTGCTGGCAGCGGCTGCGAGCCGAGCGCAGCTGCGTGCCCTCGACTATCGTGAACAAGCGGCACGCAACCGGCTCGGCCTCGAACGCGCCGCCGTCTATCCCGATGTCACCGTCGGCCTGAGTTCGGCCCGCGAAGGCCCCGGCGATGCCCGCGAGAAGATCGTCGGGCTGAGTGTATCGCTCCCCTTGCCACTCTTCCGGCGCAATGCCGCCGGCATCGGTAAGGCCTCGGCCGAACTGACCCAGGCCGAGATAGAGAAGCAGGCCGCCGGCCGTGACACCCGCGCCCGTGTCCTGGCTCTGTGGCAGAAGCTCGACAGCTTGCACCAGCGAACACAACGGCTCGATCAGTCGGTATTGCAACGCCTCGAAGAAAACCAGCGCCTATCCACCGTCGCTTATCGCGCCGGCGAGATCAGCCTGGTGCAGATGCTGCTCGCCACCCGGCAGGTGCTCGACACCCGCCGCGAGGTACTGGAGGCGATGACCGATTTCGCCCTGACCCGCAGCGAGCTGGAACAGAGCGCCGGCTGGACGGGAACGAAATGATGGCCGGCCACCTGAAGAACACACGTATTGGAAAAGAACTCATGAAGACATCAAGAACGGAACTGGGCATCGCGCTAGTGATCGCCATGGCGAGCATCTCCCTGGCCGGCTGCGGCAAACCCGAACCATCGCCGACGGCGGCCGCGCAGCCGGCTGCCGCGAAGCCCGGCGCGTCGGCCGACAAACCGGGTGAAAAGAAAGGCGAGCACAAGGAAGGCGAGGCCGGACACGGCGAGGAGGAGCAATTGAAGCTCAGCGCCGAGGCGATCGAGGCTGCCGGGATCAAGGTCGAAGAACTCGCTGCACAGGAAATCAGCGAGCAGTTGACGGTCACCGCCACCATCCGCCCCAACCAGGATCGCATCACCCATGTCGCACCACGGGTGCCGGGACGCATCGTCAAGGTCCACGTCAATCTCGGCGATCGGGTGAAGGCCGGACAGGCGCTGGCCGTGCTCGACAGCCTCGATGTGGGCGAAGCGCACTCCAGCTATCTCCAGGCGAAGACCCAGCTCGCGGTGGCCAAGGCCGACTTCGAGCGTGCCGAGAAACTCCACGGCGATCAGATCATCGCCCAGAAGGACCATTTGCGCGCCCACGCCGAGTACGAGAAGGCCAAGGCATCGTTCGCCGCCGCCGGCGACAAGCTGCGCATGCTCGGGGTGGGGACAACGCCAGCCGACGATGGCCGGGCCGTATCGACTTTCCCGCTGACCACGCCGTTTGCCGGCACGGTAATCGAGAAGCACGCCATCCTCGGCGAGCTGGCTCAGCCCGACAAGCTGATATTCACCGTGGCCGACCTCTCGACGCTGTGGATCGAGGCCAATCTGTTCGAGAAGGACCTCGGCCGCGTCAAGACCGGCGCGGAGGCCGAGGTGACGGTCGCCGCCTATCCCGACCAGGTCTTCCGCGGCAAGCTGACCTACATCGCGGCAATGGTCGACAAGGAAACCCGCACCATCCAGGCGCGCCTCGAAGTCGCCAATCCGGACGGACGGCTCAAGCCCGAGATGTTCGCCTCCGCCGCAATCCGTACCGGCGGCAAGGGCCGTGGCCTGTTATTGCCGGAAAACGCGGTCGTGCTGGTGGACGGCAAACCCACGGTGTTCATCGAGGAGCATGGCGGCTTCGAGCCGCGTACCGTGGAACTGGGCGACAGACTGCGCGGCCGGGTCGTCATCAAGGCCGGGCTGCAGGCCGGCGATCTCGTGGTGACGGCCGGCACCTATGCCCTCAAGGCACGGGTGCAGAAGTCGCTGCTCGGCGAAGGCCACGCACACTAAGGGGGCAGCATGCTAAACGGAATTGTCGATCTCTCGCTGCGCTACAAACTCCTGGTCCTGCTGGGCTTCGTGCTGCTGACCTTCTTCGGTGTCCGCGCCGTGCTGACCGTGCCGGTGGATGCCTTCCCGGACGTCACGCCGAACCAGGTCAATATCTATACCGAGTCGCCCGGACTTGCCGCCGAGGATGTCGAGAAGCTGCTCACGGCGCCGATCGAATCCGCGATGGCGGGACTGTCGGGCGTCGAACAGATCCGCTCGGTGTCGCTGTTCGGCCTGTCCTACGTTGGGGTCTACTTCAAGGACGATGTGGATATCTACTTCGCCCGGCGCCTCGTCGGCGAGAAGCTGCAGGAGGCGAAGGAGCGCCTGCCGCAGGGCTATGGCGAACCGGCGCTGGGACCCAACAGCTCGGGCCTCGGCCAGGTGTTCTGGTACACCATCGAGTCGGCCGACCAGAAGCTCTCGGCGATGGATCTGCGGACCCTGCACGACTGGAGCGTGCGGCTCATGCTGCGCACCGCGCCCGGGGTGGATGACGTCACCACCTGGGGCGGCCAGGAAAAGCAGTATCAGGTCCTGATCCACCCGCAGAAGCTGATCAAGTACGGTCTGAGTTTCAAGGCGGTGATGGAGGCGCTCGCCGCCAACAACCGGCAAGTCGGCGGACAGTACGTCAACCTGGGTCAGGAGCAGTACCTGGTGCGCGGACTTGGCCTGGTAGCCAACACCACGGACATCGGCAGTATCGTCGTCGCCGCGCACGAAGGTGTGCCGATTTATGTGCGCGACGTGGCCGAAGTCAAGGAAGGCGCCGCCGTCCGCTTCGGCGCGGTAACCCGCGACGGCAAGGAGGTTACGCTTGGCATCGCGCTCTCCCGCATCAACGAGAACGCCAAGAATGTGGTGGACGCGGTGAAGCAGAAGCTCAAGCTGGCCCAGCAGGCGCTGCCCGCCGGCGTCACGCTCAATCCCGTCTACGACCGTACCGATATCGTCGACAAGGCGATCAAGACCGCCACGGCGGCGCTGACCGAAGGCTCGATCCTGGTGGCGATCGTGCTCTTCCTGTTCCTCGGCGAGATCCGCTCGGCGCTGGTGGTGATCGTGACCTTGCCGCTCGCCATGCTGATCGCCTTCCTGCTGATGCAGTACTTCGGCCTGTCGGCCAACCTCATGTCGCTGGCCGGTCTGGCCATCGGCATCGGCATGATGGTGGACGGCGCGGTGGTGATGGTGGAAAACGGTTTCCGATTGCTCTCCCACCAGGCGGGCAAGACGGTGAACCGCACCCATATCATCCTGGAGGCGGCGCGCGAGGTGATCAACCCGATCGCCTTCGCCATCCTCATCATCATCGTCGTGTTCCTGCCGCTGTTCTCGCTTACCGGCCTCGAAGGCAAGCTGTTCAAGCCGATGGCGCTGACCATCACCTTCGCCATGGTGGGCTCGCTGGTCTTGACGCTGACCCTGGTGCCGGTGCTCGCGGCGCTGATCCTGAAGCCGATGGAAGAGAAGGACACCTTCCTCGTGCGCTGGGTCAAGGCCGCCTACCTGCCGCTGCTCGACCGGGCGCTGGAGAACAAGAAGAAGGTGATCGGCGCCGCCGTGGTACTGCTGGTGGCGGCCCTCGCCACCTTCCCGTTTCTGGGCAAGGAGTTCATGCCCACGCTGCAGGAGGGCGCCATCATGTTCCGCGTCACCGGCATCCCTTCGACCTCGCTCGAGGAATCGGTGCGCGTCTCGCAGAAGATGGACGCGGTGCTGAAGCGGGAATATCCGCAGACCAGCTCGGTGCTCGCCACCATCGGCCGCGCCGAGAAGGGCGAGACCACCGACGCCAACTACATGGAAGTCCTGGTGGACGTGAAGCCTCGGGACGAATGGCCGGAGAAGATTTCCATGCCCGAGCTCTCCGACCGGATGAAGGAGACGCTGGAACAAGCGCTGCCGACCGTGGTATTGGGCAACACGCAGCCGATCCAGATGCGCGTCGAGGAACTGATCTCGGGCGTGCGCGCGACCCTGGCCCTCAAGCTTTACGGCCCCGAACTGGGTACGCTGGATCGCCTGGCGGCCGAGATCAAACCGGTGCTCGGTACCGTGCCGGGGGTCGCCGACCTCTCGCTGGAGGCCAACAAGGGCAAGCCGCAGATCGTGGTCAAGGTCAATCGGGAGGCCGCGGCGCGTTTCGGCATCAATGCCGACGAGATTCTCGAAGTGGTGCAGGCCGGCATCGGTGGCAAGGCCGTCAGCACCCTGCTCGATGGCGTGCGCCGCTTCGACATCCAGGTGCGGCTCGACCCGGCCTTCCGCGACAGCCTGCAGGCGATCGGCGACATTCCCTTGCGTACCCAGACCGGGGCACTGGTGCCTCTGTCGCGCGTCGCGACGGTGGAATTGGACGAGGGCTACACCTTCGTGCGCCGCGAGCAGCTCTCCCGTTACGCGGTACTGCAACTGGACGTGAAGGGCCGCGACGTGGACGGCTTCGTCAAGGAGGCCGACGCCAAAATCCGCAGCCAGGTGAAGCTGCCCGAGGGCTACTGGATCGAGTGGGGCGGCGCCTTCGAGAACCAGCAGCGGGCCATGGCCCGGCTTGCCGTGATCGTGCCGTTGACCATCGGGCTCATCTTCATCCTGCTCTACACGGCATTCAACTCACTCGCCCACGCCACGCTGATCATCGCCAACGTGCCTTTCGCGGTGATCGGCGGCGTCTTCGGCCTGGCAATCACCGGACAGTACGTGTCGGTACCTTCCGCCATCGGCTTCATTGCCGTGTTCGGCGTGGCGATGCTCAACGGCATCGTGCTGGTGTCGTTTCTGAATGATCGGCGACGACAAGGATTCAGCATCCGCGAGGCAGTGCGCGAAGGGGCGGCGCTGCGGCTACGGCCAGTGCTGATGACCGCTTCGGTGGCGATCCTCGGCCTGGTCCCGATGCTGCTCTCCCAAGGTGTTGGCGCGGAAACGCAGCGGCCCCTGGCCACCGTCGTCGTCGGCGGGCTGTTTACCTCGACCGCGCTGACGCTCCTGTTGCTGCCGCTCATGTATGAATGGCTGGAAACCCGGAGAGAGCGGAGTTCTCCGGGCTCGTCGGACGGACTGGGGAAATCATGAAAACACGGATTGCAGTATCGGCGTGGCTGGCTACGTTCGCGCTGGCTGGTTGCGCGGGCCATATGCACAATCTGGCCCAGGAAGATAGCGACCGGGACCTCACGGTTGGCAGGTTCCAGCACGAAGGGCCGGAGGGAGCGTCGATGGTTCTGGAGTGGCGGGGCGCCCGATTCGAGGCACGAGGCTTCGCCATCGAGCGCAATCAGAACCTCGCGAAATTGCAACGCCGTTACGGGACTGACCGTAGACATTGGGATCGGATTTCTTCGGGCATGGATACCGACCACTACGTGTATTCGGCCGAGCCCATATTGCGCGCCGGGAATGGCGCGACCTTGCGCTGCCACGCCGCATGGCAGGCAATGGCTATCCCGCAGGGACATTGCGTAACCGATGAGGGAACGTACATCAATTTCCGTTTCGAGTGAGCGGCATCAGGCCACGCAACGAACAAAGGAGAAATCACATGAAAGAGATCAAGGCATTCATCCGCCAACACCGCATCGCCGACGTGCTACAGGCGCTGCGGCAATCGGGCCTTTGCGAATTGGCTACCCCTGGCGCCAGTTGCCACAATATCACGGTATCCCAAGTGCAACGGCCGCTGGCCAGCACGGACCCGACACAGCAGCATTACTCCATGGACCTGGCCGAAGCTGTCGTCACCGAATACAAACTGGAACTGGCATGTGCTGACGACGTGGCCAATGCCCTGGTTGACGCCATCGCCAAGGCGGCGCATACGGGGCAGCCCGAAGCGGGCTGGATTTTTGTGAACGATATTCAGCGCTCAGTCCAGATTCGCTGAGGCGGGCAATGAAAAACAAGCGCAAGCACAGGCGCAGGCTGCCTGCGGCCCCCGAGGCTACACATCCTGCCGTGCAGACAAGCTGTCTGGCCGCCGTCCGGGCGGGACAACTGGAGCGAGTGCGCGTCCATCTGCAGGAAGGAGCAGCTGTCAATTGGCAGGATGAGAACGGCTTCAGCATGTTGTTCCATGCGATTTTCAGAAGGCATTTCGCGATTGCAGAGGAACTCCTCGCGCGAGGAGCGAACATCGATCTCCCGGACCGGCGTGGATGGACACCGCTATTCTGGGCGGCTTTCAATGGCCACACGGAGATCGTCGGTTTTCTGGTTGTGCACCTCGCCGATGCAAATGCGGGAACCCATGAAGGTGACCGGCCCTTGTTCATGGCTGCTTACAAGGGGCATCTGGAAGTGGTCCGCTTGCTGCTGGCCGGAGGAGCTCAGTGGGACGCGATGGACCCCGGAGGCCGGAATGCACTGTGGGTGGCGGGCATGAAGGGCCACGATGAGATCGTGGAACTGCTGGAAGCAAAAGCGGCCGCGCCGGGAAGGCAACTGCCGGACGTGCATTGAGGGGCTGCGCGATGAGTCAGAAAGTCGGCGCTGGGGCTACGGCGTTCTGGCGATCTGGCTTTCCTTCCGATATACGCGGTCAGCCCAGAATATCCTTTTTCATTTGTTCAAATTCTTCGCGGGAGATTTCACCCTTCGCATAGCGTTTCTCAAGAACCTCGATGGCTGTCTCGAAGTGCTGTGAGTGGCCTGATGGCCGGTTGGAATCGTTCCACCATGGCGGCCTGAAACCGCTACGCCCGAAGACAAAGTAGAACATGGTCACAAAAATAACGACCATGGCGATAGGCATGATGATGGGAAATGGCCACCATCCGCCCCACCAGAAATGTTCCGGGCCCATAAGATTTCTCCTGTCGTGGTTGATCAGCCTGGCCTGACGCCGGGCTTCAGGCTCATGAATGCCCGCAGTGAAGGTGGGTTTGCGAGAGCGCCTGTTGGCCCATTACTTCTTGCCGGCCGGCGCGAGCGTCGTGGCGCCCTTCTCATTCCCGCCCGTCATGGCGGGATCCATCATTCCGCCCATGCCCCCGCCCATCATGTCCATGTTCTCCTGCATCATTTGCTGCTGCATGCCCATGCAGGCTCCCGTCATCTGCTGGCGGCGCTTCATGGCCTGGGGCGAGGTGTCCTCGGGGTTCCACCACCCCATGCCTCGCATGCCGCCCATCCCGTGCATACCGCCCATGCCCTGCTTGCCGTCGCCACCCCAGCACCCCATGCTCGCCATCATTGGCCCCATCATCATGCCGCAACCGGGCACGGCGTCGGAGCCATGCATCATGCGCATGCCTTCCTGCATCGCAGTCCAATGCTCCTGCATCAGCTTCTGGCGCTGGACGGGATCGCTGCTCTGTTGAATTCTCTGCCACTGCTGTTGCATCAGTTTCATGTGATCCTGCATCTTGCCCATGTATTCCTGGAAGGCCTTGTCGTCCGATGCCGCTTTGGGATCGGCCGCGTGGACAGCGGAAAATCCGAGAGCGCCCATGGCAACCAGGCCAATTATCAACGTATGTTTCATGCTCGATTACTCCTCGGTGAAGTTTGGCGAATTACCCGCCGCACCAGGTCGCACGGCGGGTGGTGAGACCGGTCCGAGCCCCGTAGTAGGCGGCCAGATCGGCGATTTCCTGATCGGTGAGGCGCTCGGCCTGGGGACGCATCGTCGCGTCGTTGCGCAACCCGGCACGGTAGGCGCGCAGCGCCGATTCCAGGTAAGCCTCGCGCTGCCCGGCAAGCCGGGGAAACTGGTCCGTTGCGCTGTTGCCGTTCGGCCCATGGCAGGCCGCGCAGACTTGTTCGGCCTTGAGCCTGCCCGACGACGAAACGCTTGCTGCCGGAGACACGCCGACCCAGGACAGCGCCAGCAGGAACGCGATCGATAGCGATTTCATTTCCTCACTCCGCCTGCGCGTAGGAGCGGGCGATGTCCGCGATATCCCGGTCCGTCAGCATCGAGGCCATGCGGTTCATGACCGGATGCCGACGCTCGCCGGAACGGTATGCCTTGAGGGCCTTTCCCAGATATGCGGCGTGCTGCCCGCCGAGCTTCGGCGCGGTATCTCCCCGACTCATGCCCATACCCATACCCATTCCCATGCCGCCGCGCATTCCCATGTCGTGGCAGCCGTGACACATCTCCAGCTTGTTCCAGCCGCCGCCCTGGCGCCCGGATTGCCAGCCTTGCGCCAGGACCGACTGGGCACCGCAGGTCGCGAGGACAAACAGGAGAATCAGTCGAGAGCGCTTCATTTCTCTACGAATGCCCGTTCGATCACATAGTCGGCCGGAGCACCGATGTGCGGTGAAATCCGGAAGCCGCGTGAATTCAGCAGGTCGCAGCAGTCCTGCAGCATGGCGGGACTGCCGCAGATCATCGCCCGATCGACGGCCGGATCCAGTGGTGGCAGGCCGATGTCCGCGAACAGTTTGCCGCTGTCGATGAGTTCCGTCAGCCGCCCCTGGTTGCGGAAAGGCTCGCGGGTCACTGTTGGGTAATAAATGAGCTTGTTGCGGACTTCCTCGCCGAAGAATTCGTTTGCCGGAAGTTGCGTGATGATGAAGTCAGCATAGGCCAGTTCGCTCACGTGGCGGACGCCATGAACAAGCACCACTTTCTCGAACCGTTCGTAGGTTTCCGGATCCTGGATGACGCTCATGAAGGGGGCAAGACCGGTGCCCGTGGCAAGGAGATAGAGATTCTTTCCCGGCAGAAGGTCGTGCAGCACCAATGTGCCGGTGGGTTTGCGGCTGACGACGATGGGGTCGCCCGGCTGCAGATGTTGCAGGCGGGACGTCAGCGGACCGTCTTGCACCTTGATGCTGAAGAACTCGAGATGTTCCTCGTAATTCGGACTGGCAATGCTGTAGGCCCGGGTCAGCGGTTTTCCGTTTACGTCGAGTCCGACCATCACGAACTGGCCATTGGCGAAACGCAGCCCGGGATTGCGGCTCGTCTTGAAACTGAATAACGTTTCGTTCCAGTGATGGACGCTCAACACTTGTTCTGTTAGCAATGTGCTCATTTCAACTCCTTTCAGTCTGCTACCATAAAGTCTTGTGTGGCTACAGAGTCAAGTGTTTAATGGCCTTGATATCAAGGCGGCTAAAACGTGGATGGACTTGGGCTACGTCCGGTGCGGCGTTTCCGCGTTGCACTTCTGGATTTGAGGGTTCAACGTGAAAATTGGTGATCTGGCCCGAATCACGGGCACGAATGCGGAAACGATTCGTTATTACGAGCGCGAGGAGCTATTGCCTGTGGCTGCCCGAACCGACAGCAACTACCGCATTTACGGTGAAGCTCACTTGGAGCGACTTTCCTTCATCCGCAACTGCCGTAACCTGGACATGACGCTCGATGAAATTCGGAAACTGCTTCGCTTCAAAGATAACCCTGCGAATGATTGTGAGGGTGTGAATCAACTGCTCGATGGGCACATTGATACCGTAGGCAATCGCATCCGCGAACTGAGGCATCTCGAACAGCAACTCAAAGGACTACGCAAGCTGTGTCGGGACCCGCTGGATGCCGGACACTGCGGAATTCTCAATGAGTTGGCGCAACCGGTCGATATGCCTCCCCGTTCGCATGTCAAAGTTGAACGTGTGCCGCATACGCTCCGGGGTGTGAAGCAAATGTCCTCCAAGAAATAGGATTGCCCCGCCACAGCCATTGCTTCACCCTGGCTTCGGTCAAGCGCAAGGCGACTACAACACTGATCCGACGCATGGATACTCCTCGATGGATAATGCTCACATGCGCTTCTATCTTGGTACGGCGTTACGGACAGTTCTGTCAGTGCCGGTTACGAACGTCGCGAGAACAAGAAATGTCGCGCCCAGGCTGATGCCAATGTCGGCAAAGTTAAACGCCGGCCAATGAATTCCATGCCAATGGAAATCCAGAAAGTCGACAACATGTTCTTGCAATATTCGGTCCAGCATATTGCCCAGAGCCCCGCCTAGTACGAGGCTGTAGCCAGCCGATTCCAGTCCGGGTTTACCCTGACGAAGAGCGAACATCAACCACCCCGAAATGCACAGAGCCAGTGCGATGAAGAAATATCGCTGCCACCCCCCGGCATCCGCCAGGAAACTGAATGCCGAACCGGGATTGACGACGTACACCAGATTAAAGAATGAAGTAACCGGCGTTTGCTCACCATAGACGAATGTATCGATGATTGTCAGTTTGACGAATTGATCGGTCAGCATGACCAGAAACGCCAGGCCATACCATGGCAAGGTGGGCAACGACGTCGGCAGGTTGCTGAATCTGTCGCCGATGCGGATCAAGGCATTTGCGATGGTGAGGCAGACCAGACCCAAACTCCATCCCGCCAACACGTCGGACGGGAAATGCATGCCCGCAGCGATACGCGCCCAGCCGACCATCAGCGGATACAGCACCAGAGCCACCCGCAATTGCTTTCCCGCCAAGGGCCAAAGCGCTCCGGCAACCAATGCCGCGTAGGTCGCATGCCCGCTCGGCAGGCTGTAACTCAGGTCAGTACCTTCCGTGTGACGCACCAGGTCACCTAGAACCGCTGCCGGACGCGGATAACCCAGCGTCAGTTTTAGCAGCGCGGCCAGAAGCACCGCCAATCCGAACGCAACAATAAAGCAGATCAACTGCTTATGTGCCGTCTCGGAGGGCTGTCTTTCAGTCTCCGATCGCGACCACAGCCATAGGCCAATCGCCACAAAGGGCGCAGTCCAGTAATTGCCGGCGAACCCGAATATCGAGATCAACGGTGTCAATGTCGATGGGGCATGGCTATAGATCTGCTGGAAAAGTGTGACATTCCATCCGAACCAGTCGTACAGCACAAATTTCCAGTTCATTTGCGCAGCAGCCGCAATCCATTGAACACTACGATCAGGCTCGCCCCCATGTCGGCAAAGACCGCCATCCACATGGTGGCGCTACCAAACAATGCAAGCGTCAAGAATACGACCTTGATACCAAGGGCCAGCGTGATGTTCTGCCAGAGTACTGAATGGGTATGCCGCGACAGCCGAATGGCTTCAGGAATCCGTCGCAGATCGTCGTTCATGATCACGATGTCGGCGGCTTCCATCGCGGTATCGGTACCTGCCGCGCCCATCGCCACGCCGATATCGGCACGGGCCAGAGCTGGCGCGTCGTTGATTCCGTCGCCGGTCATGGCGGTCAAACCATAACGGCCTTGCATTTCCTCGATGGCCGCCAGCTTGTCTTCGGGCAGCAGGTTGCCGCGCGCATCGTCGATGCCGGCCTCGCGGGCAATGGTGACGGCCGTCGCGCTGTTGTCGCCGGTAAGCATCACCGAGACGACGCCAAGTTGATGCAGTTCAGCGATGGCCGTGCGCGAGCTGTCTTTGATCGTGTCGGCGACGGCAAAGATTGCCAGTACGTGCCGTTCCGAGGCCAGCATCGTCACGCTGCGCCCCTGCGATTCATGCACCTCCAACCGCGCCTCGATTTCCTTGCTGCACAGGCCGCGCTCCTCGATCAAGCGATGATTGCCCAGCGTCAGCCGTTCGCCATCGGTGCGTGCCTCGATGCCTCGCCCGGGAAGCGCGACGAAATCCTGGAGGCCATTCTCGGGCAGGTTGAGTCCGCGCGCGATAGCCTTCGAGACGGGATGATCGGAGTGCCCAGCGAGGCTGGCGGCCCACGCCAACACCCGGGCTTCTGGCACGGCCGAAGACAACACCTCGGTCGCCACCAGGCGCGGCTTGCCTTCGGTGATGGTGCCGGTCTTGTCCAGCGCGATAGCGCGCAGCTTGCGCGCCTCTTCCAGATAGACGCCCCCCTTGATCAGAATGCCGCGCCGCGCTGCCGCCGCCAATCCGCTGACCACCGTAACCGGCGTGGCGATCACCAACGCGCACGGGCAAGCGATCACCAGCAACACGAGCGCCTTGTACAGCGCATCGGACCAGTTCCAGCCGAGCAGCCAGGGCGTCAACAGGGCCACCGCGACGGCCATCGCGAACACCGACGGCGTGTATATCTCGGCAAAGCGGTCAACGAAGCGCTGAGTCGGTGCCTTTGTTCCTTGGGCTTGCTCCACGGCATGAATGATTCGGGCCAGCGTCGTATTGGTGGAGATCGCCGTGACGCGGAATTCGAGCATGCCGGTTTCGTTGATCGTGCCGGCGAACACCATATCGCCCTCGGCTTTGTCCACCGGGATGCTCTCGCCGGTGACCGGGGCCTGGTTGACCGCGCTCGTTCCCGCCGTCACGCGGCCATCGAGCGGGATTCGCGCGCCAGGCTTGACGCGCACGCAGGCGTCGAGCGCCACTTGCCCGGCAGGGACTTCACGCCAGACGCCTTCGGCCTGCCTAACCTCAGCCGTATCGGGTGTCAGATCGAGCAGGCTCTTGATGGCATTGCGCGCTCGATCCACCGAACGCGCCTCGATCAGTTCGGCGATGGCATACAGCGCCATGACCATCGCCGCCTCGGGCCATTGTCCGATCAGGAAGGCACCGGTCACGGCCACGCCCATCAGCGCGTTCATGTTCAACTGGCCCCGGCGCAACGCCGCCAATCCCTTGGTGTAGGTCGACAAGCCGGCGAGCCCGATGGCGATGAACGCCATCGTCATGCCCAGCCCCATGAACAGCATCGTATCGGGCGCAATAAAGTGCACCAGTTCGGCGCCCGTGGCCAAGGCCAGCGCCAGCAGGGCTTTCCACAAATCGGCCTTTACCGAACTGACTTCCTTTGCATCCGAGCCAGTGGCAAGCGTCTTGGTTTCGTAACCAGCCTGCCGAATGGCCGCGACGGCGGCGGGCAATACCGAGTCGGGTGCGTCGATGGACAGCGTCCGTGCCGACAGTTGGAAGCTCAAGGAACGAATGCCATCGATACCCACCAGGGCGCGGCGAATGTCGTTTTCCTCGCTGGGGCAATCCATCGCCGGAATCAGCAGCACGGTCGCGCCAGCCTGACTAGCCGCGACGGGCGCTTCGGAAAGGGGAAGCGTTGTCGAACAACTGTCGCTGCAACCGCAGCCGGAGGATTTGATTGGAATGGTGTGTTCGGATGTAGGCGATGTCATGCAAATTCTCCTTGCTTTCCAGCATTTGAAACCCTGTAGCGACTAAAGAGTCAAGCAGCTACAATGATGATGGAAGGAAAAAAGATGCTGGAGTTTTTCAGGATATCTGGTCTCTTCGTCATTACAGCGCTGGCTGAGATTGTCGGTTGCTACCTGCCGTGGCTTGTCTTGACGCAAGAACATTCCCGCTGGCTGCTTATCCCAGCCGCTCTGTCGCTGGCAGCGTTCGCTTGGTTGCTCACGATGCATCCTGGCG
This sequence comes from Sulfuritalea sp., assembly GCF_031426875.1. Taxonomy (NCBI): domain Bacteria; kingdom Pseudomonadati; phylum Pseudomonadota; class Betaproteobacteria; order Nitrosomonadales; family Sterolibacteriaceae; genus Sulfuritalea; species Sulfuritalea sp. Next base: position 58,471 of record NZ_JASJPC010000001.1, read on the forward strand.
CGGCTGGGCGTATCTATGCAGCCTATGGCGGCGTCTATGTTGTCATCGCCATGCTTTGGCTTTGGCAGGTCGACGGCCTTACTCCGACGCGCTGGGATCTAGTCGGCGGCGCGGTGAGCCTTGTCGGCATGGCCATCATTGCCATGCAGCCAGGTCGAAGTGTTTAGGCGCTTATGAAAATCGGAGAACTTGCCAGCCATGCCGGCGCCCAAGTGGAGACCATTCGCTATTACGAGCGCGAGGGCCTGCTGCCTGAAACTGCGCGTACCGATGGCAACTACCGCATCTATGGGCCGACACATGCGGAACGGCTGCGCTTCATACGCAACTGTCGCAGTCTGGACATGACGCTCGACGAGATTCGGCTATTGCTGCGCTTCAAGGATTCGCCAGCGGAAAACTGCGGGGGCGTGAATGACTTGCTCGATCAGCCCCAGTTCCCGGGCCACGGCTCCAACGCTCTGGCCAGCCTTCACTCGTTTCACCGCCAGTCCCTTGAACTCGGCCGTGTATTCCTGCTTCGGTATCTTCTTCAACTTCGCTTCTCCTTCCAATTTACCGGGGCGTTATACCCCATCTCTTGGAAGACGAATTTTCGGGGGAAGCTCATCTTTGATGGGGCAGTCATTCATCGTTAACTGATCCGGGATTACGCCATGGAAATCCCGTTGCTCATCATCCTGATGCTGATCAACGGCCTCTTCGCCATGTCCGAGATCGCCTTGGTAACGGCACGTCGCGCGCTACTGGCAAGGCTTGCCGAGAATGGCGATGGGGCTGCCGCGGTCGCGATCACGCTGCATGACGAGCCGACGCGTTTCCTGTCGACCATCCAGATCGGCATTACTTCGATCGGCATCCTTAACGGTATCGTCGGCGAGGCGATCCTGGCCGCCCCGTTCGCCGCCTGGCTTTACGGTCTGGGCTTCGACCAGCAAGCCAGCAGCATCGCCGCCACAGCGCTGGCGGTGGTGGTCATCACATATGTGTCCATCGTCATCGGCGAACTGGTACCCAAGCGTATTGGCCAGATCGATCAGGAAGGAATCGCCCGCCCCGTGGCGCGCCCGATGTAGTTTCTCGCGCTGTTCACGCGGCCTTTCGTGCACCTGCTCAGTTTCTCCACCGACACGGTCCTGCGCCTGCTGGGACAGCACGAACAGGCTGCCCATGGCGTGACGGAAGACGAGATTCACGCCATGATCGAGGAAGGCTCCGAAGCCGGGGTGATCGAGCGGCAGGAAAACACGAGATGGTGCGCAATGTCTTCCGCCTGGATGACCGCCAGATCGGTTCGCTGATGATTCCCCGAGCCGATATCGTCCACCCGGATGTCGAGCGCTCGCTGGAAGAGAACCTGCAATGGATTGCCGCCTCCGACCATTCTCGCTTTCCGGTTTGTCGCGACGGACTGCATGAAGTACTCGGCATCGTCAATGCCAAGCAGTTGTTGAACCAGAAGCTCAAGGGCGGACCGATCGAGCTCGCCACCCAGTTGCAACCCGCCGTTTTCATTCCGGAAACCCTGAACGGCATGGACTTGCCGGGGCATTTCCGCGCCTCCGGCATGCAGATGGTGCTGGTGGTCGATGAATATGGCGAGGTACAGGGTTTGGTCACGCTGCAGGACGTGCTGGTGGAGGCCGTCACCGTCGAGTTCAAGCCGCACAATCAGGAGGATGCCTGGGCGGTCCAGCGCGAAGACGGTTCGTGGCTGTTTGACGGCCTGATTCCGGTGCCCGAATTGAAGGACCGGCTGGAGCTGAAGGCCGTCCCCGATGAAGACAAGGGGCGCTACCACACGCTTAGCGGCCTCATGATGTGGTTGCTGGGGCGCCTGCCGCAGACGCGCGATATTGCCCATTGGGAGCGCTGGCCGCTGGAAGTGGTCGATCTCGACGGCAAGCGGGTGGATAAGGTGCTCGCGAGCCGATTGCCTGAACCGGCAGAGCCACCCACCGACGATGCGCAGGTCTCGGACCAGGTCGCCGGCGGAGTCGGCAGTTCGTGAATTGCCGATAAAGGTGCGAATCCACGGGCCGACCACCTTGCTTGTTTCAGGCAGTCGGCATCGTACTGCTTTGATCAGTCGCTGCTGTTCATGAAGCCCAGCAAATGCAGGAGACTGGTGAAGAGATTGAAAATCGACACGAACAGCGTCACGGTCGCCATGACGTAGTTGGTTTCGCCGCCATGAATGATGTTCGAGGTTTCATACAGGATCAGACCCGACATCAACAGGACAAAGGCGGCCGAGACGGTCAGCGACAGCGCCGGAATCTCGAAAAATATCGCGGACAGGCCGGCTAGGAAGGCGAGCAGGACGCCGACCATCAGGAAGCCGCCCATGAAGCTGAAATCCTTGCGCGTGGTCAGCGCGTAACCGGACAGGCCGAGGAAGATCGCGGCGGTGCCGGTCATGGCCATCATCACTGTCTGGCCGCCGTTGGGCAGGCCAAGATAGTGGCTGACAATCGGCCCCAGGGTGTAGCCCATGAAGCCGGTCAGGGCGAATACCGATACCAGGCCCCAAGCGCTGTTGCGCAGCTTGGTCGTAGCGAACAGCAGGCCGAAGTAGCCGACCAGGGTCACTACCAGGCCGGGATGCGGGAGTTTCAGTGCGACCGCAGCGGCCGCGGTTGCCGCGGCGAACAGTAGCGTCATCGATAGCAGCATGTAGGTATTGCGAATCACCTTGTTGGTCGCCAGCACCGACTCGGCGCCACTATGCGGAATGGCAATTGCCTGCAGGTTTCTCATTTCCTTCTCCTCGTTAACTTGGATTACAGACGGATACGAGTCCATTGTAGGAGCTTTAAATGTATCGATCCATTCGAATTGTCTGTGGTCACACTTCGATATATTCGAATTAAAGAGTTGGCTATTGCATAGGCTTCATCGTCTTTTGCGATTATCGTGTTCCAATTGATTCGTCGCTCAGGATTGAAACCGGAGCACCAAAATGGAAAATTCGTCATGCAGCTCACATTGATTGTCGGTATCGTCTTTGCCATTGGAGCGGTGTTGTTCGCTCTGCAGAACAACACGCCGGTGGTGGTGACGCTTGCCGTTTGGCGTTTCGAGGGTTCGCTGGCGCTGGTATTGCTGCTGTCGCTCGGTCTCGGTGCGCTGATTGCCGGCCTGCTTTCCTCACCGACCGTAATCCGTGGGCAGTGGGCGACGGCACGGCTCGGTCGCCAGGTCGCAGACCTTGAGCGCAAATTGGCCGAGCAACAGCGCCGCGGCGACGAACTCGCGGCGGAACTCGCCAAAGCGCAGTCCACACCCGCGATCGCGGAAACCGAAAAACCCTATGTCGGGCTGCGCACCTTGCTCACCGGGGGCGAGGGCAGCAAGCCGTCACCGGACTGAAAGTTGGTGCTGGCGGGACGGTGACCCTGGCGGCGCCGGCAAAGATCGAAGGCCGGTTGATGTCGGACATGCTTGAATAAAGGGAGACCATGGCAGCGAGTCTCAACCTCATCCTTGTCGAGATCGCCTGGCCGGCCGCACTGGCGCTTGCCTGGGTGGCAGGCGAATTCGGGCGTCGCTGGCTCGGTTTGCCGCGGATCAGCAGTTACGCCATCGCCGGATTCCTGATGGCTTCGAGCCAGGGCGGCTTTCTGTCCCAGCCGTCCGGCGAAGCGATGGTGTTGCTGACCAATGTCGCCCTCGCGCTGATTCTGTTCGAGCTAGGCTATCGCATCAACCTCGGCTGGCTGCGCGCCAATCCGTGGCTGGGCGCTACCAGCGTGGTCGAAGCCACGGGTACCTTCGCTGTGGTGTTTTTCATCGCCCGGATATTCGACCAGGCGCCGATACCCTCGCTGTTGCTGGCGGCCCTGGCGGTGCCGACCTCGCCGGCTGCCGTGCTGAGGGTGGTCAACGAATTGCGCGGATCGGGGCAGGTGACCGAGCGCACGCTGCATCTGTCGGCCTTTAACTGCGTATTCGCAGTCGTCGCCTTCAAGGCTGTCGTGGGTTACGCGATGCTGACAGGCAACGGCGGTGTATTCACTGCGGTGTGGAACAGCGTGGTCGTGGTTCTGGTGTCCGCCGGACTGGGCACCCTGTTCGGTGTCGCAGTTCCCGGCCTGCTGCGCGTCACCGGCGGACTCACGCACCACACCACGGTGGCATTTGCCCTGGCCGTGCTGCTGCTCACGGCACTGACCGATGCCTTCAAGTTCTCGCCGATCCTCGCCGCGCTGGCTTTCGGACTGGTCGCCCGTCATCGTCGCGTCCTGCTGTCGCAGGCCCAGCGAAATTTCGGTGCCCTGGGCGACCTGCTGACCGTGTTGTTGTTTGTGTTCATTGCGTCCACGCTCGATTGGCGCCATGTTGTCGCCGGCATCGAACTGGGTGTGGCAGTGCTGATGGCGCGCCTGCTGGTCAAAACCTGCGCGACCACGCTGTTCGCCCGGATCAGCGGACTGAGCTGGCGCAAGGGAGTCTTGACCGGCGTCGCGCTGATGCCGCTGTCTGTGTTCTCCATGATGCTGCTGGAACAGACGCGGCATCTCGATGCGAAACTCGTCGAGCACCTGCCCGGAGTGGCCGCCATGATGCTGTTGCTCAACGTGCTGGGGCCGCTGGCAACGCAATGGGCGCTGTGCCGTGCCGGCGAAGCGCAACCGGGACGGGAGGGCTGAGCATGGCGCTCGAAGCCTTCAAGACCAGCAGTCCGCTGACCATGGGCGTCGAACTCGAACTGCAGTTGGTCAACCCCACCGATTTCGATCTCGCCGCGGCAGCCACCGACATGCTGCATCTGCTTGCCCGCAAACCCTTCCCCGGCGACGTCAAGCCGGAAATTACCGAGAGCATGATCGAGATCGCCACCGACGTGCATACCCGCCATGACGAACTGCTGGAACAGTTGCGACAGATGCGTGACACTCTGGTGGTGGCCGGCGACCGGCTCAATGTCGCGATTTGCGGTGGCGGTACCCATCCCTTCCAGCGCTGGTTCGACCAACGCATCTTCGCCAAGCCGCGCTTCAAGGAGCTTTCCGAACTTTACGGCTACCTCGCCAAGCAATTCACCGTGTTCGGCCAGCATGTGCATATCGGCTGCGGTTCCGCCGACGAAGGACTCTACCTGCTGCATGCGCTGAATCGCTATCTGCCGCATTTCATCGCGCTGTCGGCGTCGTCGCCCTTTTCGCAGGGAGTCGACACCCTGTTCGACTCGGCGCGCCTGAATTCGGTGTTTGCCTTTCCGCTTTCGGGTCGTGCGCCCTTCCTGCTAAAGTGGAACGACTTCGAACGCAATTACTTCGCCAAGATGGAGGCTACCGGGGTGGTGAAGAGCATGAAGGATTTCTACTGGGACATCCGCCCCAAGCCCGAGTACGGCACCATCGAGCTGCGCGTCTGCGATACACCGTTGAGTGTCGAACGTGCCGCGGCCTTGGCCAGCTACCTGCAGGCCCTATGCCGCATGCTGCTCCAAGGCCAGGAACCGCCGCCGGCCGAGGACGACTACCTGGTCTATAACTACAACCGTTTTCAGGCCTGCCGTTTCGGTCTCGACGGCGCCATCGTGCATCCGAAGACCAACGAGAACCGTTCATTGCGCGAAGACATCCTGGCCACGCTGCGCCACCTCACTCCCCATGCCGCGGCGCTGGACAGTCAGCCAGCTCTCGACGAGCTCTACGCCGTTGCTGTCCACGCGGGCAATCACGCCAGCTTCCTGCGCAGGCAATATAGCGAGCAGGGCGGCGTCGCGGGCGTGGTCGATGCAGCCGTCCGCAGCTTCCGCAACGGGAGGGCGACATGATAGGGCGGCGCCGGCCGATCCGCATCGGCCTTTCGGCCCGCATCTTTCATCCCGAGTTGGGCGGTGCCGGCATTCGCAGCAGGACGCTGCAGGTGCTGGAGCAAAGCGTGGCGCAGTGGGCCATGTCGCGGGATGTGCTGGTGCTGATGGTGCCCTCGGTGGTGGCCGATGGCACATTGCTGCGCAGCAATATCCGCCTACGCGACTATGCCGAGTATCTTGACGGATTGATCCTGCAAGGCGGCGCCGATGTCAGCCCGCAAGCCTATGGCGAAGAGCCGTTGCGGCCGGAATGGAATGGGGATGCGGTGCGCGACGCCTACGAACTGGAGCTGGTGCATGAGTTCATGGAAGCCCGCAAGCCCATTCTCGGCATTTGTCGCGGCATGCAGTTGATCAATGTCGCACTGGGCGGCTCGCTGTTCCAGGATCTGCCGACGCAATTCCCGGCAGCCTCCGGGCACGAGACGCCCGCTTACGATCGCAACAGCCACACGGTGAAGTTCGTCGCCGGCGGCAAGTTCGTCGACTGGTTCGGCGGCGGTGTCGAAGGCAAGGTCGTCTCGATCCATCACCAGGCGATCAACCGCCTCGGTCGTGGCGTGGTGGTGGAGGCCGAGGGTGCCGACGGCGTGGTGGAGGCGATACGCTGGGACGGTCGCAGCTTCGTCTGCGGCGTGCAATGGCACCCGGAGTTTCACGCCCAGTTCGCCGACGACGACTTGCTCGACTGCGCGCCGCTACTGGAGGCCTTTCTCGCCGCCGCGCGCTGAAGATCGCCGCTGGCGCAGGCAATGCCGAATGCGGCCATTTTGTCGGACAGAGGCTGCGGATGCAGCGAATTCAGGCGTTGCAGCGCGGCAATCATGTTTTGCCTACTGGCGAGGCTGGCGCCCCCTGATCGGCCCGGAATTCACGCTGGCGCGAGAACCACATGACGATGACGGAAGCCAGGACACCCAATACCAGTTCGGCAACGATCATGGTGACGAAGAAGGCCGGTGGACACTGCAATGAGTGATCTGTACTTGCTCATGCCGGTGGCAAAGGCATTGACGTTTGGTGATTAGGATAGCTCACCGATTGCGCGATGATAGAGCCGGCAAAAGACTCGTACAAATCGAATACAATTGAAAATTGATCGCATAAATGGATGTGACGGTCTGCGCACCCAGGCCGGATCCAGGCACCTGCCAGCGCTGCGGCGCACAGCGCATAAATCATCGACGAAACATCATGGCCGCCCTCAACTTCAAGCACTTGCGCTATTTCTGGATGGTTGCCAAATCCGGCAGCATCGCCCGCGCCAGCGAGCAACTGCATCTCACCCCGCAGTCGATCAGCGGGCAACTGAGTGAACTCGAAGCCACGCTCGGGGTTGACCTGTTTCGGCGTGTCGGACGTGGCCTGGAACTCACCGAAACCGGACAACGCCTGCTCGGCTACGCCGAACAGATATTCGCCCTGAGCGATGAAATGCTGGATTCGCTGCGCGACGGCGCGCTGCCGTACGGTGCACCGTTCCGCGTAGGCATTGCCGACTCGGTCCCGAAAATGGTGGCTTATCGCCTGGTCGAGCCGTCCCTCGGCTTCGAGGAACCGATCAAACTGATCTGCCGCGAAGGGCGTCTGACGACGCTGCTGGCGGACCTGGCGATACATCGCCTCGACATGGTGATCGCCGATCGTCCCATGCCCGACAACCTTAATGTGCGCGGTTACGACCATTTCCTGGGTGAAAGCGGTGTCAGCGTGTTCGGCGCGCAAGCCCTGGTTCAGCAGGTGTCGCGGCCATTTCCGCAGCTGCTTGACGCCGCGCCTTTTCTGCTTCCCGGAGTCGATGTGGCCTTGCAGCCGCGCCTGATGCGCTGGTTCGAGGCCGAGCGGTTGCGGCCGCGCATTGTCGGTGAGTTCGACGACAGCGCGCTGTTGCAGGCTTTCGGCCAGGCCGGGGCTGGTTTCTTTGTGGCGCCGACGGCGATCGAGTCCTACATCGTCAGTCAGCATGACGTTCAGGTCGTGGGCAGAATTGATACCGTGCGCGAACAGATCTTTGCCATTACCAATGAACGCAAGCTGACCCATCCCATCATTGCCGCCATCTGCCGGTTCGCCCAGCACGATATTTTTGGCGGAACCATCGCAGCGAGGAAGAAATGAGACTTGCAGCAAGCATGATGATCGCGGCGACTTCGCTTTGCCTGGGAGCATGCGCAGCCCCGCCGAAGAGCGCCGGAAATGCACAATCGGCCGCACCCCAATCGACGGGCTACAAGGCCGAGTCCGCCGCTACCCAGCGACTCCAGCAATCTCCCGCCGATAGTGATCAGGGTAGGCGAAAGCTTGCGCCCAAGCCAGCGCCACCGGTTTCTCCGCAGGCGGAAGCCAGCCATGAACCGGAACCCGATGCAGTCATAAAGATCGACCCGGGCAGCGGGGGATTTACCGTGGAGATGGAAGGCCGACTGGCGAAAATAGCCAATGAGGCAAAGCGGGATGAGCGCATTCTTCTGCGCCTCGAAAGCCATGTTCCGGATCGCGGCAGCCCGGCATTGAATATCGGACTCGCAGAGAAAGTCCTGCAAAGAGTCAAGGAACGCCTGCAAGAACTTGGCGTGCTCTCACGACGCATCCTGTTGGCCAGTTTCGGTGGTGAGCACGAAAAGGAGCGGGATTCGCGGCGGCACTGGGTGGAAATCTATCTGCTGCGGCCCGGTTACTAGTCGTGTGCCGTGACGCAGGCTGTAGCGATCATGCCTTATGGCCAGCGAACTGAAGTTCGCGCGACTCATTCAGCCGCGAAATCCCCTGTTCTGGGTACTTATCGTACTCAACGGCCTGTCGTCGGCCATCTCTTTCGTGTTGCACGCCTATCAACTGCCCATCGGCACCAGGCTGCTACTTGCTGGATTTGCATTGGGCAACGTGATCGCAGGAATCGTCATCGCCCTCCACCTGATGGCCGGCGAGCCGCTACGGGACGCGCGAGACGCCTCTGACGGCGCCGGGACGGGAAGGTAGGCTTCTCGCCGAGAGTAAGCCACTGGGTCAAGCAACGACTGCCGTATCGCGCTGAGACTGGCTTGCGGCCCGCCGCGAGGCTTCCGCTGCCTGAACTTCTTCGACCTTCTTCAAGAATTCGGCGACCGACGGAAAGTTGTTCTTTTGCGCCAGATCCGAAGCCTTGCCGGCAGCCCCGACCACCAATGGCGAGGCGCCGCGCTTGATCAGTAACTGGACTATCTTGAACTCCCCGCGCTGGGCGGCGCGCATCAGCGGCGTCGTGCCATCGGCGTCGGGCTCGTCGAGATCGAAATCCATGGCCAACAGGGTCTTGATATAGGAAAGATTGCGGCGCTCGATGGCGTCGAGCAACACTTTGGTAGCTTCGAGGTTCTGTTTGCGCTTTTTCGGTTCCAGCCCCGTGGGCAGCGCCTTGGCGCCATAGTTGAGCAGGGACAGCGCAACCATTGCGATCAGGGCGAGCAGCAGCGGTGTCTGGCTGATACCCAGCGAATCGGCCCATTGTTCCGGCAGATTGGCGCCAACTGCCAGCATTGCATACAGCAGGAAGAAGAAAAACCGCACATACAGGAAAAGGGCAAACACGACCATCAGCCCCAGGACCGCCATCAGCAGGCCCGGATCCAAGCCGATGCCGTCGAGCGCGTGCCGCGGAAGATTGGCAACCAATGCCATGCTCCCGACCAACCCAAGCAGGGTCCATTCCCTGATTTGCTTTTGTCTGACGATGTCCATATCAGTCGATAGCCTGTTTGCGTAGCGTTGATTTCACGAGTGAAAAACAATTGCCGGATGCCGAGTAATTTATTTTATGACTGAATCAGTACCCTGTGGCCGTCCTCGAAGAAATTTGATGAATTTTGGATAATTTAGCGCATCTTGCGTCAGGATGGAATGCTCTTATGGTGAGTAAAGTGATTTTCTTTGTGAAATTCCCCTACTAGTGACGATAAAATAATTGTGCATAGCGGCAATCCACTGGCAAGACAACAAGGAGAAGTATTGATGAAACGGCAATGGGTGTTTGCCTTCGAGGAAGGTGATGGCAAGAACAAGATGCTGCTCGGCGGCAAAGGCGCGAACTTGTGCGAGATGACGCAGATTGGCCTCAACGTGCCACCAGGCTTCGTCATCACCACGGACGCCTGCCTCGCGTTCCTCGAAAAGGACCGCCTGCCCGAAGGCGCGCTGGATCAGACGCTGGCGCACATGAAGGCACTGGAGAAAAAGACCGGCAAGACCTTTGGCGGTGCCGACAATCCGCTGCTGGTTTCGGTGCGTTCGGGTTCTTCCATGTCGATGCCGGGCATGATGGACACCGTCCTCAATCTCGGCCTCAACCAGACCACCCTCAAAGGCCTGATCGCCCTGACCGGCAACCCGCGCTTCGGCTATGACGCCTGGCGCCGCTTCATCCAGCTTTTCGGCAAGATCGCACTGGGCATCGGCGACGAACACTTCGATGCGGCGATGGCGTCGATCAAGGCTCGCTACGGTGCCAGCCAGGACGTCGATCTGAAGGCCGAGCACCTGGCCGAACTCGCCACCGAATTTCTTGCCATCGTCGCCCGGCATACCGGCAAGCCGTTTCCGGAAGATCCCTATCAGCAGCTGGAAATCGCCATTGGCGCAGTGTTCCGCTCCTGGAACGGCAAGCGCGCGATCGACTACCGTCGTCAGTTCAAGATCACCAAGGAAATGGCCAGCGGCACCGCGGTCAATGTGGTGACCATGGTCTTCGGCAACATGGGCTCCGATTCCGGTACTGGCGTCGGCTTTACGCGCAATCCGGGCACCGGCGAAAACCTCATCTATGGCGAATACCTGGTCAACGCCCAGGGTGAGGACGTGGTGGCGGGCATACGCACACCGAAGGCGATTGCCGAGATGGAGCAGGAAATGCCGGAAATCTACCGGCAATTGCAGGAACTCCATGCGCGCCTCGAAGCACACTACGCCGAGGTCCAGGACTTCGAGTTCACCATCGAGAAGGGGCGCCTCTACTGCCTGCAGACTCGCAACGGCAAGATGAATGCACGAGCGATGCTGCGTACCTCGGTCGAGATGTACCGGGAAGGCCTGATCACGCGCGAGAAGGCCCTGATGCGGATCGACCCGACCCTGCTGGAACAGATGCTGGCGCCGCAGCTCGCGGCCGACTTCAAGGGCAAGCCGCTGGCGACCGGCCTGCCGGCTTCGCCCGGCGCGGCCTCGGGCAAGATCGTGTTCGACGCCGACTCGGCGGAGGAACGCGGCCAAGCCGGTGAGCGCATCATACTGGTGCGCGAGGAAACCAAACCGGAAGATATTCACGGTTTCTTCCAGGCGCAAGGCATCCTCACCAGCCGCGGCGGCAAAACCTCGCATGCTGCGGTGGTGGCACGCGGCATGGGCAAACCCTGTGTTTCCGGCTGCGAAGCGATCATCATCGACGACGTGGCGCGCCGCGCCGTGATCGGTGAGACCACCTTGCACGAAGGCGACGTGATCACCATCGACGGCAGCAACGGCAAGGTTTATGCCGGTGAAGTGCCCACCGTCGAAGCCGAGTTTTCGGAAGACATGGCGACCCTGCTGGGCTGGGCCGACGAAGTCGCGCGACTCAAGGTGATGGCCAATGCCGACACCCCGGACGACGCCGCGCGGGCGCGCAAGTTCGGCGCCATGGGCATCGGCCTGTGCCGCACCGAGCGCATGTTCAACAGTTCCGATCGCCTGCCCATCGTGCAGGAGATGATCCTCGCCGAAACCGTCGAGGAGCGTCAGGCCGCACTGGATAGGCTGCTTCCGATTCAGCGCGCCGACTTCAAGGGCATTTTCAAGGCCATGAAGGGCCTGCCGGTCACGGTGCGCCTGCTTGACCCGCCGATGCACGAATTCCTGCCGACGACGGCGCAACTGGAGCTGGAGATCGCCCACCTGCACCATATGCGGGATTCGATCAAGGCCATGGAAGAGTTGCCGGAAACACTCAAGCTGCTCAGTCCGCGCCTGTATCAGCAGTACTCGGACGGCCTGGGCAAGTTGTCGGTGAGCATGAAGGCGTTCAAGGACGGCCATCTTGAAGAAGATGCGATCCACAAGAAGGAAAAGATCCTCAAGAAGGTCCGCGCGCTGTCCGAGGTAAACCCGATGCTCGGCCACCGAGGCGTGCGCCTGGGCATTACCTATCCCGAGATCTACATGATGCAGATCCAGGCGATTCTGGAAGCCGCCGCCCTCTGCGCCAAAGAGGGCACCGAGGTCCATCCGGAAATCATGGTGCCGCAGGTGGCCACGGTCGAGGAGTTGTGCCGCATTCACAGCTACGTGAAACGCCTGCACAAGGTCGTCGAATTGACCCACGGTATCAAGGTGGACGTCAAGTTCGGCAGCATGCTGGAAGTCGTGCGGGCCTGTCTGCGCGCCGGACGCATGGCCGAGGATGCCGAGTTCTTCTCCTTCGGCACCAACGACCTGACGCAGGCCACCTTCTCCTTCAGCCGCGAGGATGCCGAGAACAAGTTCCTGCCAAGCTATATCTCGGAAGAAATCCTGCTGGACAATCCCTTCGAGGTGCTCGATCAGAAGGGTGTCGGCGAACTGATGAAACTGGCCGTAAGCGAAGGGCGCAAGACGCGTCCGGACCTCAAGGTCGGTATTTGCGGCGAGCATGGCGGCCACCCGGGGTCGATCCAGTTCTGCCACAGCATCGGCCTCACCTACGTGTCCTGCTCGGGACCGCGTGTGCCGATCGCGCGCCTGGCCGCAGCGCAGGCGCAATTGCTGGAGACGGGCGGCGCAGTCACCAAGAACGCCTAGCCGGGAAACCCCGCAGCGCATGGCAGCGATGCCATAATCAGCCCCATGGACGATGAGCATTTCATGGGGCTGGCGCTGGATCTGGCGCGCGAGGCTGGCGCCACCGGCGAGGTGCCGGTGGGCGCGCTGGTCGTGCTGGAAGGGGAGGTAGTCGGCCGCGGCTTCAACCAGCCGATCGGCCGCCACGATCCCACCGCCCATGCCGAAATCATGGCCTTGCGCGATGCCGCCACGCGTCTGGGCAATTACCGCCTGCCGGGCTGCACCCTGTATGTAACGCTGGAACCCTGCGCCATGTGCGCCGGCGCCATCATGCATGCGCGCATAGAGCGCGTAGTGTTCGGCGCGCGCGATCCGAAGACCGGCGCGGCCGGCAGCGTGATCGACCTGTTCGCCGAATCCCGCCTCAATCACCACACGACGCTTGTCGGCGGCGTGTTGGGCGAAGCTTGCGGCAGCCTGCTGTCGGGCTTTTTCGCGGCGCGCCGCGGACGCACGCTGGTCGCCTGAATCAAGCTGCCATGCAGATCCGCATCAGCCTGCCGCAGCAAAGCCTGGAACTGCATGACGAGCGCGGCATGCTGCTGTGCCGCTACGACGTATCCACCGCAAAGAATGGGGCCGGCGAGCAGAACGGCAGCTTTTGCACGCCGCGCGGCCGGCATATCGTGCGCGCAAAAGTTGGTGCTGGCGCCACGGCGAATACCGTATTCAGGCGTCGGCGGCCGACCGGCGAGGTTTGGACACCGCAACTCGCGGACGAATTCCCCGGCCGCGACTGGATTCTGACGCGCATCCTGTGGCTCTCCGGCAAGGAGCCGGGACGCAACCGGCTGGGCGAAGTCGACACCATGCGCCGCTACATCTATCTGCATGGCTCGCCAGACTCGGTGGCGATGGGTAGTCCCGGCTCGATCGGTTGTGTCCGCATGAGAAACGCCGACATCATCGAACTGTTCGACCGGGTGCCGGCATATACGCCAGTCGATATCGTCGAATTCGGCATCGAGACGGGCTCATGGAGCGAACTCGGCGGGCAGGCGCGATCGGTGCGCGAGACCGTGTTTGTCGAGGAGCAGCACGTGCCCCGCGAGCTCGAAATGGACGAGCACGATGCGGTGAGCCGCCATGTGGTCGCCCGTGATGCCGAGGGCAGCGCGATCGGCACCGGGCGGCGGCTGCCGGATGGCCACATCGGACGCATGGCGGTGCTGCCCGACTGGCGCGGCAAAGGCGTCGGCCGCGCCTTGCTGGAGCGTCTGCTGGAAGAGGCCGCAGGGCAGAACCTGCGACACCTGGCGCTGCACGCGCAGACCCAGGCCGGCGGCTTTTACCGGCGCTTCGGCTTTGTCGAGGAAGGGCCCGAATTCATCGAGGCCGGGATTCCGCACCGAACGATGGTGCGCTCAAGCTAAACCGATAGCATTGCCTTGGTCCGCGCTGTGCGCCCGGCAGCCAGGTCTGCTCGTCGAAGCCCGCCCAGCCATCCTGCCCGACGCACAACACCGTGGAACTGCGGGTACCGTAATTCGGCGATTTGACGAAGGCCGAGGACAGCAGGCGCTCCCAGTCGAGCGGGATCCCGGTCTGCGGCAATTCGTCGTCGGGATGGATGCCGTCGTCCTGGAGCAGCGCAAACAGCGCCTCATCGTCCGGCAGCCGTTCGAGGGCCTGTGCCAGCGCCGTCTTGCCAGCGCCAACTTTCGGCCATGGCGTATCCAGCAGGTGATTCGACACCCCATACACGCCCGGCTGCAGCGTACGCGCGGCACCGCCCATGTTGGACGACCACCACAGCGTGGCGCCGTCGCTCACCAGCAGGTTGTAGCCGTTGCATGCCCGGCCGTGAGCGGCGACGCGTTTGAGATAACTCTGCGGATCTTCGTCGCCGCACAGAAAATCCTTCACCAGTCCGCCGCGCGACGGCGCGCCACCGCGGTTCTGTGCCGGATCGCGGAAATTGGTCAGCGCCGCGAAGCGCCCGCTGCGCGTGACGCCCATCCAAGTGCCGCCGGCATCGAGGTCACGGCCGGCCAGCACTTGCGGTGCGTCCTGCCAGAAGGCCGCCGACGCGGTCGGCCGGGCGAAGAACTCATCGCGGTTGGCGGCCACCACCAGCGGGTAGTCAGGATGTACCCGCCAGGCGACGAGGATCAGGCACATCGATCAGCTCGGGTCAGTTCGCACCCGAGGGGGCTTCTTGCAGGGTGTAGGGCAGGGGCAGAAATTCCAGACGCTCGCCGGCCGGGGTGCCGACATGCACTTCACCGGCTTCCACGGCGCCGCTCTGGGCGCAGACCAGGCATTCGAAACCTCCGGCCGGGGAGGGCGCCAGGCTGACCACCGCGCCGCAGTGCTGGTCGCCGGTTTCTGGGGCATACACATGGGTGCCGGGAACCACCGCCGTCTCAAGCCTGGCGCGGTAGGTGCGCCGCTTGATCTTGCCCAGATACTGTGTCCGGGCGACGATTTCCTGACCCGGATAACAGCCCTTGCTGAAACTGACGCCGGCGACCGCAGGCAATTCCATGTTCAGCATCTGCGGCACGAAGGCTTCCTGGGTCGCTGCGACCACGCGCGGCTGGCCGGCAGTGATTTCCAGCCATTGCCATGCGGCCAGGCCCACCGGCCGGGCTGTCGCCGCCAGTTGCTGCCAGCGTGGGCCGATCGTGGCGGCATCGAGCGCCAGCATCCAGCGCCTGTCGTCGAGCCGGATCGCCTGTCCGCCATCGATTGGGGAGACACCGAAGCGCGGCAAACCGGCCGCCGCTTCGCCAAGAGTTGGCGCTGGCGACACGCCTATTGCAGCCGCGTAGCCGAGCAGGATCCGTTCGGCGCTGGCATCGGTGAGTTTCACCTTCGAGCGCAGCACGTACATCGACAGCTTCTTCAGAATCATGGGCAGGATGTCGCGCGGCAACATCAGCAGGAAGTCGTCGCCGTCGCGCCAGATCAGCAGCAGCGCCAGCAGGCGTCCCTTGGCGGTGCAGAAGCCGGCAAAGCGGCCGCCTCCGGCGGTGATGCCCTTGATGTCGTTGGTCAGCAGATTGTGTAGAAAATTCGCAGTATCGGCGCCACTGGCGCGGATCAGGCCGAGGTCGACGAGCGGGGCGAGAACGGCGCCGCCTTGTGCCGCGGCAAGCTCTTCTGCGGCAGCGCCGAAGCTGCTGCCATCCGTCGCCAGGCCTTGGCTGGCAAAGAAGGAAATTGTTTCTTCGGTCATGGAATTCGTCCGGGTTGATCAGTAAGTTGACAGTGCTATTATCGCGGCAACGTTGCAGATTGCGCCCATCCGGCCCTTATTCAAGTCCTGCCTGGTCTCTCCATGCGTACATTCAAGCTAATCCTGTTATTGGTGATTCTCGGATTCGTCGGAGTCATCGTGGGTTCGAGCTGGTTTTCGGTACGCCATTTGCCGATGCGCAGCGATCCGACCGCTTTTTCGATACCACCGGGCTCCAGCCTGCGGTCTGCGGCGCAGATCATCGAAACGGCCGGCGTCGATCTCCCTGCCTGGCAACTCGAACTGCTGGGACGCGTTCTCGGCCGATCGTCGAAGATCAAGGCCGGCAGCTATGAAGTCGAAGGCGGCCTGACCGCGCTGTCACTGCTCGACAAGCTGACGCGCGGCGACGTAACCCAAAGCGAAATCGTGCTGGTCGAAGGCAAGACCTTCCGCCAGTTCCGTGCCGCACTGAATGAACATCCTGGCCTTTCCCATGATTCGCTGAAATTGAGCGACGCCCAGATACTCATGCATGTGGGCGCCAAGGAACGCCACCCGGAAGGGCTGTTCTTTCCCGATACCTACCTGTTCGACAGGGACAGCAGCGATCTCGACGTGTATCGCCGTGCCTACCGGGCGATGCAGTCCAGGCTCGCCATCGCATGGGGGGGGCGCGAAAGCACGCTTCCCTTGAAGACTCCGTACGAGTTGTTGATTCTGGCCTCGATCGTCGAGAAGGAAACCGGGACGCCGGCGGATCGTCCGCAGATCGCCGCGGTATTCGTCAATCGGCTGCGGCGCAGCATGCTGCTGCAAACCGATCCCACGGTGATCTACGGTCTGGGTCCGGCCTTCGACGGCAATTTGCGCAAGAACGATCTGCTGACCGATACGCCATGGAATACCTATACGCGTCCAGGTCTGCCACCGACGCCGATCGCCATGCCGGGACTTGCCTCGCTGCAGGCGGCGGCAAAGCCGCCTCCGAGCGACATGCTGTATTTCGTTGCCCGCGGCGACGGATCGAGCGAGTTTTCGGCCTCGCTCGACGAACACAACAGCGCCGTCGCGAAATACCAGAAGCAATAGGTGGGAACCTCGCGCGGTCGCTTCATCAGCTTCGAAGGCATTGACGGTGCCGGGAAAAGCACCCAGCACGCCTGGATGATCGAGCACCTGCGCCAGCAGGGGCGGACGGTGGTCGCCACCCGCGAACCCGGCGGTACGCCGCTGGGCGAGAAGCTTCGTGCCCTGCTGCTGACGGATTCCATGCACCTGGAAACCGAAGCGCTGCTGATGTTCGCAGCACGTCGCGAACATATTGCGCAAGTCATCGAACCGGCACTGGCCCGCGGCGAGTGGGTCGTCTGCGACCGTTTCGCCGATGCCTCGTTTGCCTATCAGGGAGGAGGGCGCGGACTCAGCTGGAAGAAACTGGAAGAACTCGCGCATTGGGTGATGGGCGACCTGCAGCCGGATCTGACGCTGATTTTCGACGCGCCGGTGGCCGTTGCCCAGCAACGCCTGCATGCGGCGACCACCCAGCCGGATCGCTTCGAGCAGGAACAGGCAGGATTTTTCGAGCGCGTACGTTCAGCCTATCTGCGCATCGCCAGCGAAAACCCCGGGCGCGTGCGGATAATTGACGCTACGCAGACGCCAATAGTTATTAACAAAGTACTTGAGAATATAGTTGCATCACTCTGATTTAAAAAATATTAGCTGGAACGAAATAGTCAAAGAGCAGCTGCTTGGGCAGGGTCTCGACCGGCTTCCGCACGCCATGCTGCTGGTCGGTCCCGCGGGAGTCGGCAAGGCCGCCTTCTCCGAACAGATCGCCGCGCTGCTGCTTTGCGAGTCCCTCGCGCCCGGCCCCACGGCCTGCGGCGAATGCCACGCCTGCCGCTGGCTGGAAGCCGGCAATCATCCGGACTTTCGCCGGATTGCGCCGGACGGCGATGACGAGCCCGAGGACGCCGGCAACGACAAGGCCAAGAAGCGCGGCTCGAGTGTTATCCGCATCGACCAGATTCGCGAACTTGAGGCCTTCGTTTTTGTCGGAAGTCATCGAGAAGGCAACCGCGTGGTGCTCATCACGGAAGCCGAGGCAATGCATGGCCCGGCGGCAAATGCACTTCTTAAAATACTAGAAGAACCTCCTGCAAGTGTTTATTTTATATTGGTGTCAACCAGGTCAAAATCTCTGTTGCCCACCATTCGCAGCCGCTGCCGGGTGATCCCGTTTGGCGCACCGGATGCTGCCTCGGCGGCGGCCTGGCTGGCGGATGCCGGACTCGAAAAGCAGGCCAGGCGCTACCTCGATCTGGCCGGCGGGGCGCCGATGCGAGTCGCGCAATGGAAGGATCAAGGGCAGTTGGCACCGATCGACGCGCTGGTCGATTCCCTGATTGCACCACCGGCCGATCCGATCGCGCTCGCTGCGCGCTGGGACGGCCTGCTCAAAGGTGACGGCCTGTTTCGCATGGAAAACCTGGTCGAAGGCGTGCAACGCTGGCTGTTCGACCTCGCGCAGGAGCGCATTGCCGGCGAGGTTCGCTATCACGGCGGCTGGCCGCGACCGAAAGACGTGCAAACCCTCAATCCGCGCGCCCTGCTGGCGGCCTGGCGCGAGATCGGCCAATTTCGCCGCAGCGCGCGCCATCCCTTGAATCAATTGCTGTTTCTTGAAAGTCTCGCCGCCCATTTCCTGCGCGGCCTGCGACCTGCAAATTGATGAACGCCTTGTTGGTCGATTCCCACTGCCACCTCGATTTTCCTGAATTCCAGGGACGCGAGGATGAACTGGTGGCCGCCATGCAGGCAAATCAGGTCGGCTGGGCTCTGGTCGCCGGGGTCACCCTGGAGCGTTTTCCGGGAGTGCTGGCGCTGGCCGAGCGCTTTCCCCGGCTGTATGCCGCGGTCGGCGTTCATCCCGATACCCAGGACGGCCAGGAAGCCGACGAAGAAACCCTGCTACGCCTCGCCGATCACCCCAAAGTTGTCGCAATAGGCGAGACAGGGCTGGATTACTACCGTCTGGAAGGCGACCTGGAATGGCAGCGCGAGCGCTTTCGCACCCATATCCGGGCCGCACGAAAGTGCCGCAAGCCATTGATTATCCATACAAGAGAGGCGGCGGCCGATACCTTGTGCATCCTTGAAGAGGAGGGCGCCGGCGAGGTCGGCGGGGTCTTCCATTGCTTCACGGAAAACCGTTCGGTTGCCGAAGCGGCCCTCGCGCTGGGTTTTCACATCTCCTTCTCTGGCATCGTCACCTTCAAGAATGCGCTGCAAATCAAGGAAGTGGCCACCCTGGTGCCGCTCGATAGGCTGCTCGTGGAAACCGATGCCCCCTACCTGGCACCCGTGCCGTATCGAGGAAAACTCAATCACCCGGCACTGGTACGCCACGTCGCCGAGGAAGTCGCAAAGCTCCGGGGCATCGGTGTCGAGGAGTTGGCAGATGCCACCACAAGCAACTTCTTCCGCCTGTTTGGCGTCGATAAAAATGCGTAACTTACTAATAATACTAAGTATATTATGCTTCACCGGACTGGCTCGCGGCGGCGCCTACGATGACATCCTCGCCGCGGCCAACGACAACGACACTGCAACCGTGGTGGACCTGCTGAAGCGCGGCATGGACGTCAACACCTCCGACCGCGCCGGATCGACCCTGCTGATGATCGCCGCCCGCACCGGCAACCTGCAACTGCTGCAAACCCTGCTGGCCAATCGGGCCAACGTCAACCGGCGCAATCAATACGGCGATTCGGCGGTAATGGTGGCTGCTCTCAATGGAAAACTGGAAGCGGTCAAGGCATTGCTCGAACACGGTGCCGAACTCAATACCAGCGGCTGGACAACGCTGCATTACGCGGTTTTCGGTGGCGATACGGAGGTGCTCGCGTTGGTGATCGCCAAGGGCGGAAAGCTCGATGCACGGGCGCCAAACGGGCAAACCGCTTTAATGCTCGCGGTCAAGAACGGCAAGCTTGAAGTGGTACGACAATTGATCGATGCCGATGCGGATATGGATATCGCGGATTTCGAAGGCGTCACGGCGATCAAGCTGGCACGGAAGCTCGGCCATGACGACATCGCCAGCTATCTACGCTCGGTGGGCGCGGTCGAATAACCCGGCTGTCGTTCCTGGGGGCTTTTGGAGGATCTGATCGCCTTGTTATTCGCATTCTATACTTCGCATAATTGGCATTATGTAAAATAATAACGGCGCGGTTTGTGCGTCAGATCAAACCAGATCAAGCGACACTGCGCGCGCAGCCATGTCGCGAATCCGCCGAAATCCATGTGATTGCAGCGGACTGCTCAGGCGTACTCGGGCCGAAACGCCTGTTCCGGATTCGGCACCGGACCTTCGCCGCTCCAGTACGGCGACAGCTTTCTCAGTTGCGCAATGACGGGCGGCACGGCGGCGATGACGCGGTCGACCTCCTCTTCGGTGTTGTAGCGAGACAGCGAAAAGCGGATCGTGCCGTGCGCGGCCGTGTAGGGAATGCCCATCGCGCGCATCACGTGCGAAGGTTCCAGCGATCCCGAGGTGCAGGCCGAGCCGCTCGATGCGGCGATGCCCTGCTTGTTGAGCATGAGCAGGATGCCCTCGCCTTCGACGTACTCGAAGGCGATGCTGGCGGTGTTGGGCAGGCGGTAGAGCGTGTCGCCATTGACGAAGGCGTTGGGCACTTTCGCCAGGACGCCGCGCTCCAGCCGATCGCGCAGACGCTTGACCACGGTGTTCTCGGCTGCCATGTGCTGCATCGCCAGCTCGCAGGCGACACCGAGGCCGACGATGGAAGCCGAGTTTTCCGTGCCGGCGCGCCGGCCGCGCTCCTGGTGGCCGCCGCGCAATAGCGGGCGAAAACGCGTATTGCGGCGGACGTAGAGCACGCCGATGCCCTTGGGCGCGTGCAGCTTGTGGCCGGAGAGCGAGAGCATGTCGATCTTGGTGCTCTTGAGGTCGATTGCCAGCTTGCCCACGGCCTGCACAGCGTCGGTGTGGAACATGATGCCTTTCTCATGGGCCATCTCGGCCATTTCCTCGACCGGGAAGATGGTGCCGGTCTCGTTGTTGGCCCACATCACCGAGACGATGGCGACGCGGTCACCGAATTGTCCTAGCAGGGACTTGTACTCGTCCAGATCGACGCGCCCCTTCTTGTTGACCTTCAATTTGTGCACGACGTAGCCCTCTTTTTCGAGCTGGTCGCACAGCGTCAGGATCGCCGGATGCTCGACCACCGTGGTGATGATCGTGCGCCGCTCGGGCTGGGCCTTGATCGCCGAGAGGATGGCGGTCGAATCCGACTCGGTGCCGCAGGAAGTGAATACGATTTCCGAATCGTGGGCCGCACCGAGCAGGGTCTGCACCCTGCCCCGCGCTTCCTTCAGCGCCTTGCCGACCTGAGCGCCGAAGCTGTGGATCGACGAGGCGTTGCCGAACTGCTCGGTGAAGAAAGGCAGCATGGCCTGGACCACCGCCGGATCGCAGGCCGTGGTGGCGTTGTTGTCCATGTAGATCGGGTTCATCGCGATTTCCTCAGTGATTGGCCATGGCGCCGACGGGCAGCACCTGCACCAGCTCGCCCAGCGCCTCGACCAGCTTGTGCTGGATGCCGCCGAGGGTCGCCGCTTCCATCTGGCAGCCCTGGCAGGCGCCGGACAGCGCGACATAGATCTTCTTGCCGTCGACCTCGATCAGCGTCACGTCGCCATGGTCGCGCTGCAGCATGGGGCGGATGGCTTCGAGCGTGTCCTCGATCTTGCGGATGCGCTGGTAGTTGGTCAGTTGCGGCTTGACGGGCGACTCCGCTGGAATCTTCTTCACTTTGGGCTCGCTCGAATACAGGCGGCCATTCACGGCAATCAGCACGTCCTCGATTTTCTCGTGGCAGGCCGAGCAGCCGCCGCCGGCCTTGGTGTAGTTGGTGACTTCCTCGCGCGTTTTGAGGCCGTTGGCGCGGATGGTGTCCTCGATCATCACGGCGTCGATGGCGAAGCACTTGCAGACCAGGTCACCTTCTTCGTGGTCGTCGCTCCAGACCTCGCCGCGGTAGTTGGCCACGGCGGCCTGCAGCGCCTCGCGGCCCATCACCGAGCAGTGCATTTTCTCCGGCGGCAGGCCGTCGAGGTAGTCGGCGATGTCCTGGTTGCTGACCTTCAAGGCGTCATCCAGCGTCTTGCCCTTGATGATCTCGGTCAGCGCCGAGCTCGAAGCGATCGCCGAGCCGCAGCCGAAGGTCTGGAAGTGCGCGTCCTCGATGACCTCGCTTTCCGGGTTCACTTTCAGCATCAGGCGCAGTGCGTCGCCGCACTTGATCGAGCCGACATCGCCGGTGCCATTGGCATTTTCCAGCGGGCCGGAGTTCCTCGGGTTGAAGAAATGCTCGCGGACTTTCTCGGAGTAGTCCCACATGGCCGTGCTCCTAAACGTAAGTCAGGCGGAAAACGACTGGCCACAGGCGCAGCCGCCGGTGGCGTTCGGGTTGTTGAACTTGAAGCCGGTCTGCGTCAGGCTGTCGACGAAATCCACGGTCAGGCCTTCCAGCATCGGCCGGCTCATCGGGTCGACCAGCAGCTTGGCGCCGGCGCCGATGTCGAATTCGTAGTCGTCCTCGGCCTTGTCCTGCTCCAGGCGCAAACCGTACTGCAGGCCCGCACAGCCACCGCCGGAAACGAAGATGCGCAAGCCGGCGACCGGATTCTCGGCGCCCTTGATGAAGCGGTTGATGGCTTTCGATGCGGCGGGAGTCAGATTGATCATGGCGTTTCTCCTTGGGGGCGGGGTGTCGTGGGTTGTCGTCGTTGGGCTGCGTCAGGCGATATGGCGCAAAGCCCGTGCCACGTCGGCAACTTGTTGTTTTTGCGAAAGTTGGCGCTGGCGACACGGCGGCCTTGTCGCAAACATGACAAGCGTACTCAGTCGGGTTTGGCGATCAGGTTGGGCTCGCACCGGAGTGCCGGTGGCAAGCCCCAGACTCCCAGCGTGTCCATCCAGAAACCTTGCCGCGTCGGATGGTCGACCAGCAGATCGCATTCGCCATAGACGTGGCCGTCGGGCCGCAGGACGAGTTGCACGTTGCGCCCGGCGCATTGCCAGCGCGCCAGCAGCGCATCAAGGCCGCTGAGCGGATCGCGCTGCCGATCGAAATGCGCCGACTCCCAGACCAGGCCCGGCAGCTCGACGCCGTAGCGCAAGGCCTCGGCGCGCAGCCGCGCCAGCACGGCCTCGCCGGCGGCGCGTGCCGAATCGGGACTCACGCTTCCGCGCTGGAATAGCTGTAACAGCCCTTGGGACAGACGCGGCCGCAGGAGCCGCAGCCGATGCAGTCGCCGCCGTCGGCGATGGTCATGACCATCATCTGGTCGTCGTCGTAGTCCTCGTCTTCATCCATCTGGTCCTCGCCGCGCTCGACCAGATCGAGCACGCTGCGCGGGCAGACCTTGTAGCAGCGGCCGCAGCCAATGCACTTCTTCGGGTCGATGGCCATGGCGAACTGCGGCGTCCATGCGCTGCCGCCGCGGGTACGGCCGGTGATCGTGTTCATGATGTCAGCCTTTCTGCGCTGCCTGCAGCCGCGCGCTGGCGTCCGCCCAGGCCCGGCAGGCCTGCAACGTGCCCTGCGAGATTTCGGGAATTTCGGCATAGCCCGCCGGCAGCCGGTCCTCGACCAGGTCGTGCAGCTTTCCTGCCCATTCGCTGGCGATGCGCTTGAGTTTCCTGACCTCCTTGTCGAGGTCCTTGAGTTCTTCGTCGGTCATGTCTTTGCTCCATCACGCGTTGCGCCATCCGCGACGCTGGAAACCCCTTGTTGGTTGGCTGGCGGCGGCGCGCGCCGGGGGCGACAGGGGGCCGCCATCGCTCATGTCACCCGGACCGGGCTGCGCCCGGTCCTCCTTCTTTACTTCGCCATGGCGGCCCCCTGCCCCCCCCGGCGGGATACGCCCGCGGCTCTTCACCTCCAAACACCCACGGCGTGTCCCGAACGGAACGGTGGGGTGCTCTGCAAAGCGAAGTAAAGAAGGAGGAGGCGCCGGAACGGCGCCGACGGGTGACATGAGCGGCGCAGAGCACCCCTCCGTCCCGTTCGCGCAACAGACGCCAAGTTTCATTTCAAAGCCCTGCCACTTCCGGATACTTGCCGATGATTTCCAGCGCGACGCCGAGATACTTATCGGCCTCGGTCTTCATCTTCGACAGGCTCTCGAAGCCGAAACGATGCACGTCGCGCAGGGTGCGGTCCATCACCACCAGCTTGCCGACCACGATCAGCGCGCGGCCGAAGCCTTCGTGCGTCAGTTGCACGAAGGGCACGGCCATCAGGCTGCATTCCTTTTCGATCAGTACCGCGATCGCGTTGTGAAAGGATTTGACGCGCGAAATGATCTGGTCGTCGGGATCGCCGATGACCGGGATCTCGCGCTTCCTCTCCTTGGTCAGCACATAGCTGTCGAGGATCTGCTGCGGCGTCTTGCCGTCCCACTGGCCGTAGCTGTCGAGCGCGCGCGTCTGGCGCAGCATCTCGACAATGAAGTCGGTCTGGTAGATCGGGTCGTCGGTGGTTTCGGCGGCGAGGGTAAGGGCAGCAGCATTCATGGTGTTTCTCCGTAGGTGGATGGTGTGCGGTACTTCATTCTTCCCAGGCTTCCGTGGCCATGCGCTCGAAGCGCGCGGCATCGCCGCCCGCGCGCAGCGCCTTGTCCACCCAGGGAATGCCGCCGTCCCTGATGGCCGCGCTGACCTGCTTCAGCAGCGCGTCGATCGGCGTTTCGTCGTCGAGGCGCACCGGCTGCACGCCGGCAGCCAGCAGCTGCTTGACCGCCGAGCCACCGGCCGCCAGGCAATACACGGCAGCGCAACCGGCCAGCGCGGCGATTTTCGCGAGCAGCTTGTTTTCGTTGCCGTCCATGGTCTCGGGCGGGAATTCGGCGAGCTCGACCAGTTGCCAGCGTTCGCCGTCGAAGGCATGGATGGCGAAGCCGACGGCGGCGCCGAAGTGCTGGTTGACCGTGGCGCGGTCGTCGCTGGCGAAGGCGAGCCTGAGCATGGCCGGCTTGTTTGACATCGCGCTAGTGGCGGACCAGGCCAGCGCCAGCCGGCGTCCGTTCTTGCGGATCGAGGCCGGCGTCGGTGCGGTAGATGGATCGATAGGCAGGGGTGTCATGGTGGTTGCCCAGGAAAAGATTGGCGATGTCGAACAGCGCCGCGCGCGCGCCGCGATAGCCGACCCAGGTCCGCGCGTAGCCGCCGACCCAGTCGTATTGCGGAAAGCCGGCGCGCAGCAACGGTATCTGCAGGCGCTCGGCGGCCTGCGCGGCGTGGGAATTGGAGATCAGCAACTGGGCGCGGCCGGCCAGCGCGCCGCGTTCGAGGTCTTCGAGGTCGCCGATCTGCACCGCGTGCGAAGGCATTCCGGCCAGCACCTCGGCGCGCGCCGGAGCGACCGCCGAAACAATTTCTGCGCCGACGCCGGCGAGGAAAACCCCGAGCCCCAGCAGCAGGTCGGGATCGGCTGCGATGCCGACGCGCAGGAAGCCGGTCATGAAATGGGTATCGACCATCGCGTCCTGCAGTTGCGCGCGCTGGCGGTCGATTTTCGCCGGCACCGCCTGGCCGGAAATCTGCGCCAGCGCCATCGTGAAGGCGTCGCAGGCGTCGAGCCCGAGCAGGTGGTCGAAGCGATGGTCGGGCACGCCGGTCCGCGCTTTCAACAAGTCCGCCGCCTTGTGCAGTGAGCGCCCGATGACCAGCGTCGCCGCCGATTCGCCCATGCTGGCGATTTCATTCTTCGGCGTGCCGCCCAGCGTCAGCGGCGTGCTCTCCGCATCGACCAGATGGCCGTCGAGCGAATCGCCGATGTCGGGCAGCATCACCGGGCGCAAGCCGAAGGCCTCGATCCAGTCGCGGATCGCCTCGGTGTCGCCGGGCGTCAGCATGGACGAACAAAGGACGTTGACCTGTTTCTTGCGCCGTCCCGCCAACGCCGACTCTTGCACCATCACATCGATGATGGCTTCCATGGCCAGCGCAAAGCCCGATTCGAGGCAGCCGGAAAAATCCGGCGTATTCACCGGCACCACGGCCGTCGCGGCGAATTGGGGATGTTTCTCGCGGAACTCGCGCACCAGGCGCTTGATGTCCACGCCCTGGGTCTCCGACAAACCCGTGGTCGGCAGGCCGATCACGTCGGGCGCATTCTTTTCGCAGATCACGCGCAGGCCTTCGATCACGTTCTCGTCGGCGTTCATGATGGTCGACACCTGGTCCATGGCCGTGGTCTGCAATGGAATCGGCTCGCGGAAATGGCGCACGAAGAAGACCTTGCCGAAGGCCGTGCAGCCCTGCGAGCCATGCAGCATGGGGATGGCGTTCCGCAGGCCGAGGAAGGCCAGCGCCGCGCCTGTCGGCTGGCTGGCCTTGAGCGGGTTCACCGCGAGGGCTTTGCTGCGTTTGAGGATTTCAGCCATGCCCGGCCTCCAAGGCAGAGAGAGGCTCGCCGACGGCCTTCTGCGCCGCCCACGGCGCGGGCTTGCGCACCTTGTCCCAGACCGGCGCTTCGAGCGTCAGCGCGAGCTGGCGCACCAGTTCCAGCATGCCTTCGTAGCCGGCGTAGCCGAACTCGCGTTCCTGATTGATGTCGAGGAAGGGGATGCGGGCTTTCAGCGCCGTGTAGAGATTGCGCCCGCCGGCGATCAGGATGTCGGCCTGGTAATCCTTGTAGGCCTGCAGCAAGGCCTTGGGGCTGCTGTCGGTGATCATCTTCGCGTCCTCGCCCATGATCTCGCGGATGCGCGCCTTGTCTTCCTCGGTGGACTTGTTGGTGCCGGTGGCGACCACGTTCATGCCCAGGTCCTGCAGGGCCGATACCACCGACCAGGACTTGACGCCGCCGGTGTAGAGCAGCACGCGCTTGCCCCTGAGGCGTTCGGCCCAGGGTTCCAGCGCCGTGCGGATGCGCGTTTCCTCGCGTGCGATCAGCGCCTCGGTGCGCGCCGTAAGGTCGGCGTCGCCGAGCAGGCGGGCGAAATCGCGCAAGGCCTGCGAGGTGTCGGTAATGCCGTAGAAGCTGCCCTCGAAGAAAGGCACGCCGTAATCGGTTTCGAGTTTCCTCGCGACATTGAGCAAGGCCTTGGCGCAGACCACCATCGAGGCTTTGGCACGGTGCATGGTCTGCACTTCGTGGAAGCGCGCGTCGCCTGACAGCGCGGAGAGGATGCGCAGGCCCAGTTCGTCGAACAGCGGCGCCACGTGCCAGAACTCGCCGGCGATGTTGTATTCGCCGATCAGGTTCACGTCATGCACGGTGATGCCGGGACGCTGCGCGCTTTCCGGCACCGGCTCCGGCTCGCGGGTGCCGATCACGTGCCTGAACATGGCCTCGCCGGCAATGCGGTTGCCGAGGTTCTTGGTGCCGTAGAAGCCGGCGCAATCGACCGGCACCACGGGCACGCCCCACAGTTCGGTGGCGGCTTTCGCCACGGCGCCGAGGTCGTCGCCGATCAGCGCCGGAACGCAGGTCGAATAGAGGAACACGGCCGACGGGCGGTAGTCGTCGATGGCCTGCTTGATCGCATGGAACAGCCGCTTCTCGCCGCGGCCCATGACGATATCCTGCTCGGTGAGGTCGGTGGTCATGCCGATGCGGTAGAGCGTCGGGCCGGAAGAGCGCGTGCCGCGGTTGTCCCAGCTCGACCCGGCGCAGGCGATCGGGCCGTGCACGATGTGGGCGACGTCGGCAATCGGCAGCAGCGCGATCTGCGCGCCGTCGAAGGAACAGCCGCCGGCCGTGGCGCCCGGCTTGGTCTTGGCGCAGCCGGACTTCTCCTTCTTGTTGTGGGCGCAGGCGGGCTCGTTCAGCAGTTCGGCGATCTCAAAGGCTTTCATCGTGGGCCTCGCGGGTTGGCCAGTGGGTTGCAGTCTGTTTCGCAAGCCTCGTGCCAGGGCGCAAGCCCTTGACGGCGCTGAAGAGTTGGTGCTGGCGACACGGCGATGCGACAGGCCGCACATTGTTTTGTCGGATTTGCTACAGGCGCTTGCCGATCCCGCGTAGCGGCGCGGCTTTGGCGCCTGGCATTGTTCATGCACCACCGATCGCCATGAACGCCACCGACCTGCGCCCTCACCTGCTGGCCTTCGCCAGTTATCCGGATCTGCCCGAGACGTTGGCGCTGGCCGGCACCATCGCGCTGGCGCCGCACCGGCGCGGGCCCTGGCGCGCGCCGGTCGCCGGCCTGGCCGCGCGCGATCTCGATGCGGTGCTGCTGACCTACTTCCCCGCCGCGGCGCCCTTGCGCCCGCTGCTGCACATCTGGCGCGAACAGGCCGAGGCCGAGGCGCGCGCCGGCATGGACGAATTCGACGAGTTGGTGGCCCTGCTGCTGGCGCACCGCACCAGCGACGCGCCCGACTCGCGCTGGCTGGCCCACGCCATCGCCACTGCGAGCATGGCCGATAACCACCTCTGGCAGGACCTCGGCCTGCCCAGTCGGGTCGAACTCAACGCCCTGATGCAGTCGCGCTTCACGGCGCTCAAGACGAAGAATGCCGGCGACATGAAGTGGAAGAAGTTCTTCTACCGCCAGCTTTGCGAGCAGGCCGAGGTGCTGATCTGCAAGTCGCCGAGTTGCGCCGCTTGCTGCGACTACTCGCTCTGCTTCGGCCCCGAAATCTGAGGGCTTGTGAATAAATCTACTGCGCGTACCGGATCGGGGCTTGGGCGGCTCATTTGGCAAACCCGGCTATCCTCATGTACAACAACGTACATTCCGGTAGCTGCGCTCCGGCCGCGCCCCGCTGCGGCCCGCTCGCTACGATTTCTTCACAAGCTCTGAAGCAGTGGCTCAGAAACCATAGGGCTGGTACAGCCACTCCTTGACCACCGCGGCATCGCGGTCTGGCAGGTAATGGAAGCCGGCCTGCAGGTCGTCGATCACGGCAGCGGCCAGCGCGTGCGGCGCGCTGCGCGTCGTCAGCATGTGGAAGAACCAGGCCATCGGATAGCCGACGGCCTTGTCGTAGCGCGCCAGCGCATCGCGCAGCGCCAGGCCCTGCATGCCGAAGGTGGCGGCGAATTTGGGCGGCTCGCCGTTCAGCGCGGCGACGGGCTTGGCATGCAGTACGGGTTGCCGGTAGCGGTCGAGATGTTCGCGCAGCGCCAGCACCCAGTGGTTGGAGAACTGCGTGACGGCGCCGGCGCTGGATTTTCCCCAGGCCGCGATGAATCGATGGATGGGCTGCGGCTCCGGCTTCTGGGCGCGCATGCGGGCGACGAAATCGTCGATCGGAGTCAGCCGGCGCAGCGCCAGGAAGGGTGCCCCCAGCGGCCGCGCGGCCGCGCCACAACCGTTCTCGCCGCCGCGCGGATCGACCAGTTCCTCGATGCCGGTCGGCAAGGTGTCGCCCGCGAACAGCGCGTGACAAACCACTTCCTGCAGTTCCTCGATTTCGATCTGGACGAAATCGGTGGTCTGAGGTCCACTGGCGGCGACGAAGTAATGCGTGCGGCCGGAGAGCCGCGTCGCGCGCAGGCCGCGACCGGCAAAGTCCTCGTACAGCACGCTCATATCATCGCCGCGCGCGGCGAGCTCGGCGCCGGCCCACTGTTCCAGGTCGTCGGCCAGATGCACGCCGGCCGCATCGACCACGCCGCCGAGGCGATACCAGCCGCCACGCGCCAGCACTTCGCGGAAGACCAGCTCGGGGGCCAGCGCCGACAACGCGCGCGCCAGCACGTCCGGCCCGGCCGACGCCGGCACCCGCACGCAGAGTTCGGCTATCCTGCGCGACAGTTCGTTCCATGTCGTCTGCTTGTTCATTTCGGCTGCTCCGTTGTTCCTGTGCCCTGCCGCAGGCGCTCCCGCGCCGCACGGCGGACCTCGGCCTCCGCATCGTCGAGCCGCCCGCGCACGGCATCCATCGGCGCTTGCTGTACCGCGGCCAGCCTCACCAGCCAATCGTCGTCGTCGAGCAGCCGCAGGGCTTCCTGCGGCAGGGCGCGCTCGGCAACGATGCGCCGCACCTCGACCTCGGGATCTTCCAGCAAGCGCGCCAGGGCGAAGGCCGGCAGACGGCGCGCCACGGTCTTGCGCACTTCGCGCTCGGGGTCGTCGATCAGGCGCGACAGCTTGCCGTGCGGGAGGCGCCGCGCCACCACCACGCGCACCATGTAGTCGGGATCGCCGGCCATTTTCAGCAACTGCTCCGGCGCCAATCGCTGCGCCACCGTAATGCGTACTTCGCGGTCGGGGTCGCGCATCAGGACGGCCGCGTCTTCCGGCGCCAGGCGCGAGGCGACGACGCGGCGCACCGCTTCGTCGCGATCGGTCACCAGCGCGGCGATCGCGGCCAGCGGCGCGTAGCGCACGGCGATGGCGCGGCGTTCCCAGAATTCGTCTTGCAGAAAGCGTTCCGCGTGCTGCGGATGGCGCTTGAGGAAACGGTCGATGCGCCGCCCGCTGTGCGCCATGACGCAGGCATCGTGCGGATCGCAGGCGCCGCCGGCGCGCAGGGTCGCGGCGTAGCTGCAGTGCGCGCAATGCGGCGCGTCTTGGCCCGCGGCGGCCAGCATGCTGCGTTCGCGCCTAGTCGCCGGCCGCATCGAGTGGACCAGCCAAAAGCGCCACCACCAGTCCGCTCGCCGCCGCTGCGTCGCGCGTCAGCGTGACGCAGTGCGCGCCGGTGTCGAGGTAGTACAGATTGCAGCGGGCATTGCCATGTGCCGGCGGCAGCCTGGGCGGAAGGTCGTCGTCGCTGCAGACCACCACGCGCAGGCCGCCGTACTCGGCACGCAGTTGGTGCTGCAGGTCGATGTCGGCCAGCTTCGGGTTCGCCGCGGCGACCGAAGCGGCAACGCGCTCGAGCATGCCGGCGGCGATCATGTCTCGGCGTCCTCCGCCGCGGCGACGAATTTCGCCAGCGAGCCGGCCTCGACGCCCATGGCGCGGGCCAGCCAGGGTGGCGGCGAGTTCAAGGCCTGTTGTAGCTGGACGAGAGTATCAAGCGCCGTACCGCCAGCGCCGACTTTCACCGGATGGATGTTGGCCCGTACCACCTTGGCCGTCGCGGGGCCGCCGATGGATTGCACATAGACCACCTGGCAATCCTTGATCAGCGCGGCGCGCGCGACGTTGCGGTCCTCGGCGTGGTCGGCTTCCAGGGTCGGGCGCAGGTCGATCAGGCGCGCCGCGGCGGGCGACACCTGGTAGATCAGGAAGCGCTCGCAGGAACCGAAATGGCCGTCGAGCAGTTCGCCGCTGTTCGAGGCGCAGGCGACGCGGATCGAACCGGGCAGGTCGCCATCGGCATAGGATTCGGGCGCCGGCAGATCGCTGCCGCTGACACCTTCGCCCCAGAGCAGGCGCACGGCCTGTTTGAGCTGGTCTTTCGGCGTACCGGTCTCGACGACGTCGTCGCCTTGCAGGATCAGTTGCAGGTCGGCGACCGTCACGGTCTTGAGCTTGGCTTCGGTCAGCGGCAGGTCGAGACGCGCAGCCAGGGCCGAAACCAGCTCCCTGACCGGCAGTTCGTCCAGCTCGCGGGCGGCCAGGGCCACGCGCAGCGCCGCTTCGCGGGTGATGGATTGTGACATTGGGCTACTCCTTTCGAGCGCAGCGAGCCAGATAGTCACCTCCCCTTGAGGGCATGTGCGCTGACTTGATCGCGCCGACGCCCGCCTCCCTCCCCTTCAAGGGGAAGGTCGCATGCAACGTTTGCGATTGGGAGGCCGGGGTGGGGATGGGGGGAAATGCCGCGGATACTCGCCCCATCCCCCACCTAACCTCCCCCTTGAAGGGGGAGGAACAGGGCAAGCGCGGAGCACTGCTCCGCGCCGCCGTAGCCGGCTGGCTGTGCAAAGCCAGCCGTGGAACGGCCGGGAGGAGGCGGGCGTTAAATTGCATGGTGTATCAGAGATACACGATGCAGGCGTCGCCGGCCGGACAGGCATCGAGGCAGGCCGGCGAATCGTGTTCGTCTTCGCACTCGGTGCAGGTCTCGACGTTGATCTTGAAAATGCTGCCCTTGTCGGTGATCGAGGTGGTCGGGCAGACCGGCTTGCAGTCGCCGCACGAGGTGCATTCGGCCTGGATGATTTTCATTGCCATGATGTTTCTCCCGGTTATTCAGCCGCATCCACCCGCCGCGCCCGCAGCGAGATGGGAAAGCGCGCAGGGACGGCCTGCGGCTCGATGTAGTAAACGCCGCCGTTGTTGAGCCTGATCTCGCCGCCCCACTTCTCGGACGTGTCGAACTCCATCGCGACGATGGCGTCCTCCAGGTCGCGCTTGGGCAGGTAGAACGAGTAGGCGCCGGTGGCATTCTTTGCGACCATGATGTTGGCCATGATGATTTCCCTCTCCTCCAGTCCCTCTCCCGCGAAGGGAGAGGGAAGTGAAGGTCAGCGTATGAGATCGAAGTTGTAGTCCGTCGTGCCCATGCCCATGGTGTCGGCGTCGAGCTTTTCGAGCACTGCATTGGTCAGCGTGGTCACCACCTGCATGGCACCCTCATAGCCGATCGTCGTCTGCCGGTGCAGGTGATGACGATCGAACAGCGGGAAGCCGATGCGGATCAGCGGCACTTCGAACTCGGGGCCCTTGTGCAGGGTGTCGCGCTGGATGAACTTGCCGTAGCTGTTGCCGATCAGGAAATCCGGCTTGTCGGTGAAGCACAGGCTGCGCATGTGCCACAGGTCTGCGCCCGGATAGACCTTGCCATTGACGCCGAAGGGGCTCTCGGCCAGCAGTTTTTCCATGGCCTTGACCCAGCGCTTGCTCGAATTGTTGCAGACGATGTGGGTCGGCTCGGCGCCGCATTCGAGCAGGATCTTGACCATGCCCATGACGAAATCCGGATCGCCGTAGAGCGCGAACTTCTTGCCGTGCAGCCAGGCGTGCGAGTCGGACATGATGTCCACCAGGCGGCCACGTTCCTTGGCCAGCGATTCGGGGATAGGCTTACCGGTCAGCTCGGAGACCTTCATCAGGAACTCGTCGGTCCAGTCGATGCCCATCGGGATGTTGAGTTTGGGCACTTCGTGGTTCCAGGTGTTCTCGACGTACTTCCTGGTCTTCTCCAGTTGCCAGGGCTGGATCAGGATAGTGCTGACGGCATTGGGCGCATCCTTGATCTCGGCCTGGGTAGTGCCGCCCGAGTACATGCGGAATTCGCCGTCGGCCGGGGTGTCGAGCACTTCGCTCGGATCGGACAGCAGCGTCGCCTCGACGTCCATCTCGGCCATCATGCGCTTGATGACGCGGAAGTTGCCGAGGTAAGTCTCGAAGCCGGGCACGAAGTTCAGCTTCTGGTTCGAACCGACCACCTTGCCTTCCATGGTGTTCAGCGTGAAGGAGCGCATGATGCCTTCGAACATGTTGTCCCAGCCGGTGACGTGCGAGCCGACGAAGGACGGCGTGTGGGCGAAAGGCACCGGGAAGTCCTCGGGAATATGCCCGGCCTTCTTGGTGTTGGTGATGAAGGCGTTGAGGTCGTCGCCGATCACCTCGGCCATGCAGGTGGTGGACACCGCGATCATTTCCGGCTTGTACATGGCTTTGGCATTTTCGAGGCCGTCGAACATGTTCTTCTGGCCGCCGAACACCGCCGCGTCTTCCGTCATCGAATCCGAGACGCAGGAGATCGGCTCCTTGAAGTGACGGTTGAAGTAGCTGCGGAAGTAGGCCACGCAACCCTGCGAACCATGCACATAGGGCAGCGTTTTTTCGAATCCAAGAGCACACAGAACAGCACCCAGCGGCTGGCAGGCCTTGGCCGGATCGACGGTCAGCGCCTCGCGCTTGAAGTTGAGCTCCTGGTATTCCTTGCTCGTGGTCCATTTGAAGACTTCCTGCACTTTCTCGGCCGGATGCCTTTCTTCGAACAGGTCCTGCTTGTTCTTCAGCGAGGCCTTGTAGTCGTCGTCGCGGAACAGTGGGTAACAGGGCTTGATTTCATCTACGGTTTGCATCTTCATCTCCTTTGCCTGCGCCACTCATTTGTGGACGCGAGCGCAAGTTGAAATTCAATAAACCTTTTTTGCCACAGAGATCACAGAGGACACAGAGTTAAAGGCAAGGCGCAAGGGTTTTCTCTGTGCTCTCTGTGTCCTCTGTGGCTAATGGCTTTACGCAGCTTTCGGCAGTTCTTCAGTCTCGGCTTCCGGCTGCTTCAGCCAGGGCGCGACCTGCTTGGTCCAGCACGGATTGGAAATCGCCATGTCCATGTCGCGGGCGAAGATGGCGAAGCCGTCGTAGCCGTGATAGGGACCGGAATAATCCCAGGAGTGCATCTGGCGCAGCGGGATGCCCATTTTCTGGAACACGTACTTTTCCTTGATGCCGGAACCGACCAGGTCGGGCTTCAGTTTCTTGACGAACTCCTCCAGCTCGAAGCCATTGGCATCGTCATAGAGCAGCGTGGCGTTGCCCATGTCCTTGATGGTGCGGTCGTAGTCGTCGTTGTGGCCGAACTCGTAGCCGGTGCCGATGACTTCCATGCCGAGGTCCTCGTAGGCGCCGATCACATGGCGCGGACGCAGGCCGCCCACATACAGCATCACGGTCTTGCCCTGCAGACGCGGCTTGAACTTGGCGATCACGGCTTCCATCATCGGCTGGTATTTGGCGATCACGCGCTCGGCGCCGGCCTTGATGGTGTCGTCGAAATGCGCGGCGATGGCACGCAGGGATTCGGCGATCTTGGTCGGGCCGAAGAAGTTGTATTCGAGCCACGGTATGCCGTACTTCTCTTCCATGTGGCGGCTGATGTAGTTCATCGAGCGGTAGCAGTGCAGCAGGTTCAGCTTCACCTTCGGCGTCTTTTCCATTTCCGCCAGGGTGCCGTCGCCCGACCACTGGGCCACCACGCGCAGGCCCATTTCCTCGATCAGGATGCGCGAGGCCCAGGCGTCGCCGCCGATGTTGTAGTCGCCGATGATCGACACGTCATAAGGCGTGGACTCGAAGGGCTGGCCGTCGCGCGCGTCGAGCACCCAGTCGCGGATCGCGTCGTTGGCGATGTGGTGGCCGAGCGACTGCGAGACGCCGCGGAAACCTTCGCAGCGCACCGGGACGATGGGCTTCTCGATTTCCTTGGCGGCCTTCTTGGCCACCGCCTCGATGTCGTCGCCGATCAGGCCGATCGGGCATTCCGACTGCACCGAGATGCCCTTGTGCAGCGGGAACAACTGTTCGATTTCGCCGATCAGCTTGGTCAGCTTCTTGTCGCCGCCGAAGACGATGTCCTTCTCCTGGAAATCCGAGGTGAAGTTCATGGTGCCGAAGGTGTCCACGCCGGTGGTGCCGACGTAGTAGTTGCGGCGTCCGGCGCGCGAATACTGGCCGCAGCCGACGGGGCCGTGCGAGATGTGGATCATGTCCTTGATCGGCCCCCAGACCACTCCCTTGGAGCCGGCGTAGGCGCAGCCGCGCACGGTCATCACGCCGGGCAGCGACTTGCGGTTGGAGGTGATGCACTTCTTCGATTGGTCGACCGACTGGTCGTTGACCGCCAGGTGCTTGGCGCGGTCCTTCTTCGCCTTCTCGGGATAGACCTCGAGCACCTCCTGGATCAGGGCCTCGGTCTGTTCGCGTGTCAATGTAGACATATGCTTCTCCTTGTGGGGCGCCGGCACTCATGCGTGCACGGCGCCCGTGAAATTACGGAGGAATACTTCGTCAGGCGGCGGCGAGTTCCGCCGCGGTCTTGCCGATGATGGCGGTGTCTTCGACGTCCATGATGCCGAACTCCATCAGCAGCGCTTCGAGCTCGTCCATGGTGATCGGGGTCGGGATCACGAACTTCTTGTTCTCCACGATCTTGTTCGCCAGGGAGCGGTATTCGTCGGCCTGCTTGTGCGTCGGGTCGTACTCGATCACTGTCATGCGGCGGATTTCGGCGTGCTGCACGGCGTTGTCGCGCGGAATGAAATGGATCATCTGGCTGCCCAGCTTTTCGGCCAGGGCGATGATCAGTTCGTCTTCGCGGTCGGTGTTGCGGCTGTTGCAGATCAGGCCGGCCAGACGCACGCCGCCCGAGTTGGCGTATTTGACGATGCCCTTGGCGATGTTGTTGGCGGCATACATGGCCATCATTTCGCCGGAGCAGACGATGTAGATTTCCTGCGCCTTGTTCTCGCGGATCGGCATGGCGAAACCGCCGCAGACCACGTCGCCGAGCACGTCGTAGAAAACGAAGTCGAGGTCGTCGGTATAGGCGCCTTCTTCCTCAAGGAAGTTGATCGCGGTGATCACGCCGCGGCCGGCACAGCCGACACCGGGCTCCGGGCCGCCGGATTCGACGCACTTGATGCCGCCGTAGCCGACCGACAGCACGTCTTCCAGTTCGAGGTCTTCCACCGAACCGGCTTCCGCCGCCAGTTCCATGACCGAGTTCTGCGCCTTGGCGTGCAGGATCAGGCGGGTGGAGTCGGCCTTGGGATCGCAGCCGACGATCATCACCTTCTTGCCGGCTTCGGCCAGCGCGGCGACGAGATTTTGCGTGGTGGTAGACTTGCCGATACCGCCTTTGCCATAGATGGCGGCCTGACGAAGTTTTGCCATGATGCGCTCTCCTTGTTGAGGTCCTGCGTTGAAGTCCTGCGTTGAATTCTTTGGAGCCGGGTTGAATTCCCATGCTCACGGCAGGACTACTGCACGGAGCGTGCCAGCCGCTGTGAATTCCCGTAAACCCTGACGTGACAAGGATTCCCGCGATACCCGAGGTATCCGCTGCGGCTTCGATGTGCGACATCGACGCGCAAGTTTGTAGCGGCTCCGACAAGGGAGACCCACCCGCGCCGGCCTTGCCGAAATCGGTTCGGCTGCCGATCAACCGCTGCAACCTGCCCGCATCCATCCTCGGCGGCCTCACCTACCAGCGCGCGCCGGCGGCGCTCGCCATCGACGGCGTCGCCGCCCTGCACCGCCCTTTGTTCGAACTGCTCGACGAGATCGAAGCCGCCGCGGAACGGTCGCAACGTTTCGTCGGCTACATGGAGGCGCACTTCCGCCTGAGCCATCCCGAGGAAGCCGGGCTCACCGAGCACCAGCCGAAATCGCGTGCCAGGGCCAGCTACCTGCGCATGGTGCGCGGCTGGGCCTTCGACCCCGACGGCCGCGAGGCCGCCGTGCTCAAAGGCTGGGTCGAGTCACGCTTCGGCCTGATGCCGCGCCACCACGGTGATTCGCTGCGCGAACCCGGCAGCGCCGCCTGGCAGCGCTATGTCGAGATGCGTGCCGCCGGCCTCTACGGCACCAACGCGCTCGAATCCCAGCTCGACCTGCTCTACGCCTACTGCCAGTACGAACTTACGCGGCAGTTTCCGCAGCGCAGCCACATCCGCCTGTATCGCGGCGTCAATCGCCTGAGCGACCACGAGATCATCGCCGACGACGATGTCCACAGCGGACCCGAGGCCAACTCATTTGACAAAGTGGTGCTGCTCAACAACATCAGTTCCTTCTCGCGCTCGCGCGAGCGCGCCGGCGAGTTCGGCGACAGCATCCTCAGCGTCGACGTGCCGCTGCCCAAGCTGGCCTTCTACAGCCAACTGCTGCCCGGCATGCTCAAGGCCGAAGACGAATACGTGGTGATCGGCGGCCTCTACCGGGTGAGGCTGGCGAGCACCTGATCGCCGCAGTTCAATCTCCCTTCCCTTCAAGGCGAGGGCCGGGGGGATAGTGACGTAACCGCGTGGAAATCACCACCAATCGCCGTCCCGCCAGCGCCAACTCTTGTCTTGTAGCAAGTCCGACAATCAATCCGCAAGCCCTTGCCAGCACAGGCCTTCACCCCGGGTGCGCTTCTTGCACGAACACACCTACCCCACCCGGAGCACACCAAAATGATCCCTACAGAACTCCTCGACCAATGGCAGGCCGGCCTGACCGACGGCAGCATCGTTCCCTATCTCGGCCCCGGCGTCCTCGCCGGCGTCACATCGAAACTCGACGGACGACCGATCCCGGCCACCGGCGAGCAACTGATCCTGGCCATGAACAACGGCCAGCCGATGGCGCCGAAACTCATGTACGAATTCCCCCGCGCCGCCATGAACATCGAACTCAAGCGCGGCCGCAGCACCGTCACGCGCTTCCTCGACGCCACCTATGCCACCAGCAAATGGACGCGCGCCGCGCTGCACGACTGGCTAGCCGAAATCGCCCCGCCCTACGTGATCGACATCAACCGCGACACGCAACTGCAGGACAGCTACGCCCATATGCCGCACCTGCTGATCCTCGGCTGTGCCCGCATCGGCGGCACCGACTACCGCTTCAAGCTCTACGCCCACGACGGCGACAGCTACGCCGAAATCGACCCGACCCAGGCCGACCCCGCCCTGCCCGTCCTGTTCAAGCCGATGGGCGCGCCGCTGCCAAAATCCAGCTACATCGCCTCGGATGCCGACTATGTCGATTACATCACCGAACTGATGGGCGGCTTCGCCGTGCCGGCCTTCGTCAAGGCCAAACGCAAAGGCAAGCGCTACCTGCTGCTCGGCATGCGCCTCGACCGCGATTCAGAACGCATGGTCTTCTCCGACCTGATCTACGACGCGGCGAAAGAACCCGCCGGCTGGGCGCTGATCGCTGAGCCGACGGACAAGGAGCGGCGTTTCTGCGCAAAACAGGGACTGGAGTTGGTCGAAGCGGAGCTTGGCGAACTCGTCGCCGAACTGGCGGGCAGCCCGGTTGCCGCCTGATCTTATCCCCGCAGCATTGCCGCCAGTTCGACGAGCGGAATTGCCTCGATATCCTCCGCCAGGCGATAGCGGTCCGCGCCCGGATAGACGACGAACTTGCGCACCGGCTTGAGGTCGGCGGCGATGCGCGGACCGAACTGGGGAATGTCGCGCTCCAGGTAGCTGTGGATGAAGTCCTGCCGCCAGCGCAGACGAAAGGGCCAAAGCTGCTTCAAGTTCAGCCGTCAGGAGGCGATCGATCATCCCTGCATTTATGGATGTCTACTCCTGATTTTGCAAGGATAAAGGCCACCTCACAGCCTTCCCGGTGTCCCTGTTCCCAACGACATGGACAGGAACAAAATCCACACCAAGCTAAAAGGATCAGTGTGATTTCGATTTCCCCGAGACCGCGGATCGCCGTGCCGCCAGCGCCAACTATTGCTCTCTGTGCACGCCGCGCGCGACCAACATTTCTCGCTCGCGAACAATGCTCATGCCCGGAACGACCAGTCCACTCCGGTTCGGAATCGGTCGGATTGACCTCGCGTACTTCACCGTTTAAACTACTGTCTAAACATTCTCGGGGGAAGATCGTGACCGTAGCCGTTCTCGACATCAAGCAGTGGGGCAACAATCTGGGTGTCCGTTTGCCGGCGGCGGTGGCTCGCGCGGCGCATCTCAGCGTCGACCAGCGGGTTCGCGTCTCGGTGGAGGGCGGGCTGGTGGTCATCACGCCGGTCGCTGATACAACACTGACGCTCGAACAGCGACTCGCACAGTTCGATCCGGCGCGGCATGGCGGCGAAGCAATGGCCAGTGAACGGATCGGTGCCGAGCGGTGGTAGTCAGGAAGCCGTCGACTTCGGTTAAGCGCCGCCTTTGGGTGCCGGATCGCCAGGACATCATCTGGATCGACTGCAATCCGCAAGTCGGCCGCGAGATGCGCGACGTCCATCCTTTTCTGGTGCTCTCGCCCGCCAACTTCAACGACAAGACTTCGCTGGTCATCGGATTGCCGATGACCACGGCGGCCTACAACGCCGACAACCCTTTCGCTGTGGCCGTCGGCCCGGCCAAGGGACGCAAGGCCGGCCAGCCCAGTTACGTGCTTTGCCACCAGCCCAAGTCCTTCGATTGGCGTTTGCGTGGCGGCAAGCCTCACCCGCTCGGACGATTGTCCGACGTCTTGCTGGCACAGGTATGCGAACGCCTGAACCAGATTGTCCGGTTGGCCTGAGAAAGCCGGTCCGGCGGCAAAAGTAGGCGCTGGCGACACGCCGACAACGACGGCCGCAGTTATTTGAGCGGCAACACTTCCTGCTTCAGTTTGAGTGCCGCGAACTCCGGGTCCTTGTGCACCAGGGTCGCGCCGGCAAGGCCTGCGGCGGCCGCAATCCATGCGTCGGCCAGCGACAGGGCGTTGGTCGCCTTGATCGCGGCGGCCGCCTCCAAGAGTTCGACGGATTCGTGCAGCCACTCGATCGGCAAGGACAGGCATTGCTCGTAGGCGAGGCGCCCGGCGGCCTTGCCCTCGTCCTTCCAGACCCGGTAATAGACTTCCATCAGGGACATGAAGCAGCCGTAACACCCGGCGCGCCCGGCCTGGGCCTGATTCAGCAGCGCCGCGACCCGGTCGGCCCCTGCCTCGTCGTCGCGCAAGGCAAGCAGGGCCGAGGTGTCGAGCAGCCAGCGTTTCACTCGCGTGCCCGATCGACCTTGCGTTCCGCCAGCAAACGCTTGACCGCGCCGCCCTTGCCCTGGCCGCGAAAGGCCGCCACCGTGTCGCGCCTGACCGGAACCACGCGTATCGTCGTACCCTCCACCAGCCACTCCAGGCCATCTGCCGGCGTCAGGCCGAACTGGCGTCGAATTTTCGCCGGAACCACGGTCTGGCCACGGGAAGTCAGTGTGCTTTTCATGGAACTCTCCATCAAAGTGAATTACCTAATGGTGAGCAATGTAATTCGGCCACGCAGCCGGGTCAAGGGCATCACGCGCCCCGCGTGGTGACTTGCGCTAGCGATAACTGGGGACGTCAGCACCGACCAGCGCCCGCGCCTGCGCCACGCAGGCCTCCCGCACTTGCGCATCGAGCGCATTGAGCCAGCGCGCTGGCAAGGCTTCGCGGCCGTAGAGCGCGCCGGCCAGCATGCCGGCGATGGCGCCGGTGGTATCGGCGTCGCCGCCGCGATTGACGACATCGACCAGGCAGGGCTCGAAGCCGCCGACATCGACCAGTGCCTGCAGCACCGCCTGCAGGGTCTCGACCACCCAGCCGCTGGGATTCTCGCGCCGCGGCCGCGCGCGGAAGGCGAAGGCCGGCTGCGCCTGCACCAATGGCTGGATGCGCGTACGGAACACTTCGCGCAGGGACTTGCCGAGCAGGAAATCCTGCACCGCCAGCGCGAGGAATTCGCAGGCGGCGTCGGACATCGCGTTGTGGTGCGTGACGTGGGCCTGGGCGCGACAGGCGGCGCGCACCTCGGCCTCGGGCC
Source organism: Sulfuritalea sp. (assembly GCF_031426875.1). Taxonomy (NCBI): domain Bacteria; kingdom Pseudomonadati; phylum Pseudomonadota; class Betaproteobacteria; order Nitrosomonadales; family Sterolibacteriaceae; genus Sulfuritalea; species Sulfuritalea sp. The sequence continues at coordinate 99,502 of NZ_JASJPC010000001.1, forward strand.
GGCCCAGCGTCGCCAGCGCCACCGGCAGCACGCGCATCGCAGCGCCATTGCCGGCATCGTGTTCGGATGCCGGCGCCTGCGGCTCGCCGGTGTGGCGAAAGCGCAGCAGGTTGCGCCGCACGGTGTTGCCGATGTCGACCGGCTTGCGGCGCATCCAGGCGTCGAAGCCGCGCGCGCAGGCCAGCGCTTCGACCCGCCCGTCATTGGCGAGGATGGCCTCGCCCAGCGCCAGCGCCATGCCGGTGTCGTCGGTGACCTGACCGGGCTTGAGCCGGAGCCAGCCGCCACCGACGATCTCGCGATGCACGCCATGGTGATGGGCGATCTCGCGCGAGGTCATGAATTCGACGGTGGCACCCAGCGCATCGCCCAGCGCGAGGCCGAGATAGGCCGCCTCGGCGCGCGCGGAAAGTGTCACCCGGAATTCCGCATTTCTCGCCGCCTCACCGGCGCGTATAGTCGTCCGGCATCAGGCGGGCTTGACGACGATGCTGCCGCCCAGCAACTGGGCCTGGCAGGCGAGGCGGTGGTGGCGCGGCGCGAGATTGTCCTTCAGCACCTGGTCTTCCAGCATCGAGGGCGCGGCCAGGTGCTCGTGGCCGGAGATGATCTTGGTCAGACAGGTGCAGCACTCGCCTTCGCGGCAACCGTAGGTGATGCCGGCGCCGATCTTTTCCGAGACTTCGATAAGCCGCGTGCCGGCGGGAACGGTGACGGTGATGCCGATGTCCTGAAAGGTGACTTGAGCTTTGGGCATGGGGTTTTCCGGTTATGAAGTCGGGCAAGGCTCGCCGCCATGGCGACAGGCTTCGAGGTTTTCGTCGGGCACATCCGCGAGCCCGATCCAGGCGTCGATCGCCGTGGCGTCAAAGCCAACTCTTCGCTCCTCGCCGACCTGCAGCAGCGGCCGCCGGATCAGCAGCGGGTTGTCGCGCAGCAGCGCCAGTGCGGTCGGCTCGTCGAGTTCCCCGGGCACGATCTCGCCCGACTTGATGGCCGGCGCGGCAGGGTTGAACCATTGCGTGACCGGCAGGCCGATGAAAAATTCGAGCAGGGCCAGATTGGTCCAGGCCTTGTGGCGCAGGTCGCGCGCCAGCACCTCGTGGCCGGACTCCGCAAGCAGCTTCTTCTGGCGCGCATTGCCGGCGCAGCCGGTCTTTTCGTAAAAGGTGATGGTGGCCATGATCAGCGCGCCATGATTTCCGCTTGCGCTGCCGCCCAGCGCTCGGGCGGGATGCCGGTCAGGGAACCCGGCGGGTTCATTTCCGCGCCGAGTTCGTCGAGGATCGCGCCTTCGATCGGGCAGATCGCAACGCATTGCGCATCGGCATAATCGCCGACGCATTCGGTGCATTTGTCGGCGTCGATCAGGAAGTGGGGCGCGGCTTCGTAGATCGCCTTGTTGGGGCAGAGCGGCGCGCAGGCCCAGCAGTTCACGCAGCTTTCGATGATTTCGAGTGCCATGACGGTTTCCTCAGGCGCACTTGGCCGGGGTTGAGTTCGATGCGGGCTTGGCGTCGAGCTTTCCCGCCGCCAGCATTTCATTCCACACCGCCATCACGGCGTCCTCGATCGACTCCATCGCATGCTCGCCGTTGGGCGCGATGCCGGCCGCTTCGAGATTGCCCCAGGGCTCGAAGCCGATCTTCGAGCAGAGCACAACCTCGCAGCCATCGAGGGCCTTGATGGTCCTGTCGAGGACGGATTCACCATCGCCGCAGGTCTCGTCGCCGGCGCAGTACTGCTCGGCCTTGCGATGGCCGACGAACTTGGCGCCCGCGGCGGAGGCTTCATAGACCAGGAATTCTTTCGCGTGGCCGAAGTGCACCGCGACCAGGCCGCCCTTCCCTGCCACAGCCATCAGCACCGCCCGTCCGGCCGGCGTTTTCTGGCGCGGCATGAACTGCACCACCTGCAGCCCCGCCGGTGCATGCGCCTTGTTTCGCTTGGCCTCCAGCTCCGCCGTGACTTTCGCCCGCAACTCGGCGCGCACCGCCATGGCCGCTTCGTAGTCGATGTCCATGGCCTCGATCTTGTCCATGGTGAATTCGTCGCCGCGATCCTCGCCGAGCAGGCCCACCGCATCGGCGCGGCACTGGCGGCAGTGGCGCATCATGTTCATGTCGCCCTCGCAGGCATCCTGCAGGTTCTTCAGCTCCGCCGGATTCGGGCTGCGCTGTCCCATGACGCCGTAGAAGGTGCCGTGTTCGGCTTCGGCGATCAGCGGCATGACGTTGTGCAGGAAGGCGCCTTTGGCCTTGACGATCTTCGACACCTCCTTCAGGTGTTCGTCATTGACGCCGGGGATCAGCACCGAATTGACCTTGACCAGTATCCCCTTCGCCACCAGCATCTCCAGCCCCTGCTGCTGCCGCTGGATCAGGATCGCGGCAGCCTCGCGGCCGTGGATGCGCCTGTTCTGCCAGAAGATCCACGGATAGATTTTTGCGCCGACATCGGGGTCGACGCAGTTGATGGTGATCGTGACGTGGTCGATGTTGTGCTTCGACAATTCCTCGACATGGTCGGGCAGCGCGAGGCCGTTGGTCGACACGCAGAGCTTGATGTCGGGCGCCTTCAGCGCGAGCTGGCGGAAGGTCTCGAAAGTGCGTGTGGGATTGGCCAGGGGATCGCCGGGGCCGGCGATGCCGAGCACCGTCATCTGCGGAATCGTCGCCGCCACGGCCAGCGTCTTCTTCACCGCCTGGTCGGGCGTCAGCAGTTCCGAAACCACGCCGGGGCGCGACTCGTTGGCGCAGTCGTACTTGCGGTTGCAGTAATGGCACTGGATGTTGCAGGCCGGCGCCACCGCGACGTGCATGCGCGCGAAATAGTGGTGGGCGTCTTCCGAATAGCAGGGATGGTCCTGCACCCGGGCGCGGATTTCATCCGACATACCGCCCATCTGGGAGGCAGATGAGCCGCAACTGCCGGCGCTGCAGCCGCCGGCTTGGGGTGATGTGGATTCGATGACAGGCAGATCCATGGCGAGCTTCCCTTGCATTCCCCCGGGCTGGGGACACCCGTGATTCAGCAACCCTCATGCCATGCCGATCGTTCTGCCTAAGGTCTTGAAATTCGGCAATTTTTCCGGCTCGCCTGGGCTGTCGCAAAAGCGACAATGGCGTAATGCCTACGCTGCCGCCGCCTTGGCCCAGGCCTCGTCCTGGGTCAGTTCCGCGGGCAGGCAGCCGACCGGCGGGCCGAGCTCGCTCAGGGCGCCGCCCTCGCCTTCGAAGCGCACCAGGTAGATCGCCTGATCGGGATCGGCTTCGACGTGACCATGGTTGACCACTACGCCGCGCCGGCCCGGCGTGGCGAGCACGGCGTCGGCGGCGACATCGGGAATGCCGCCGTCGTTCACCAGCAGTTCGCGGCTGAAAACGATCTCGCCGATTTCATAGGCTTCATGTGTGGGCATCGTGCAACTCCAGGGTTTGCAATTCTTCATCGAGTTGCCGCAGCCATGCATCGATGCGCGGCTCGGTCAGCGCCGGCTGGCTGACCGGGTCCAGCGCGAGGCCGACGAAGCGGCCGTCGATGATCGCCTGCGAAGCCTGGAAGGCGTAGCCATCGGTCGGCCAGACGCCAATCACGCGGGCGCCGCAAGCGACGACGGCGTCATGGAGCAGGATCAGCGCATCGACGAACTCGTGGCCGTATTTTTCCTGCTCGCCGAGGCCGAACAGCGCCACGGTCTGGTGGCGCATGTCCTGCCCTTCAAGCCGCGGCAGGAACTCGGCCCAACTTTCCTGCGCTAGGCCGGTGGCGAGGCCGGGCAATTCGCCGTCGCCGTAGGTCGGTGCGCCGAGAATCAGCAGCTCATGGGCGAGAAAGTCTTCGACGCCGGTGCGGCCGATATTCACCGGGGCCAGTGCCCGATCACCGAGCTTCTGCGCGATCAGCTTGGCGATGCGCCGCGTGCGGCCGGTGTCGGTGCCGAAATAGACGGCTATCTTATCCGTCATATCTGCCGCACCTCGATGTTGAGCGTCTGGATGCGGTAGGCGATCTGGCGCGGCGTCATGCCCAGCAGGCGCGCGGCGCGGGCCTGGACCCAGCCGGCCTGCTCCAGCGCGGCGATCACGCGCTGGCGTTCGCTTTGCTCGCTGCCGGGCTCGATCGCGTCGCCGTCGGCGTCGAGTGGCGGCCTGAGAGTTGGCGCTGGCGATACGGCGAAGGAAGTCCCCTTTGGGGACGCGGCGCCGCGGCCCGGACCGGTGCGCGGCTTGTCGATGCGGATCAGCTCGGCGTCGATTTCGCCATTCATCGACATCACGGAGGCGCGCTCCAGGCAGTTCTCCAGTTCGCGCACGTTGCCGGGCCAGCTGTGCTGCGCCAGGCGGCGCTGGGCTGCGGCGGTCAGCGACAGCGGCCGGCTCTGGATGCCGCCCAGGCGTTCGAGCAGGAAGCGGGCGATCTCGGGCAGGTCTTCCATGCGTTCGCGCAGCGGCGGCGGCAGGATGGGCATGACGTTGAGCCGGTAGTAGAGGTCCTCGCGGAACTCGCCGGTTTCCACGGCCGCTTCGAGATCGCGGTGGGTCGCCGCGATCAGGCGCACATCGACCTTGATTGTGCGGCTGCCGCCGACGCGCTCCAGCTCGCCTTCCTGCAGCACGCGCAAGAGTTTGGCCTGGAAGGCCGGCGAGATTTCGCCGATCTCGTCGAGGAACAGCGTGCCGCCGTCGGCGGTTTCGAAGCGGCCCTTGCGCGCCGCCACGGCGCCGGTGAAGGCACCCTTTTCGTGGCCGAAGAGTTCCGATTCGAGCAGGTTTTCCGGCAGAGAGGCGCAGTTGAGCCGCACGTAGGGCCCGCGCGCACGCGGCGAGTTGTAGTGGATGGCGTTGGCGATGAGTTCCTTGCCGGTGCCGGTTTCGCCGCGGATCAGCACCGTGGTCGGCCATTTCGCCACCATGCGGATCTGCTCGAAAATGCGCCGCATCGGTCCCGAATGGCCGACCAGGTTGTCGAAGCCGTGCTTCTGCCGCACGGTGCGGCGCAGGGTGTCGCGCTCTTCGGCCAGGGCCTTGTGTTCGCGGTCGACTTCGAGCGAAAGGCGCACGCTCTGACCGATCAGGTTGGCCACCATTTCGACGAAGCGCACGCGCTCGGCGAGCAGGCCGTCGTCGGGCTCGTCGGGCTGCACCGCGAGCACGCCCTGCAGCGCGCCGCCGACCTGGATCGGCGCGGCGATGAAGGGAAGCTCCTTGTCATAAAGGCCGAGCCGGTTGAGGAAGCGCGGCTCGTCGCCCAGGCGCTGGACGGCGATGGTGCGGCCGCCTTCGAGGATCATGCCAACCAGGCCTTCGCCGGGCTGGTAGCGCACCGGTTCGTAAACCTCGCTGTCGAGGCCATGCACGGCATGCACGCCGAGCTCGCCGCTGTCGGGATCGACCACGCCGACCATGCCGCCGCTCAAATGGCCTGTGACTTCGAGCGTGCGCAGCACCTCGCGCAGGGTCTGGTGAAAATCCAGCGAGCGCGACAAGGCCTGCGAGACGCGGAACAGCATCTCGTAATGGGCGCGCAGCAGGGTGGACGAGCGCAGTTCACTCATGATCGACGCTTCACGGGTAGCAGCACGCGCACGCGGCAGCCGCCCAGCTTGGCCGGGTCGACCTCTATCGTGCCGCCGTGATCGGCGGCAACCTGCTGCGCGGCGGAAAGGCCGGTGCCGAGGTGGCCACGTTGGGCGGTGCCTTCGCGTTTGGTGGTGTAGAAGGGCTCGAACACCTTGAGCTGCTGCCCGGCGGGAATGCCGGGCCCGCTGTCCTCGATGACGATGTCGATGCCGCCGGGTTGCGCCCGGGTGATCACGGACAAGTCGCGCTCGCGCCAGCCGCGCGCGCTCATGGCTTCGATGGCGTTGTCGATCAGGGCCTTGAACATCGAACGCAACTGGTTCGGATAACCCTGCAGCGTCGGCAGCATGGCCTGCGGCTTCCAGTTGACGCTGACGCCCGAGGCCAGCAGGCGCTTGGTACTGAGGTCGAGCACGTCGCGCAGCAGTTCATTGACGTTGATGGCGCCGGCAGGTTCGCGCGTTTCGGCGGGGATCATGGCGCGCAACTCGGCCAGCGCCTGCTGCCCGGCGGCCATCGCGTCGGCCAGCGCCACAGCCATCGGGTCGGCGTCGCCGTTGCGCCGCGCCAGCATGCCGACCACCGAGGACATCATGTTGAGCGGCCCTTCGAGGCGGAAAGTGGCCGCCGAGAGGCTCTCGCGCAGCGCCGAGACGCGGTCCTCCTCGGCCATCACAACTTGCAGCGCGGCGACGCGGCCCTTTTCCTGCTCGGCGCGCAGGCCGGTGATTTCCTTGGCTACCAGCAGCAGGTAGTCGCGCCCGCCGCCCTCGAAGAAGGCGTCGGCGCCGCTGTCGTCCTCGCGCACGCGGCTGCCGGAACAGGAGAACCAGCGCGGCGGCTTGCCGCCCGGCAGGTCGAGGCGCACTTCGCGGTCGAGGAAGGCATAGCCGGAATTGCGCCGCCCCTTCACAGTGTCGAGTTCCAGCCCGGCGCGGATCGCCGTCATCAGCATCGGTGCCGGCTCGGCCATGCCGAGGTCGGCCTGCAGCTTCTTGTATTCCTGGTTGTCGAGCAGCACGCGGTCATCGACGTCGAGCACCGCGATCACCATCGGCGCCGCATCGACCACCGATTCGATCAGCGCCTTCTGGTTCTTCACCTCGCATTCGAGGCGGTGCATCGCGGTGATGTCGCGATGCATGCCGAGGTAATTGACGATCGCGCCGCCGGCATCGACCACCGGCGAAATCGAGAGTTCGGCGAGGTACTTGCTGCCATCGCGCCGCCGATTGATCAGCCGCCCGCTCCAGGCTTCGCCGCGCGAAATGCTCTGCCACAGCGACTTGTACACCTCGGGCGGGGTGGTCTTGTTGGACAGCATGGATTCGTTGCGGCCGGCCGCCTCGTCGGCGGCGTAGCCGGTGACGCGGGAGAAGGCGGGATTGACGTAGAGGATGTTGCCGCCGACGTCGGTGATCGAAATCGCGATGTCGGCCTGGTCCACGGTCTGCTGGAATACGCGCGGATGAATTGCCGCCGCGGTCTCGGCGCCTTCAGCCCCACCGCCCACCGTCTCAAGTTGCTTCTTCGCCATGGCGCACCATCTCCGGATCCAATGTCTTCGCTCCATTCAGCAGGTTCCGTGCCGAGTCTGATTTCACGCTGGATTTGGAGTATTTACCCCGTGTTTTGTAGGACTTGCGACACAGCCAAGAGTTGGCGCTGGCGACACGGCGAGGCGTCCCGGCAAGGCGAAAACCCCCATGCTGGTGCGGACTTGGGCGCGCATGCACGGCTTTGGTGTGCGCCGCAACATGCGGTGGCACGGAAGATGCGAAGCGATGGGCAAAGGAATCTTCGTCAGACCATGAACAGCCCTCACGCCCTCCAGCCCGAAACCGTCGCGATCAAGCCGCCCGGCCTGATGCATGGCGTGATCCTCGGCGCCTTCTGCCTCGGCTTCGGCCTGGTGCTGGCCGTCACCGACCGCCTGACGCTGGACGACATCGCCGCCCGCGCCCTCGAAGACCGGCAGAACTCGCTGGCCCAGGTGATCCCCACCACTCTCCACGACAACAATCCGGTGACCGACACGCTGCTGATGAAGAACGCCCACGGCCGCGAAATAACGATTTATCGCGCACGCAAGGCAGGCCGCGTCACCGGCGTCGCCTACGAGATCCACGGCACGGGATATGCCGGCGAGATGAAGCTGATGCTGGGGCTGTCCGCCGACGGCAAGGTACTCGGCGTGCGCGTGCTGGCGCACAAGGAAACGCCGGGCCTGGGCGACAAGATCGAGGTCAAGAAAGGCGACTGGATCCTGCGTTTCAACGACCTGTCGCTGGGCAATCCGCCGGCCGAACGCTGGAAGGTGAAGAAGGACGGCGGCCAGTTCGACCAGTTCGCCGGCGCCACCATCACGCCGCGCGGCGTGCTGGCCGCGATCCGCGACGGCCTGGAGTTCTTCGCCGCGAACAAGACCGCGCTCACGGAGGCGAAATGACAACCTATCCCCCATCCCCTTTCCCAAGGAAAGGGGTGACTACGGTTCAGCCGCTTTGCGGCTTCCAAAGTTTTGACGCTACGCCTCCTCGGGGCGGCCCAGCGGAGGCGTGACATGGCAAACAATTACAAGACCATCGTCAAGGACGGCCTGTGGGACAACAACGGCGTCTTCAGCATGCTGCTCGGCATGTGCCCGGCGATGGCCATGACCGCCAGCGCCACCAACGGCTTCGGCATGGGGCTGGCCACCGCCGTAGTGATGGCGGCATCGAGCCTGCTGGTCGCGCTGTTCCGCAAGCTGATCACTCCGGAAGTGCGCATCCCCGTCTACATCCTGATCGTCGCCGCCATGGTGACCCTGGTCGACCTGGCGATGAACGCCTGGATGCACGAGCTGTACAAGGTGCTGGGCCTGTTCATTCCGCTGATCGTTTCCAACTGCCTGCCGCTGGCACGCCTCGAAGCCTTCGCCGCGAAGCAGCCGGTGCTGCCCTCTTTCCTCGACGGCCTGTTCATGGGCCTGGGCTTCACCATCGCGCTGACCGCGATCGGCGCGGTGCGCGAGATCACCGGCAACGGCACCCTGTTCGCCGACGCTTCGCTGCTGCTCGGCCCGGCCTTCAAGGCCATCGAACTGCGCCTGCTGCCGGCCGACATGGGCGTGCTGATGATGATCCTGCCGCCCGGCGGCTTCCTCGTCACCGGCCTGCTGGTCGTCGTCAAGCGCATGGTCGACCTGCGCGCCGGCAAGGAAATCCAGATGGGAGGGGCGCACAGTGTCGCGTGACCTGCATACCGTCGAAGGCATCGCCCGCGTGGTCGGCGTCGACGGCGCGACGGCCTGGCTCGAACCGGAACAGACCAGCAGTTGCGGCAGTTGCGCCTCGGCTTCGAGTTGCGGCGCTGGGGCCGGGGCCGGCGGCATCGGCACAGTGACCGACCGCATCGCGGCGCGGCGTTTTTCTCTGGACAACGCGGACGACCTGCATGTCGGCGAGCGCGTGGTGGTGGGCGTCGCCGAGCGTGCACTGATCCGCGCCGCGCTGACCGCCTATGGCTTGCCGCTGGTAACAGCGCTGACGGCTGGCGGCATTGCCGAAAGTGCTTGGGCGAGCGACCTCGCCACCATGGCGGCGATGGCGGCCGGCTTAGTGGTCGGGCTGCTGGCGGCAGGCACGGTCGCGCGGCGCCTGGCCGCACGCGGCGATCTGGCGCCGCGCTTCCTGCGCATCTCCTCCCCCTTCAAGGGGGGCGAGGCGGGAATTCGCGACGCATGCGTCGCGCCGCCGCAGCCGGCTAGCTGTGCAAAGCCAGCCGTGGGCCGCGCAGCGGCCGGGAGGGGGATGGGGGAAGAAACGGGCGTTCCGTCGACGTGTCACGCCAGTTTGACCCATCCCCTCCCCAACCCTCCCCTTGAAGGGGAGGGAGCGTCCATGACACTTTCGATTGGAAATTCGCCATGAAAGATTTCGCCCTGATGATGATAGGCGCGGCACTGGTGAACAACGTGATCCTCGCCCGCTTCCTCGGCCTGTGTTCCTTCATGGGCGTCACCACGCGCATCGACACGGCGGCGGGCATGGGCCTGGCCACCACCTTCGTCATCACGGTGTCGTCGATGGCCGACTGGGCCGTGCAGCACTGGCTGCTCGACGCCTACGGCCTGGGCTATCTGCGCACCGTGACTTTCATCCTGGTCATCGCCAGCGCCGTGCAATTCACCGAGCTGACCATCAAGAAAGTCTCGCCGGCCCTGTTCCAGATGCTCGGCATCTACTTGCCGCTGATCACCACCAACTGCGCCGTGCTCGGCGTCGCCCTGCTGCTGGTCGAAGGCCGCATGAGCTTCCTCGGCGCCACGCTGTTCGGCTTTGCCTCGGCGCTCGGCTACAGCCTGGTGATGGTGATCTTCGCCGGCCTGCGCGAACGCCTGGCACTGGCCGAGGTGCCGCGCCTGTTCGCCGGCCCGCCGCTCGGCTTCATCGTCGCCAGCCTGCTGGCGATGGCCTTCATGGGGTTTTCGGGCATCAGTACCGGATAGCAAAAGGAGAATGCCATGCTCATAGCCGTCGCAACCCTCGCCCTGATGGGCCTCGCCCTCGGCGCCCTGCTGGGCACCGCAGCGCGCTATCTGGCGGTCGCGGAAGATCCGATCGAGGGCAAGCTGAAGGACATGCTGCCCGGCTCGCAATGCGGCCAGTGCGGCTATGTCGGTTGCAGCCAGGCGGCGGCGGCCCTGGCGCGCGGCGAGGCACTGCCGACGCTGTGCCCGCCCGGCGGCAAGTCGGTGGCCGAAGCGCTGGCGGCGATGCTGGGCGTCAAGCTCGACCTCTCAGCCGTGGTCGACGATGGCCCCAAGCTGGCCGTGGTGGCCGAGGAAATCTGCATCGGCTGCTGCCGCTGCATCAAGGCCTGCCCGACGGATGCCGTGGTCGGCGCGGCGAAGCAGATCCACAACGTGATCCGCGAGGCCTGCACCGGCTGCGCCGCCTGCATCGACCGCTGCCCGACCGAGGCCATGTCCCTGGTGCCGGTGCCGGTCAGCCTGCAGCACTGGATCTGGCCCAAGCCTGCGGCTGCCGTCGCCTGACATCATGGGTACGATGCCCCGCCGCGCCCTCGCCCCAGAGCAATCGCATGAAGCGCCAACTCCTCCCCCTTCAAGGGGGGCGAGGCGGGAATTCGCGACGCATGCGTCGCGCCGCCGCAGCCGGCTGG
>NZ_JASJPC010000002.1:0-56910 GCF_031426875.1 Sulfuritalea sp.
GCAGTATCATCAACAACCAATTGAATCTGTTCGCGATTTAGCCGGACAGCAGTGAGCAAAAATTAGAACTCACCTGGATCGGCAAAGAGAACCGGCCGAAGCTGGAGCCGCGCATTTTGCTGGAAGATCCGGCGAAGAGCTATCACGCGAAGCACCGTGTCGCCAGCGCCGACTTATTCGACAACAGGCTGATCTTCGGCGACAACCTGCTGGCGTTGAAGGCGCTGGAGGGGGAGTTTTCCGGCAAGGTGAAATGCGTCTTCATCGACCCGCCTTACAACACCGGCAGCGCCTTTACCCATTACGACGACGGCGTGGAGCATTCGATCTGGCTGTCGCTGATGCGCGATCGGTTGGAGATCATCAAGCGGTTGTTGTCAGATGATGGATCGCTGTGGATCACGATTGACGACAACGAGGCGCACTACCTGAAGGTTATGTGTGACGAGGTGTTTGGGCGGGCGAACTTCATTACCTCTGTGGTCTGGCAAAAAATTTACACGACGAAGAACACAGCCAAACACTTTTCTGGAATGCATGATTACATCCTTGTTTATGCAAAAGATGTAGAGAAGTGGCGGCGAAATGATCTTCCGAGAACGGCGAAACAGGACGACGCCTACAAGAATCCAGATAGCGACCCTCGTGGGCCTTGGAAGGCGACCCCGATACAAGCTCGAAATTACTACAGCAAAGGTTTGTATTCGATCAAATCCCCCTCTGGCCGAGTAATTGAAGGCCCGCCAAAGGGAACGTACTGGCGTATCTCGGAAGACAAGTTTCTTGGAATGCAGACCGATAACCGCATCTGGTGGGGCGAGAAGGGCGACAACACACCAGCACAAAAGCGGTTTCTTTCGGAAGTTCAAGGAGGTGTTGTTCCATCGACCTGGTGGTCACACGATGAGGCGGGGCACAATGCTGAGGCAAAGAATGAACTGCGTGCGGTTTCAGCCGACGCAGACGAGATGTTTATTACTCCGAAGCCGGAGCGGTTGATCAAGCGGATTCTGGAGGCTGCTTCTAACCCCGGCGACCTCGTTCTCGACTCCTTCGCCGGCTCCGGCACCACCGGCGCAGTCGCCCACAAAATGGGCCGACGCTGGATCATGATCGAGCTGGGCGAGCACTGCCATACCCACATCATTCCGCGCCTGCAAAAGGTCATCGACGGCGAAGATCAAGGTGGTATCAGCAAGGCGGTGGACTGGAAGGGCGGCGGCGGGTTTCGCTATTACAAACTCGCGCCCTCGCTGCTGGAAAAGGACAAGTGGGGCAACTGGGTCATCAACCACGACTACAACCCCGCCATGCTGGCCGAGGCGTTATGCAAGCTGGAAGGTTTCAGCTACGCGCCTTCGGATGCGGTCTATTGGCAGCACGGCCATTCCACCGAGCGCGATTTCGTCTATGTGACCACCGCCAGCCTGACCCATGAGCAGTTGCAGCAACTCGCCGACGAGGTCGGGCCGGATCGGTCGCTGCTGGTGCTATGCACCGCTTTCCGCGCCAAGGCCGATGCCTATTCGAACCTGACGGTGAAGAAGATTCCCAAACAGGTACTGTCGCGCTGCGAGTGGGGGCACGACGATTACTCGCTGCAGGTGGAAAATCTGCCCAAGGAGCCGCCGAAGCCTGGCCAGCAGGGCCTTTTCGATGGAGAGGCTTGAGCATGGCTAAGAAAATCGCTGCCGCCACAACGACCATTCCCCCGCTCTATGGCCGGGTGCGCGAAATTTTGGATGCGGCGCGCGGCAACATCGCGCGCACCGTCAATACGACGCAGGTGATCGCCAACTGGCTGGTCGGGCGAGAGATCGTCGAGGAGGAACAGCAAGGAAAGAAGCGGGCCGGATATGGCGCTGAACTGCTTGCCGATCTGGCTGCTCGTCTCAAGGCGGAGTTCGAAGCGGGCTACGGCGTGGACAATCTGGAACTGTTCCGGCGATTTTATCTGGAGTATCCGCGCTTGCTCCCGGAGCAGATTTCCGACGCGGCGCGTCGGAAATCTGGCCACCTCGCCGGCACTGCAGCAAATTCCGAGACAGTGCGTCGGAATTCGGAAGCCCTTCAGCAATTCCCCCTTCCCTCGTCGCATGGACTGGCATCGGGTGTCCCTTTGCCGCCGGGGCAACTCAGCGCAAATCTTTCCTGGACGCATTACCGCACGCTGCTGCGCGTCAGCCGCAGCGAAGCGCGGGACTTCTACGAAATCGAGGCGATCCGCAATGCCTGGTCGGCGCGTGAGTTGGAGCGACAGATCAACAGCCTGCTGTTTGACCGCCTGGCAAAGAGTAGGGACAAGGCAGGATTGATGCGATTGGCCGTTCAGGGCCACGAGATCACGCGACCCATCGATGCACTCAAGGACCCGGTAGTGCTGGAATTTCTCGATCTACCGGAATCGCCCCAGTTGGTGGAGTCGAAGCTGGAACAGGCCTTGATCGGCAAGCTGGAAACCTTCCTGCTGGAACTGGGCAAGGGTTTCGCCTTCGTCTCCCGGCAGGAGCGCATCACACTCGACGGCGACCACTTCTATATCGATCTGGTCTTCTATCACACGGTGCTGAAGTGCTTCGTGCTGATCGACCTGAAGGTTGGCAAGCTGACCCATGCCGACCTCGGCCAGATTCAGTTCTACGTGAATTACTACGACCGCGAACGGCGCACGGAGGGCGACAACCCGACGATTGGCCTGATTCTCTGCCCGGACAAGAATGACGCCGTGGTGAAGTACACGCTGGGTGAGCAGCAGGAGCGCAACATTTTCACCAGCCGCTATCAGCTTTACTTGCCGACGGTCGAGGAGCTTGAAGACGAGTTGCGGCGGGAACTGCGGTTTTTGTCGCCGCTGCCAGACAAGGCTAAGATCAAGAAGGATTCGAAGGCTCCCGCGAAGCCCAAAAAAAACAGGGAGCAGTCATGAACCGCCACGTCAACGCCATCGCCGGCCGCCTGAGCCTGCGTCATCCGCAGCGCCGCTCGCTGGAAATCTTAGACCGCATTACGGAGATTGCCCCACCGGGAAAGGGGGCGGATGTTACGGCCATGCTGGAGGCGATCCGCAGTGAGTTCCCGTCGGTGACGGATTTCGAGCGTGACTTTCCCTCGCTGTGCTTCGCGCTCGCCACCGGCGTGGGCAAGACGCGGCTGATGGGCGCCTTCATCAGCTATCTGCACCTGGCGCACGGCATCGACAACTTCTTCGTGCTGGCGCCGAACCTGACCATCTACAACAAGCTGAAAGTCGATTTCAGCGACCGCAATCATCCCAAGTACGTGTTTCGGGGTATCGCCGAATTCGCCATCAATGCGCCTTCCATCATCACCGGCGATAACTACGATCAGCATGACCCGCGCAGCGGCACGCTTTTTGGCGGCGTGCGGATCAACATCTTCAACATTTCCAAGATCAATTCCGAGGTGCGCGGCGGCAAGTCGCCGCGCATTAAGCGGCTTTCGGAATACATCGGCGAGAGCTACTTCGACTATCTGGCCGGCTTGCCCGATCTGGTGATGCTGATGGACGAGTCGCATCGCTACCGCGCCAGCGCCGGCATTCGTGCCATCAACGAACTGAAGCCGATCCTGGGGCTGGAGCTGACCGCCACACCGTTTGTGGAAACTCCGCGCGGCGCGGTGGCGTTCAAGAACGTGATCGTCGACTATCCGCTGGGCAAGGCGATGGCCGATGGCTTCGTCAAGGAACCGGCCGTGGTCACGCGCAAGAACTTCAACCCGGCCGGCATGTCGGCGGAGGAAATCGAGCGCCTGAAGCTGGAAGACGGCGTGCGCCTGCATGAAAGCGTGAAGGTGGAACTGGAGACCTACGCCCGCGAGAGCGAGAACCCCATCGTCAAGCCCTTCCTGCTGGTGATTGCCCGCGACACCACTCATGCCGGGCAGCTATCCGAGTGGATCAAGTCGGACAAATTCTTCGAAGGGCGCTATCGCGACAAAGTTATCCAGGTGGATTCGAGCAAGACCGGCGCAGAAGAAGAAGAGATGATCGGCCGCCTGCTCAAGGTGGAGCACACCGACGAGCCGACGGAGATCGTGATTCACGTCAACATGCTCAAGGAAGGCTGGGACGTGACCAACCTCTACACCATCGTGCCGCTGCGGGCGGCCAATGCCCGCATTCTCATCGAGCAGTCCATCGGGCGCGGCCTGCGCCTGCCCTACGGCAAGCGCACGGGCGTGACGGCCGTGGATCGGCTGAACATCGTCGCCCATGACAAGTTTCAGGAAATCATCGCCGAGGCCAACAAGCCGGAGTCGACAATTCATTTGCAGACCCTGGTGCTGGATGCGGATGATCTTGGTCAGAAAACGACCACGGTCGTGTCGCAATCGCAACTGGCGACCAAGCTGGGCTTGACGCCTGACCACGCGACCAGCAGCACAACGGTGGCCGGGCAGGATCAGGCGCCGGTCTTCACCAAGCCGGAAGAGCAGAAGGTCGCTCAGATCACCTACGAGGTCATCCGCAAGCTGGAAAACCAGCCGCTGACATTGCCTACCATCGAGTACCTGAAGAAGCCCGAAATTCAGGCCGCCATTGTCAAGGCGGTCGAGGAGCAGCATCAGCCGACTCAACTGGAACTGGACGGGGTGACGGAGAAGCCGGACTTTGCCGCCGTGGTGGCGAAGACGGTCGAACTGGTCACGCAGCAGACGATCGACATACCGCGCATTCTGGTGGTGCCCAAGGGCGAAGTGAAGTCGGGCTTCAAAGCCTTCGTGCTGAAGCTGGATACCTTGAAGTACCCGGCGGTGTCCGACGAGCTCTGGATACAGCACCTGCGCACCAATCAACTGGAAGTGGTGTCGGTCGGCCGTGGCGGCATCGACGAAGCGCGGCTGGAAAACTATGTCGTCAGCGGCCTGGTGGATTTCGACGATGTTTCCTACGACGAACACGCCGATCTGCTCTATGACTTGGCCACCCAGACCGTGCAGCATTTCAAGACTTACTTGTCCGAGGAGGACACCCGCAAGGTACTGCGCTGTTACCAGCAGCCTATTGCGAAATATATTCACTCCCAGATGCAGGCGCATTACTGGGAGGAGGTGGCCGGCTATGAGGTGAAAATCAGCAAGGGCTATACCGAGCTGAAGCAGAGCGCCTACTCGCATTCCGTCCAGGAACCGACTGCTAACTACCGGGTGGAGCCGGCCGACAAGAGCAACATGGCGAAGTACCTGTTCGGCGGCTTCCAGCGCTGTCTCTATGCGGTACAGAAGTTCAATTCCAACTCGGAGCGCGAGCTGGCGGTGATTCTGGAGCGCGATTCACTCAAGTGGTTTAAGCCCGCCAAGGGCCAGTTCCAGATTTACTACCAGAACGGGGCGGATCATCCGGAATACCAGCCTGACTTCGTTGCTGAAACCGTTGCAACGATCTACATGCTGGAACCCAAGAAGCGAGCAGAGCTGAAAGACTCCATTGTCATTGCCAAGAAGGAAGCCGCCGTCAAGTGGTGCGCGAATGCTTCAGACCATGCGGCGAGTTATGGCGGCAAGCCGTGGCGCTATGTGCTGATTCCGCATGACGAGATTGTGGAGAACATGACGCTTGAGGGGTTGGCAGCGCGGTTTGGTTACTGAAGCCAAGAGTTGGCACCGGCATGACGGCAAGCCGGTTGATCGTGGAGTGTCCGCCAAGCAATTCATAGCAGCCTAAACCGCTTTCAGTAGCCAGCGTCCGTTCAGGCCGACTGGCCGCCGTGTCGCCAGCGCCAACTTTCAGTATTGAACAAAACAGCTATTGAGGTCGACGTCCAGGTCATCGCCGCGATCACATGAAGGGGTTTTGAAGTCTTGCGCCCGTGCCGCGAAAATCATCGACATTGCGAATGACCACCGTCAAGTCGTGAATCGCGGCGATTGCCGCAATCCGCTTGTCGATTGCGTGCTCCGGATGCGGAGACATCAGCCGCCCCTTACCTGCTCCGCTTCGCAGGTGCTGCGACCGTTGTAGGGCCGACTTCATTCAGTTGGCCGGGGTGGTTGGCGGACTGAAGTCCGCCCTACGGTCCGCCCTACAGACCGCCCTACGGTCCGGCCGGTCCGCCCCACTATGCGAGGGCTAATGCGGAATGTCGGCGACGGGCGAACAAGCCCAATCGCCCAACTGCTCGTCGTGGGCCTTGAGTTGCGAAAAATTGCTTTGTTGGCGAGTACTGGGCATGAACTTCCCCCTATCGCAACTCGTACCAGACGCCCCTGCCGGCGCCGTGCTGACCGAGGTGGCCTTGCTCCACCAGGGCCCGGAAATGTTGCTTGAGCGTGTTGCGATTGCCGCCGGTCAGCCGAATCGCATCGCCCATGGTGATGCGTCCATGCTCCCGCGCGAACTCGACGATCTGCAGCGAGAGTTCGGGCAATGCGGCCAGCACGATTTTTTCGCGCTCCACCTTGCGATTCAGGCGTCGTACCTGCTCGGCCAGCGCACGCAGGAAGAAGACCAGCCAGGGTTGCCAGTTCGGCGACTCGGTCCGGATCGTCCCTTGCGTCTGCCGCAGCGCGAGGTAGTAGGCTTCCTTGCTCTGCTCGATCACGCTTTCCAGCGAACTATAGGGCACGTAGGCATAACCGCCCTGCAGCAACAGCAGCGTGGTCAATACCCGGCTCAGGCGGCCGTTGCCGTCCTGGAAGGGGTGTATCTCCAAAAACACCACGCCCCAAATGCCGATCAGCAGCAGCGGGTGGAGCCTTGCCGCGCTGCGCTCTGCGTTGAACCAGGTGACCAGCTCGGTCATCAGGCGTGGTGTGTCGAAGGGCGTTGCGGTTTCGAACACCACGCCGAGTTGTTTGCCGTCTTCGTCGAAGGCGACCACGCTGTTGGTGGAGGTCTTGTAGTTGCCCCGGTGCCAGGCATCCTTTTCGCTGTAGTTCAGCAGGTCGCGGTGCAGTTGCTTGATGTGGTTCTCGGTCAGCGCAATGTCCGGCCAGGACGTGAAGACCAGTTCCATGACCCCGGCGTAGCCGGCCACCTCCTGCTCGTCGCGCGTTTCGAAGGACTTGATCTGCAGCCTGGACAGCAGGCGCTCGACCTCGCGGTCCGACAGTTTGCTGCCCTCGATGCGCGTCGACGATCCGATGCTTTCGATGGTGGCGACCCGCAGCAAAGCCGAAAGTCGATCGGGCGCGAGTGAGCCAAGCGCGCGCCAAGCCCCCTTGAACTCATCGATGCCGGCGATGAGGCTCAGGATCTCTGGAGTTATCTGGACAGCATGGGATCGGATCATGGGCACCAATACTACAACCATTTACACCCATTCTTCCAGAGCTTCTGTCATGGGCGATCGGCGCATTGATCAAGCCATTTACACCCATTTTGCTTGTATTTGACCAAGGGGACAGGGATTGGAGTCGAGGTTTCAATCCAGACGCCTCGGCGTCCTGGGCTCATGGACGGGCGATGCCAGTTGAGCGCTGCACTCGTGGTCCGCTTCGCAAGTGCTGCGACCTTTGTAGGGCCGACTTCAGTCGGCCGACCTACGATGGCGGACTGAAGTCCGCCCTACAGTCCGCCCTACGGTTCGCCCCACGGTCCGCCACACAATCCGCACAGAACGGCGCCGCGTGGTCAGGCTTCGGGCGGGCGCGGGACGAAGCAGCAGACAGCGCCGTCGGTGTCGAACTTGACCTGGCAGGCGACCGTCAGGCGCGCCTTGAGCCGGGCGCGAGCCCGCTGCACGCGCGATTTGGCGCCCGGCAGGCTGAGCCCGAGGCGGGCGGCGTAATCTTTCTGGCTCATGCCTTCGATGTCGCAGCAGGTGATCGCGTCACGGTCTTCGGGCGCCAGTTCGGCCAGCACGCGCGGCAGGCACTGCGCCAGGCCATCGACCGGCGCCAGCACGGCTGCGGGTTCGGCGGCCAGATCCTCGGGCAGCGGCACCTGGTCGCGGGCCAATCGCAGGCGGTCGATCAGCAGGTTGCGTGCGGCATGGAACAGCCAGGCGCGCGGGCTATCGAGGCCGCACAGGCCGTTGGGCCGGCGCATCGCGCGCAGAAAAACTTCCTGCAGCAGATCGTCGCCCTCGGCCTCGCTGCGCGCACGATGGCGCAGGAAGCGGCGCAGCTCGGCTTCGTGGGCGTTCCAGGCGTCGGTCAGGCAGCGCATGGCTCATTGATCGCTGCGTTCGTACCAGCCCTTGCTGGCATTGACCACCCTGACCACCAGCAGCATTACCGGCACTTCGATCAACACGCCGACCACGGTGGCCAGCGCGGCGCCGGATTCGAAACCGAACAGGCTGATGGCGGCGGCCACCGCGAGTTCGAAGAAGTTACTGGCGCCGATCAGGGCCGAGGGGCAGGCGACGTTGTGTTTTTCGCCGACGGCGCGGTTGAGCCAGTAGGCCAGCGCCGAATTGAAGAAGACCTGGATCAGGATAGGTACCGCCAGGAGCGCGATGATCAGCGGCTGCTCGATGATGGCCTTGCCCTGGAAGGCGAACAGCAGCACCAGGGTGGCCAGCAGCGCGCCGATCGACCAGGGGCCGATTTTTTCCATGGTCGCGTCGAAATGCGCTTGTCCTTGCTTGAGCAGCGACTTGCGCCAAACCTGGGCCAGGATCACCGGGATCACGATGTAGAGCACGACCGAGGTGAACAGCGTGTCCCAGGGCACGGTGATGGCCGAGATGCCAAGCAGGAAGGCCACCAGCGGGGCGAAGGCGACGATCATGATGCTGTCGTTGAGCGCGACTTGTGACAATGTAAACAGCGGGTCGCCATTGGTCAGCCGGCTCCAGACGAAGACCATCGCGGTGCAGGGCGCGACGGCGAGCAGGATCAGGCCGGCGATGTAGCTGTCGAGCTGGTCGGCCGGCAGGTAGGGCGCGAAGACGTTGCGGATGAACAGCCAGGCCAGGAAGGCCATCGAGAAAGGCTTCACCAGCCAGTTCACGAACAGCGTCACGCCGATGCCTTTGACATGGTTGCGGACTTCGTGCAGCGCACCGAAATCCACCTTGACCAGCATCGGGATGATCATGACCCAGATCAGCAGGCCGACCGGCAAATTGACGCGCGCCACTTCGAGCTTGCCCAGCATCTGGAAAGGCGCCGGCAACCACTGGCCGAGCGCGATGCCGACCACGATGCAGAGAAAAACCCAGACCGTCAGGTAGCGCTCGAAGCTGGACATCGCGCCGTTGCCTTCCTTTCCGGCCGACTGCTTGATGGCGACTTCACATTGGGCGGACATGGCTTACTCTTCCGTATGAATGCGCCGTGCCGCGGCGAGCGCTTCTTCGCGACTCATGGATTCCAGCGGCAGGGCGAGGAAGGCTTCGATGCGCTGCCTGAGCGACTGGTAGGCCTGCTCGAAAGCCGCGCGGCGCGCTGCCATGGGTTCGACGCGCGCCGGGTCGGGTATGGCCCAGTGCGCGGTGGCCGGGTGGCCGGGCCAGACCGGGCAGGTCTCCTGCGCGGCATTGCCGCAGACCGTGAAGATGAAATCAAGAGTTGGCGCTGACGCTACGGCAAACTCATCCCAGGACTTACTGCGCGCGCCCGCGCAGGGCACGCCGTGCTTTTGCAGCGTTTCGATCGCCACCGGATTGACCGCGCCGCCCGGCTTGCTGCCGGCCGAATACGCCTCGATGCGGCCGCGGCCCAGATGCCTGAACAGCATCTCGCCGAGGATGCTGCGCGCCGAATTGCCGGTGCACAGCACCAGCACTTTGAAGGTCCTGCTCATCGACTTGCGCTCCTCAAAGTTCGAAATCGGCGTCGAAGGGCTTGCCGCCTTTTACTACGGGTAGGGTCAGGGTGCGGTCCCAGTCGCTCCAGCCGCCGTTGTAGACGCGTACGTCCGGGTAGCCCAGCGCCTTGAGTTGCAGCCAGGCCAAAGTGGAGCGGAAGCCGTCATGGCAGTAGGCGATGACGGTGCCGGTGCGCGGCAGGTCCTTGTAGATCGCGGCCAGCTCGGCGAGGGTTTTCCACTGCTGCGACTGGTCATCGACGCCCTGCAGGCTGACGATGTTGATGGCGCCGGGTATGTGGCCGCCCTGCACCGAATGCTGGATCCGGCTGCCCTCGTACATGTCGGCCGGGCGGGCGTCGAGCAGCGTGATGCCCAGCTCGCGGCCGGCGACGACGCGGCGATAGACATCTGTCCAGCCGACCATCGCGGCGGCCGGCGCGGCTTTCAGCCTCACCTTGCCCGGCGCGCGCTTTGGCGTCGGCGTCTTGCTCAGCTCGTTGAAGCCGGTCCAGCCGATGGTGCCGCCGTCGAGCAGCTTGACGCGCTGCATGTCGAAGCCGTAGAGGTCGAGCAGGAACATCACGCGCGAGGCCAGCGCGGTCGAGGAATCGTCATAGACCACGACGGTGGAATCGTCGTCGACGCCCCAGCGCCGCAACGTGGCCTGGAAGGCGGCGCGGGAAGGAAAACGCATGATCGGCGCTTCGTCGTTGGCGCCGAGATCGGCGAAGCGCTGCACCTGCACGGCGCCGGCAATGTGGCCGACGGTGGCGTGGCGATGCGGGTGGTAGCGCACTTCGAGCACCACCAGCTTGGGGTCCTTGAGTCGCTCCGCGACCCAGTCGGCATCGACCAGGAAGTCGGGCTTGTCGGCGGCGAAAGCGGCGGGAACGATCAGGTTCAGCACGACAGCGAGCAGCAGGAAATACAGCTTGTTCATCCAGGTCTCCAGGTTCAGTCGGCGCAGCGTTCGGTGCGACCGGATACGATCTTGAGGCGCTTCATGTCAGCCTTGAATTCGGGCACGGCCCCCGTCGCCAGCGGGCCGAGCAGCGCCGCGGTCCAGGACGGCAGCTTCGCCATCCGGTAATGCATCCAGGTGCCTTCGCGGCGGGACGTGACCAGGCCCGCGCCCTTCATGACGCCCAGGTGGCGCGAGATCTTGGGCTGGATTTCTTCGAGCGCGGTGGTCAGCTCGCAGACGCAAAGTTCGTCCCGCGCCAGCAGCAGGGCCAGAATGCGCCGCCGCGTCGGGTCGGCGAGGGTGTCGAACAGGGCTTGGGCTTCCATCGCGTTAAATATACACGACGGCGTATATACGCGCAAACAGATGGAACAGGATCGTCGCCGGTTTCGGCCACGACCCATGCCGCGGGGCGCCGCGATCCAGCTTGCTCAGGAAATCTGCCGTCCTTCGCCCGCCTCCTCGACTGTCCTGCCATCGCGGATGTGATAAATGCGCTTGAAGATGGGGATGATCTTCTCGTCGTGGGTGACGACGATGATCGCGGTCTGGTACTGGCTGGCCATCTGGTTGAGGATGCGCATCACGGCCAGCGCGCGCTGGCTGTCGAGCGGCGCCGTGGGTTCGTCGGCGAGGATCACCGGCGGCTGGTTGGCCAGGGCGCGCGCGATCGACACGCGCTGCTGCTCGCCGCCCGAGAGTTCGCTCGGCTGCGCCCTGGCGCGATGGGCGACGTCGAGCGCCTGCAGCAGTTCCTGCGCACGCGCACGCGAAACCCCGTTGGCACGGCCGGCCAGCATCGGCAGCAGGGCCACGTTGTCGGTGACGTCGAGAAAGGGAATCAGGTAGGGCGCCTGGAAGATGAAGCCGATGCGGTCGCGCCGCAAGGCGCGCAGGTCTTTGGTTTTCCAGCCGCCCTGCTCGCTGTCGTAGATCACTTCGCCGCCCAGGGTCATGCGGCCGCGCGTGGGTTCGATCACCGCACCGAGGCACTTGAGCAGCGTGGTCTTGCCCGAGCCGCTGGGACCGACCAGGCCGACCACCTCGCCCGGCGCGATGCTCATGTTCACCTCCTTCAGCGCATCGACGGCGGTATCGCCCGCGCCGTAACGCTTGCTGAGGCCTTCGATGTGGATGCCTGCATCCATCTCAGCCCCCGATCGCTTCGGCCGGATCGACCTTGAGCGCGGCGCGGATCGCCAGCGTGCTGGCCAGCGTGCACACCAGCATGACGACGATGAAGGCACGCAGGGCGTCGCCGCTTTCCAGCAGCACGTATTTGGGGAAGGCCGGCGCCCACAGCGTGGCCGCGATCTTGCCGACGATGAAGCCGATCAGGCCGAGGCCCAGCGCCTGCTGCAGGATCATGCCGGCGATGCTGCGGTTGCGCGTGCCGATCAGCTTGAGCACCGCGATTTCGCGGATCTTGCCCAGGGTCATGGTGTAGATGATGAAGGCGACGATCGCGGCACTGACGACAGTCAGGATTGCGAGGAACATGGCGATCTGTTTGGCCGAGGTGGCGATCAGCTTGGCCACCAGGATCTCTTCCATCTGCACGCGGGTGTAGGCCTGCAGATGCTTCCAGCGACGGATCTCCTGCGCCACGCTTTCCGCCGTGCTGCCAGCGCCAACTTTCACCAGTACCGCGTTGACGCTGTGATTGACGGTCTGCGCGGCATTCACGGCGTCGAGCAGGCCGGGCACGCCGGGACGGTTCAGCGCCGGGTTGGCCGCCGTGCGGGCGCGGTCGGCGATGATGGCGTCGTTGTCCTTGAGGAACTGCGCCTCCTGCGCATCCTTGATCGGGATGAAGACCATCGGGTCGCCGCCGGAGGACACGGTACGCTGCGTGAGTCCGACCACCTCGTAGTCGTGGCGCCGGATGCGGATGCGCTCGCCGAGACGGAAGCCGGCCTTGACGTCGGCGATGGCCTCGTAATGACCGCGCAGCAGGCGCCGCCCGGCCACCAGATAGGTCGGCTCGCCGGGCTGGCCCGGCTCGAAGCCGACCACCATGCTGCGGCTCTCGCGGTCGCCATGCAGCACCTGCATGGTCAGGTAGGTGACGTTGGCGGCCTGGGCCACGCCGGGCAAGCCGAGCACGCCGCGGTAAACGTCGTCCCTGATGTTCGAGGCTTCGGCGTAGGGTCCCTGCGTGTCCTTCTGCACCACCCAGATGTCGGCCCCGCTGTTGGTCAGCAATACCTGCGCGTCATCGACCATGCCGCGATAGACGCCGGCCATGGTCAGCGTGGCGCCGATCAGCAGGCCGAGGCCGATCCCGGTGAGGACGAACTTGCCCCAGGAATGCAGGATGTCGCGACCGGCGAGGCTGATCATGGCGGACTCAGGAGCCGCTGGCGGCGATCGCCGGAACGACACGAATCCGGCTGTCTTCGCCGATCTCGCGCTCGCTATGCACGATCACCGCATCGCCTTCCTTGAGGCCTTCGAGTATCTGCACCCTGCCGTCGGCGCCGCTGCTTCCCGGCTTGACCGCGACGAAGCGCAATGAGTCGCCCACATGGACCCAGACGCCGGTCTTGCCGTCGCGCTGGCGCAGGGCGGCGCTGGGCACCACCAGAGCCTGCCTGATGCCCGGCAGGCGCAGGGTGATTTCGCTCATTTCGCCGATCGAAACATCCTTCGGCAATGCATCGAAGCTCACTTGCGCGATGCGCTCCTCGGTCACGCTGTCGCTCAGCATTTCGATGCGCGCGACCTTGCCGGCCAGCACCCTGCCCGGCTGGGAACGCAGCACGATCTCGGCCGGCAAGCCGACTTGCAGGCCCGCCGAGCGCTGCTGGTCGAGGCGTAGCTTGATCCACAGGCTGTCCGCCGCGACCATCCGCAGCACGCCCTGGCCGGCGACGACGGTCGAACCGGGCTCGGCATCGCGCGCCGTCACCACGCCGTCGGCAGGCGCCAGCAGGCGCAGGTTGGCGCGCTGCTGCTGCGCGCCTTCGCGTTCGGCATTGAGCCGCGCCAGATCCTGGCGCGCGCCGGACAGGCCGGCTTCGGCTGCCGTCACTTGCGCGGCCGCGGATTTCAGTTCCTGCGACTTGCCTTCGGTGACGCTGGAACTGACGAAGCCTTTCTTGCCCAGGTCGTCATAGCGGCGCGCATTGGCGGCCGCCACTTCGCGCCGCGCGACGCTGTCGCTCAACTGTGCCGCCGCGGTGTCGATCGCCTTCGCCGCGCGCGCGGCGGCGGCACCGGTGGCGGACAGACGCTGATCGAGGTCGACCGGATCCATCTCGGCCAACAACTGGCCGGCGGTGACCGCTTCGCCGACATCGACCGCAACCCGGCGCACGCGGCCGGCGCTGGTCGGACCGACCAGGTAGCTGCGGCGCGCTTCGACCACGCCGATGCCGAACAGCGCCGGAGAAAGGTCGGCGCGCGCCACCTGCGCCACGGTGACCCGCAGCGGAGCCAGCGGCCCGCTGCGCGCGATGACCCAGACAAAGCCGGCCACCAGCGCGATGCCGGCGAGGATGAAAGCGGAACGTCGGCTGAGCAGGGATTTCATCAGGGTCAGCTCCAGACTGAAGTTGCTTTGGCTGCGCGCAGCGCAAGCGCGGCGATCACGATCCAGAACAACGCGCGGATCGACAGGGCGCCGACGGTGCGCATTTCGTAGGCGCCGCCGGACACGACATGTGCCATGAAGGCGAGGCACACCAGAACGGTGGACACGGCCAGAAACAGCGCCAGCCGGGCACCGCCGCGCCAGGCCGACAGCAAGGCGGCGCCGGCGGCGACATAGACAAAACCGGCGACGAAGTTGAACCAGAGCACGAAGGGCACGATGTTGCCCGCTTCGTCGCGCGCCTGGGCTCCGCCGAACAGGACCCGGCCGCCGCTGACGATGGTCAGGAGGCCGAAAATCAGGGCGGCGACGGCCAGCCATTGCAGCAGGCGATTCGGCTTCATTCGACGCTCCCGATGCCGCGGCGGTAAATGGCAAAGGCACCCGGCGCGTCGGCGCGCATCTGCCGGGCCTTGCCGCTCAGCAGCGATTGCATCACCAGGCCCTGGATGCTGCCGATGAAGGCGACGACGGCCGCCGCGGTATCGACTTCCGATGCCACTTCGCCGCAGGCCTTTCCCTCTTCGATCAGGCCGCTCAGGCGCTTCCTGTAGGCACCGATCAAGGTGCGCGCCATGCGCTTGGCGGGCGTGTCCTCGGCCCGCTGCAACTCGCCGAACAAAAGCCGCGGCACGCCGGGATGCGCGACGACGAACTCGATATGGGTCATGAACACCGCTTCCAGCGCCCGCAGCGGCGATTCCGCGTCCTGCATGGCCTTATCCACGCGCTGCAGCAGTCGCTCGGCGACCCATTCCATGACCGCCTGCCAGATCGCATCCTTGCTCGGGAAGTGGCGGAACAGCGCACCCTGCGTGAGATTCATGTGCTGCGCAATCGCCGCCGTGGTGATGTCGCCCGGATTCCGCTCGGCCGTCAGTTCGATGACGGCTTCGACGGTGACCGCCCGCCGCTGGTCTGCCGGAAGGTTGCGCGGTCTGGATTCGTTGTGCACCATGGTTCAGTTCGATAAGATAGTAATTGGTTACTATCTTATCGGCGGCAGCGAGGTGCGTCAAGCGGGATTCGCCCCGGCTGATTCCTTGTCGGTCTGCCGGCCGCGGCTAGTACGCAGACATGTTGAAACCGATGGATGCAGGAGCGGGCTTGCTCGCGACAACGGCTTATCGCGAGCAAGCTCGCTCCTACAGGGAATGCGCCTTTTCCTTGCGCCTTTTCCTTGCGCCTTTCCCTTGTTGACTGACTACTAGGGATGCGGCTGAAACAGCTTGCCGTTGGCTGCAGTCATGGCGAGGGGATATCGAGGGGTTGGGCGCAACCGTGATTCGGATCGTCGAATTCGATCTGTATCGTCGGATGCGTGATGTGAAAATGATCGTGCAAGTCGTGGGCAATTTTTTCGAGGAAGGCGTCGCCCGGGTGTCCGCCGGGCATGACCAGGTGCGCCGTCAGAGCGATTTCGGTGGTACTCATGGCCCAGACATGCAGATCATGCACGCCTTTGACCCCAGGCAGGGCGCGCAGCAGCGCATCCACCTCGACGAGGGCGACACTTTCCGGCACGCCGTCGAACAGCAGGTGCAGCGACTGACGAAACAGGCTCCAGGTGCCGGCGATGATCACCAATGCAATCGCCATGCTGGTGACCGGATCGAGCCAGGCCCAGCCGGTCCATAGATAGAGCGCGCCGGCGGCGACCACGCCGAGCGAGACCAGGGCGTCGGCGGCCATGTGCAGGAAGGCGCCGCGAATATTCATGTCGGATTTGCCGCCCGCCATGAACAGCGCGGCGGTGGCGCCATTGACCAGCACACCGACGGCGGCGACGATCATGATGGTGATGCCGTCGGTCGGGTGCGGCGCCTGCAGCCGATGGCCGGCTTCCCACAGCAGCGAGCCCATGGCCACCAGCAACAGCACGGCATTGGCGAAAGCGGCGAGGATCGAGGCACGCTGCCAGCCATAGGTGTGGCGGTGGTCGGGCAGCCGGCCCGCTGCCAGTGCGGCCCCCCAGGCCAGCACCAGCCCGGCGACATCCGACAGGTTGTGTCCGGCATCGGCCAGCAGCGCCAGGGAGCCCACCCGCCAGCCGTAGAAAGCCTCCGTCGCCACGAAGGCGATGTTCAGCGCGATGCCAATGGCAAAGGCCCGGCTGAAGCTGGCCGGGCCGTGGTGATGTGTATGCTCGCTCATCGGGCGGCGGAACCCGCCATGGCATGCGGCACGCTGTCGATTACTTGAAGAAGCCGCGAACCTTCATACGGTCGCAACCGTTGTAGCGCGGCGCCGGCAGCGTCACGCCCTTCTCCTTGGCGCGGGCTTCCATGGCCTGGTGATGCTCGGTCTGCAGAGACTTGCATTCGTCGTAGGTCTTGGCGTTGCGCATCTTGGTGCCATGAGCCGCGCGCTCTTCGGCATTCATCAGCGCCCAGCCGGGCGTGTTGTCCTTGTCGAAGTTGAAACGCATGCCCATGCCGCCGCCCGGCCCCATGCCCGGACCGCCGGCGGGTTGCGCAAAAGCGGGGGATGCAAGCGATGCGCCCAGAACAGCCAGCAGCGCAATGTGTCGTAGTTTCATGAAAATCTCCTTTGGTCAATTTAGCAGTGCGTGAATATCTATCCAACTTCAATATCAGCGTAGCCTAATCCTTTCGAGATTCAAGCGGCCGATTGTGAGGATTTGTGACAAGGCCCAGAACCAGCTTTCCACCTTGGCCCGCGTCGGCACGCCCCGGCGTGGACCACCCTGCCGTCGATCACCACTGCTCATCACGCCATGGATCATGATCTGCTGCAGGTCTTCGACCTTTTCCAGTTGGACCGCAGCGTCTTTGGCGGTCGACGTGCGGCAGGATGCCTGCAGCATTGCTGTACAGCGGCACGCCGAGCAGCACCGCAACAGGTAGCGACCACCACGGCGCACCCCTGCCCAGGATCGAGGCCATGAAATCCTGCGGCACCTAACCGTGGATGACGGCGCCGACGTAGCCGGCCGGCTGGCTGGCGTAGGCCGCGATCCACGTGACAAAGCCGAATCCCAGCCAAACCCAGGGTGGGCGGCGCGGACTGCGGCCGGCTTCAGTCAAGGCAGTCACGGTGTCCCTTTCTCTCGTTCAGGCCGCGCAACGCTCCGGGCGTCCGTTCATGACGTGCAGCCGTTTGAGATCCGCCTTGAATGCGGCGGCGCGCGGCATCGGCGACGGCGTCGAACATAAGCTGAGTATTCATATTTTCTAATATATGCCTATGCATAATATATGCGTCAAGGAACATTTGACGGTATTCCTTGATCGACGCCGGATTGGCCGGATGTGCAATGCGACACCGCTACGCGCGGAACCCAGCCATTGGGCCATCTGCCGGAGAAGTCGCGGCAAGCTTCCGGAACATAGCCAATTCCTATGGAAGGCATCGGAAAATAATCATGGACAGCCTTATTTGAAGCGCACACAATTTAATCATCAACTACCTGCAGGGTCTTCGATGCTTCAGGGATGCGGCTCGCAACCGCCGCAAAGCGCCTCGGGTCGTGGATGGCATAAGCAGTACTCGGAAGCGGGCTCAGGCCCGGACGTGTCATAACTGTTATCAACCGTCGTCCGGCTCGGTCGGGCGATTCGATCTCACGCAAGCAGGAAAGACTGCTGTCGCTTTAACCACGCCAAGGAGTCGTCATGCAACAAGCGCAAGTTCTAATCCACAACGCCACCGGCCGTCGCGCCATTTCCGCCGTCATGCAGATCGCCGCTGCCGCGGTGCTCGGTCTGGTGATGATCTACGCTGCCGGATTCGCGACCTCGGCGTCGGTGCATAACGCCGCCCACGACGGTCGTCATTCGCACTCCTTCCCCTGCCACTGAGCCGCCCATGCTGTTTCGACGTTTGGTGCTGTGCGCGCTGCTCGTCGGCGCATTGGCCGGCCTATTCCTGTCGGCGGTGCAACGCTGGCAGGTGGTGCCGCTGATCGCGGCGGCGGAACGCTTTGAAGCGACTGCCGCCGGGATGCCGGCGGTGGTGGCCGTTGCACCGCCACCGCACGGGGCACCCGGTCATGATCACGCGCTGCATCACGCCAGTTCGCCGACCTCCGCACATTCACACGCCGATGGAATCGCCACGGCCGCGCCAGCCGATGCTCATGGCGATCATGATCACGGCGCGGCCGAATGGTCGCCGGCCGCAGGTTTCGAGCGGACCGCCTTTACCGCCCTGGCGAATGTCCTGACCGCGTTCGGCTTCGGCTTGCTGGCGCTGGCGATGATGGCCGGCGTTCAGCGCTGGCGCGGCGCGGTTCGGCTGTCGCCGGTTCATGGGCTGCTCTGGGGCTTGGCCGGCTATCTGAGCTTCTATGTCGCCCCGGCCATGGGCTTGCCGCCCGAAATTCCCGGTGCGCAAGGTGCCGCACTGGCAGCACGTCAGGCCTGGTGGCTGCTCGCCGTGGGTGCTACGGCAGGCGGCCTGGCCTTGCTGGCGTTTGGCCGTGGTCCGTGGCGCTGGGTCGGTGTGCTGCTGCTCGCCGTGCCGCATCTGCTCGGTGCGCCGCATGCCGGCTTGCCGTTTGCCGAACACGCGCCGGCCGAAGCGGCACAGTTGACGGCCATCGCCCGGCAGTTCTTCGTCGCCACCGCGATTGCCAATGCCCTTTACTGGCTGGTATTGGGCAGCCTGTCCGCCTGGGCCTGCCGGCGCTGGATTGCCGGCCTCCTGCGGGAGCGCGCGACGGTGCCGAACGGTTTTCCCGCGCGTTGATGATCAGATCGTCACCGTGAGGGATCCCGGGGAAATTCGCAAGTCGACCGCCCTGCGGGAGCAAGGCAACCGTACCGGTTTTACCACCGGGGCGCGTTCCGCCACCGCGGCACGGGCGACGACGCTGGGGCTGCTGTCGGGCGCGGTCCCAGCCGAAGTCGATTGTCAGTTGCCTGACGGTTTGCCGCCCCCGGTTTCCCGGCACGGACCTGGGAAGGGGGGCCTTGATTCAGCCTCCGGCCCCATTCCGCCTTATTGAACACGAATGGACAAGACCATGAACAAAGACGAAATGAAGGATGCCCTGCTCGCGGCCAAGGACGCAAAGGGCCTGAAGTGGAGCGACATCGCCAAGGCCGCCGGCCTTGCCCCGGAGTATGTCTGCTCGGCATGCCTGGGCATGAACCACCTGGACAAGAAACCGGCCGATGCCGTGGCCAAGGTTCTCGGCCTGGGCAAGGAAGTTTCGGCCGCGCTGCAACGCTTTCCGAAAAAGACCTGGACCCAGGCGATCCCCACCGATCCCCTGATTTACCGCTGGTACGAGATCGTCGGCGTATACGGCGAAACCATCAAGGAAATCATCAACGAGAAGTTCGGCGACGGCATCATGAGCGCGATCGACTTCAGCATGGACATCCAGAAGCAGGCGGACCCGAAGGGCGACCGCGTGGTCGTCACGCTCAACGGCAAGTTCCTGCCTTACAAGGCCTGGTAAGCACCGCAGTGCCGGTGCGGTAAGCCTCAAGCTTGCCGGCATCCTGAGGCGCCAAGCCAGCAGTCGTATCGAAGCCAAAAGGTCAAGCATGGTTGCCCGTGATCCGCACCGATTTGTCAATGAACTCGACAAGGGGGCCATCGACCGCCTCATAGCGCGGCTGGAAAGTCGCGCCAAGGATGCGGTCTTCACCCGCCTGTTCGACAAATACGCGGCCCGGATCGATCCCGGTCCGGCGGGGCAGGTCCTCGAAGTCGGCTGCGGCACCGGGGCGATGACGCGAGCGCTGGCGCGCAGAACCGACTTTTCCGGCAAGGCGACCGGCGTCGATCAAAGCGCCCACTTCATCGACGCCGCGCGCCAATTCGCGCAGGACGAAAGTGTCGCGCAGCAGGTCGACTTTCTGGTCGGCGATGCCCACAGCCTGGATTTCCCCGATGGCACATTCGATGCCGTTTTCGCCCATACCCTGATCAGCCATGTCACCGATCCGGCGGCGGTGCTGCGCGAGATGGTGCGCATGCTGCGCCCCGGCGGCACCCTGGCGATTTTCGACGGCGACTACGCATCGATGACCTATGGCCATCCCGATCACGAACTGGGGCACCGGATGGATGCGGCGCTGGTAAGGGCCAGTTTCAACAATCCGCGGATCATGCGCGATCTGCCGCGGCTGATGCCCGGCTTCGGACTTACGCTGACGGCGGCATGGGGCGACGCCGTGGTCGAGGTCGGCAGCGGCAGCTACTTCAAGTCCTTCGTCGAGACCTATGCGTCCTATATCGCCAAGGCCGGCCTGGCGCCAGCGGACACGGTCGAAGCCTGGCTCGCCACACAGAGGCAGTCATTGGCAGACGGCACTTTTTTTGCAGCCTGCACTTACTACACCTATCTTGCGCAGCGCAGCTGAGAACCCTGTTCGTATCAAGCTGCGCGTGACCGATTCGCGGGAGGACTCATGACGAACGATTCACTGAATTCCGGTGACGAACTCCTTGAGCAGTGCCGTTTCTTTCACGACGCCATGCAAGACTGGCTGCGGGAGCCGGACATCACGGTGGCCTGCGGGCGCTGGTCCGAGGGCGCGATCAGCGAACTGATTCCCCTCGGTCACGGCCGCCTGCTCCCGCCCATCTACGAAGGCTGCTTCGCCGGTGTGCGCGAACTGCGCCTGGACAATGCCCCGCACCACCTGCATATCGATTTCGGCCGCGTGCACCGCATCCGCTACGTCGTGGCGCCCAGCGTCTGCTTCGAGTTCAAGCCCTCGTTCGAGGCGCGCCTTCTGGTGCTCGGCCCGGGCGGCGCAGCGGGCGACCACTGGGTGGTGTCGCTGATGCTGTCCTGCCCCTACGACAGGGGAGCGCTCAACTTCTCGCTGGTGCAGCGTTACCTCGATCTGGCCCGGCAGCATGCCCGGCAACGCCCCGAACTCGTGGAGTTCGAGGTGGAACCGGCGGTGCGCACGACAGCCGAAGGCCTGCAGCTGTTGCAGATGTTGCGCGCGAGTACCGGGCTGGCCGCAGGACAATGGCCCGAACTCATCCGCGCGCTGTGCCCGATTGCCGACCGGGGCGAACCCGCTCCCGCAGCGGAACCGCCGTGCATTCCGCTGCTGCAGAAGGCCCTGCAACTGCGCGAAGCATCGCTGGTGATTTATCGCGAGCGCACCCTGATCGAGTTCAAGACGGAGAAGCTCGACGGCCTGCATCGCTATGTCGAACAGGGCTATGTCTCGTGGCAGATCGGCGCTTTCGATGACCACCACTGCCACCTGTCGCTGGACACGGTGGTTCGGGTCCTGTTCTCGGCCGAGCCGGTGTCCTGCCAGGGCGGCGGAATCAATTACACGATCTGGTTCCTCAGCCCGGGACCCAGCGGCAACCCTTTCCGCCGCGACGGTTACTTTTCCGTCACGCTGAATCGCCCCTACACCGGCAATCAGCCGCGCCTGGAGGTGATCGGGCCGGTGCTCGATCTTTATCGGGAATTCCAGGATGCCGCCTGGGTGCAGGCGGAGCCGCTGTTTCTGGAGATTCTTGCGAACGGCGCCCCGCCGCGCCACCCGGTTGCGAATGCGCGCGAGGTCGAGACTCTTGCGGGCTGATGCGATCGCGACACGCCCCTGACGGAAGCAAGCCCGCAGCTCGATGAAGCCGCGTTTTTTCATCGTCGACGTCTTCGCCGAGCGTCCCTATGCGGGGAACCCGCTCGCGGTGGTGCTTGGCGGCGATCGCCTCACCGACGAGACCATGCAGCAGATCGCGGCGGAGACCAACTACTCCGAGACCACCTTCGTGCGCTCTGCCCCCGAGCCAGACGGCGGCTATCGGGTAAGGATCTTCACCCCGGCGCGGGAGATCGCCTTCGCCGGACACCCGATCCTGGGCACGGCCTGGGTAATACGCCATCACCTTGCGCCGGAGCCTGCCGGCGACATACAGCTCAAGCTTGCCGTAGGGCCGGTGCCGGTCACTTTCGAATCCACCGCGGCTGACGGCGAAGTCGCGTGGTTTCTTGCGCCGCCCGTGACTGCGGGGCCGACCTGTGCCCGGGAACGCATCGCGGCGGCGCTGGGCCTGGCGCCGGATGACATCGAGACCCGGGCGCCGGTTCAGCAGTTCGCGGCCGGCACCTCGGCCATGATCGTGCCCTTGCGCAGCCTTGACGCCTTGCGGCGCAGCCGGCTCGACCTCGCGACTTACGCTGATCTGGCGGGCGAAGGATTCCCGCCGCTGACCTACCTTTTCTGCACTGAGACCCGGGAACCGGGCAATCACCTCAGCGCCAGGTTCTTCTTCGAGGCCCACGGGGTGCGCGAGGATCCGGCCACCGGAAACGGCGCGGCCTTTCTCGGCGCCTACCTGCTGCAGCACAAGTTCTTTGCCGCGGCCGAACTGTCCTTGCGGATCGAGCAGGGCCACGAGGTACGCCGGCCTTCAGTGGTCAGATTGCGCGCGCGAATGGCCGGCAGCAGCCGCGAAATTCATGTCGGCGGCAAGGTAATCGCGACCGTCAGCGGCGAGCTGCTTTAAGAGCCTGTATCAGCGGGGAGCCGCAGACGATGCCGAATGTCCGTTTCACCAGGGCTGTCGCGGACGCGACAGCCTAAAGTTCATCGGTAACAAAGCTCGTCTTTTCCCGCGCGCACACCTCCGGCCGCGGACAGGGCCGCGCGTCCGGCTTCAGCGTGACGGGACAGCGGCCAAAATTCCACTCCGATGCCAGGACGCCAAAAGCCCGGCAGGCCGGACTCTTGTAGGCACCCCTGGAACAGATCAGGGCGATCGTGTGGTTGGGCAGTTCCGGCAGCATTGGAACGGCATACAGCCCGGAGTGGGTGCAGGCGATGGTGGTCGGCAGCACGGTCACCAGCCGGCCCAGGCCGACGGATTGCACGATCATGCTCAATGAGTTGGTCTCGATCACGATGTGCGGCGTGATGCCCTGTTCCAGGCAGTACAAGTCGAAGTGGCGCCGCAGCGCGAAATTCGGGCTGAGCAGCACCAGCGCCTCCTTCTCCAGGACAGCGGCGGTCACCGGCATCTGCTGTCCGCACAAAGGATGGCTTTCGCCGACGGCAAGGCTCAGCGGCTCCTTGAACATCGTGTGCATCTCGATCTTGCCCGACCAGATCTCGGTCGCCGGAGTATGAGTAAACGCGATGCCGACGTCGATGCTGTTTTCGGCCACGCCAGACTCGATCTGATCCTGGGACATTTCCATGGCGCTCACCGTGATGCCGGGATAACGCGCGCTGAAGTCATCCAGCAGGGAAGTGGTCAGGTACTCGGTGATGGGGGTCATGCCGACACGCAGAAAGCCGCGACTCAGGTCCTCGACCTCGCTGACCGCCCGTATTCCCGCATCGAGCTCCTCCAGGGCGCGGCGCGCATGCGTCAAATAGACCTGGCCTGCGTCAGTCAGTTGTATTGACCGTCCCGAGCGGTCCAGCAGCAGTACGCCCAGCGCTTCCTCCAGCTGCTTGATCTGTTGCGACAGCGTCGGTTGCGAGACATACAGTGCTTCCGCCGCCCGGGTAAAGCTTTGATGTTCGGCGACCGCGAGCAGGTAGCGGATTGAACGAGGAAACATGAGCTTCGATTGCATAGTCAATTCCTATGGAACGAATCGGAAAATAGTCATGGACAGGCCTATTTGAAGCGCACACAATTTAACCATCAACTACTTGCGGGGTTCTCGGGGAAACGCACGAGACCGGTAATTGTACGAGATTGCCTCGAGTCGTTGATCGCTGTCCGGAAGGCGCGGAATTGCAGTCGGCGATGCTTGAGAAATCTGCGGCATATGCATCCGTAAAGGTTCTTTCGCTTTTGTGCGCGTGGACCTGCAGCAAGACAACAATTTAAGGAGAAGTCCAGCTATGTCATCGACTACCAGAGAAGAGATATTGCGGCATCTGACCGCGGTCGCCGAGTTGCAGCCGCCGGTACAGAAGACAGGCAAGGCGCCATATCCCACCGAAATTACGCACGAATTGTTCAGGGCCTATACCAGATCGCCCCATGACGTCGGGGGCGAGCACGATATCCCGTGCGATTGGAGCGAGGAGGAACATGAGGCATGGGGAAGCAGGGCCTACGTCACCACCGAGTGCCTGGCCTGGCGCGGTGTCTGGTGTGCCGAGGAAAGGCGTCGCATGCAGAATGTCGACGTGGGTACGACTCAGTACCTGGGCCTGCCCTACTACGGGCGGTGGCTGCTGTCCGCGGCACGAGTCCTGGTTGACGGGCATCACGTCACCCTGACCGAACTGATCAACAAAATTGACGAGGTGAAAAAGCGCCATGAGCCAGCACGATAGAACCCATCACGCCAAGATCGCGACCGGCAAGGGCGATCCCCAATGCTTCATTGGCACAGCCGGTCCCGCCAAGTTCAAGGTTGGCGACCGTGTGCGCATCAAGAACCTGCCCGACATTTTCTATACCCGTTGCCAGGTGTACTCGCGCGGCGCTGTCGGTGAAGTCGCAGTCGTCACCCATGAGAGTCCGGCGCCGGAGGACGAAGCCTGGGGCCACGTCGACCATTCCGAATGGTTCTACATCGTGCGCTTCAAGCAGAAGGATCTGTGGCCGGAGTATCCCGACGATTTTCCCAACGACACGCTGCAGACCGAGTTTTCGGAACGCTGGCTGGAGTCCGTGTAAGCGGACCGACAAATCGTACAGAACAGAAAGGTAAGAGCAAATGTCAAACGACCACGATCACGATCACGGGCACGGGCACGGTCATAAGCCACCGGCGCCGATGGTCGAGGAAATCAGCGACTTCGAGGCACTCGAAATAGCCGTTCGCGAACTCTCCATCGAGAAAGGCCTTTTCACCGCGGAAGACCATCGCCGCTTCACCGAGTTTGCCGAGCACATCGGACCGACACCGGCCGCGCGCATGGTTGCCAAGGCCTGGCTGGATCCCGAGTACAAGAAGCAATGCCTGACCGACGGCATCAAGGCGAGCCTGGCGGTAGGCGTCGACTGGCTGAACCCGACGGGTTTCGGCACGCCGAGCGACTATACCGACCTGCGCGTCCTCGAGGACACGCCGACCAGGCACCATGTGGTGGTGTGCACCCTGTGTTCCTGCTATCCGCGCCCCATCCTCGGCTTCCAGCCGGAGTGGTATCGCACCCCGAACTATCGTCGCCGTCTGGTCCGCTGGCCGCGCCAGGTGCTCGCCGAATTCGGCCTGCAGCTCCCATCGGAAGTGGAAATCCGCGTCGAAGACTCGAACCAGAAATGCCGCTTCATCGTGATGCCGGTGCGGCCCGCCGGTACCGACGGCTGGACCGAGGACCAACTCACCGAAATCGTGACGCGGGATTGCCTGATCGGCGTTGCGCTGCCGAAGCCGGGCAAGACGTCCAACATCAAACTGCCTGTGCACAAAGCGGTCAACCCCGCGCATCACTAGGAGTACGCCATGACTGAATCAGTCAAGCCGGAAGCGGCGAAGACGGAATGGACGCCGGTTTCCCTGCTGGAGGACATCAAGGAGAACGGCCGGGTGTGGGAGGATCTCGCGAATCAGTATGGCGTGACCAACCCCGACCCGCCATGGAAAACCAGTCTGGACGGCATGTGCGAGGCGCTGGGCACTACTTCCTGTTCTCCGGCGATGGCGGTCGAGAAGCGCTGGCTGGACGGCAGCATCGACCGCAAGGACGTCGGTGGCGCTGTTCCGCTGCCTTTGCTCGAGCGGCGCTGGGAAGAGGATGAATTGTCCGAGACCCTGTATCAGGACGTGCCCTTTCCCGAGCGGCAGCTTCTGGCCCTGACTCATTCCCTGATCAAGCGCGGCCTGGTGAGCGAAGAGGATCTCGCGCGGCGAATGAAGCAGGTCCATGAACGGCTCACAGCCGAGTAAATCCGGAACGACCGCTGATTGACACCGCGCGATGCGACAGACCGGGAGATTGACAGCAATCACCGGTTCGTCGTCCTCGCAACATGGAAATGATATCTTGATCGGCAAACAAAACCGGCCGCGCGTACGGTCATGCGCAGGGCGTGCGGTCACGCGCAAGAGTAGTGTCGTGACCCTTGCCCGGAATTCTTGTCGAAACTTGTTTACGGAGAAGTGATCGGTGGCGATTCGCGGTGTAAACATCAACATCCAGGGCCTGGGCTACCGCTACAGTTCGCGCGGCAAGCCGACTTTCAGCAACCTCATGCTGGAGTCGAAACGCGGCGAAGCGCTGGCCATCATCGGCCGCTCCGGCTGCGGCAAGTCGACGCTGCTGCACATCATCGCCGGACTGAACCGGCCCACCGAAGGCACGATGCACTTCGACGACAAGAAGATCGAAGGTCCGTCGTCGCGCTGGGTCATGATGTTCCAGGCGCCGCATCTTTTTCCCTGGATGAAGGTTTCCCAGAATGTCGGCGTCGGCCTGGGCTTCGCCGGCTGGCCCGAAAAGGAAAAGCGCGAGCGGGTGGATGAGGCGCTGCGCCTGGTCGAGTTGCAGGACTACGCCGACACCAATGTTCAGGACCTCTCCGGCGGGCAGCAGCAGCGCGTCGCCCTTGCCCGGTCGCTGGTCATGGAGCCCGAACTGCTGTTGCTGGACGAACCCTTTTCCGCGCTGGATGCCTTCACCCGCGCATCCTTGCAGCGCGATGTCCGCTCCATCGCCAAGCGCCTCGGCTTCAACCTGATCATCGTCACCCACGACATCGACGAGGCGGTTCTGATGGCCGATCGCGCGCTGATCATGGCCGGCGCTCCCGGCAAGATCGTCCACGAATTCGAAGTTCCGCTCGACGATCCCCGGCAACGCCAGGATCCGGCGGTTCAGGCCATGCGCGCGCGGCTGATGGACGCCTTCCACAGCGCGGCGCAAGTAGCCGGGGCTCCGGCCGGAGAAGGCGCGGATAGTGAAGATGCCGGCGAGGGCATCGTCTGTCCGGGCCCTGTAGGCGAGCGCCCCGCTGAATGTCCCGCGCCCACGGCCAAAGTCTGCCCGATCGGACCGACCGGGCAGCGGCCGGAAGACTGTCCCGCGCGCTAGGGACCCGTAATGCACGGAGCATTGGATGATCGATGACGAAGCCTGTCTCGAGCCGGTTGCCCTGGCAGCGCGCTTGCCACGGCGCATCA
The DNA here is from genome assembly GCF_031426875.1 of Sulfuritalea sp. NCBI lineage: Bacteria > Pseudomonadati > Pseudomonadota > Betaproteobacteria > Nitrosomonadales > Sterolibacteriaceae > Sulfuritalea > Sulfuritalea sp. Next base: position 27,329 of record NZ_JASJPC010000002.1, read on the forward strand.
GTACTCTGACATTGTTTTACAAAATGCCTGACCGAGCCTAGATCAGGACAACACCACCGCCACAGGAGGACACCGAGCATGTGCATACTTTGCGATCTTAAAATCGTTGGGAATCACCACCCGTCCGAAACGCCGCACCTCGATTACAAGAAACACGGCGATGGAATCGAAGATCACGGGCTTGCGATCGAATACGACCCGCTGTTCAGCAGCGTCCTCGGTACCGGCGTCAATCGCCGCGAGTTGCTCAAGTGGGGTGGCCTCGGTGCCTTGAGCAGCCTGATGCCGACATCCGCCACCTTCGCCCAGGAAAAGAAATGGGATCCGACGGTCCGCATCGGCTACCTGCCGATCACCGATGCGTCGGCGCTGCTGGTCGCCCATGAAATGGGTTTCTTCAAGAAAGAAGGGATCGACTCCGCGCCGCCGACGCTGATCCGCGGTTGGTCGCCGCTGGTCGAAGCATTTTCGTCGCACAAGCTCAACCTTGCGCACCTGCTGATTCCGGTGCCGATCTGGATGCGCTACAACAACAAGTTCCCGATCAAGATCACGGCCTGGAACCATACCAATGGCTCGGGCATCGTCGTCGGCAAGGACTCCGGCATCAACTCGCCCAAGGACTTCGGCGGCAAGCAGTTCGCCGTGCCCTTCTGGTATTCGATCCACAACATCATTTCGCAGAAGATCATGAAGGACGCCGGGATTACGCCTGTGATTCGTCCGCAGGACGCCAAACTGGCGCCCAACGAGTGCAACTTCATCGTTTTGAACCCGCCCGACATGCCGCCCGCACTGGCGGCCAAGTCGATCGACGGCTATTGCGTGGCCGAGCCCTTCAATGCCCTCGGCGAAGTTCGCGCCGGCGCCAAGATGCTGCGCATGACCGGTGACGTCTGGAAGGGCCATCCCTGCTGCGTCGTCGTGATGCACGAAGCCGATACCATGGATCCGGCTCGCGCTGCCTGGGCGCAGGGTGTGCACAACGCCATCGTCGCCGCGCAGATCCATCTGGTCGAGCACCGCGAAGCGATGGCCGAGATGCTGTCCAAGGACGGCAAGGGCTACCTGCCCTTCCCGAAGGAAGTGGTCAAGCGCGCCATGATGCTCTACGACATCCCCTATCCCGGCAACGCGGCCGCGATCAGGCACAAGGACTGGGGCATGGAACGCATCAACTTCCAGGGTTGGCCGTACCGCTCCGCTACCGAGCTTGTCGTCAACGACATGAAGAAGACCGTCATCACCGGCGATTCGGCCTTCCTCGAAAAGCTCGATGCGAAGTTCGTCGCCAACGACCTGGTCAATTACAGCTTCATCAAGAAGGCGCTCGACGCCAATCCGAAGTGGAAGAACGACCATAGCGTGCCGAAGACCGGCGATCCCTTCGTCCGCACGGAAGTCGTCGATCTATGAGCGCGCCGCACGGCCGCCCGAAGGCGCGCCAACCACAACCCGGAACCGCGCAGCGGAGAACCCCCGTCACCCCCTCGCTTGGCGAGGGGGGCGAAGGCGGGGTTTCGCGGAGCACTGCTCCGCGCCGCCGCAGCCGGCCGGCAATGCAGTGCCGGCCGTGGAACGGGGGGAGTGTAGTCCTATGAGCAATCACGCCGCATCCGGCGGAGCCGCTGCGGCTGCCGGTTTGACTGGCACCCGGACCTCCCGCGCCGCCGAGGCGGCGGGGCGGGGGGTGGTGAATTTTTCCCTGGGCCTGCTTATCCTTGCCGCATTCTGGTGGTTGGGTGGTTACCTGATCGCCATGAACCCGAAGACCCAGAGTTTTGCAGGCTTCGGCCTGGTCCAGACGCTCCAGAGCTTTCCCGAATTGTGGAACCTGGGCAAGCTGCAAAAGGCGATTGCCGCCAGCATGTATCGCCTCGGCGGCGGGCTCGTCATCGCGATAATTATCGGCGTGCCGATCGGCATCATCATGGGTCGCAGCAAGCGCTTCCGCGACCTGAGCAATTCGGCATTCCAGTTCCTGCGCATGATCAGCCCGCTATCGTGGATGCCGATCGCCGTATTCGTATTCAAGGCCTGGGACGATTCGATCATTTTCCTGATCGCCATCGCCTCGGTCTGGCCGGTGATGTTTTCCACCGCAGCCGGGCTGTCCAAAGTCGATCCGGCCTGGTTCAAGGTGGCGCGCAACCTGGGCGCCACAACAATACAAATGCTGACCCGAATCATCCTGCCGGCGATCAGTTTCGACATTTTCACCGGCATCCGCCTCGCTCTCGGCGTGGCCTGGGTCGTGCTGGTCCCGGCCGAACTGCTGGGCGTGACCTCCGGTCTCGGCTACGCCATCAAGGACGCACGGGAGACCTTGTCCTATGACCACCTGACGGCCATGGTGCTCACCATTGGCGTCATCGGTTATTCACTCGACACCATTTGCGCACTGCTGATCAAGCGCTTCAGCTGGCATCGCGGGGATGCTTGAACGATGAGTCAGAACACCGCAATTGCCGGGGGAAACGCAGCGACGGCCGCTGTGAGACAGTCGCGATCCTCCGCCGCTTTCAACGGCACCGTATATTGGGCGTGGAATTTCTTTGGCGGCCTCGCCGTCCTGTTTGCCCTGTGGTGGCTGGCCATCTACGTGACCACCCTGAACCCGGCGATGTCGCACTTCGCCAGCTTCGGTCCCGGCTCGGCTTTCAAGGAAATCGGGCACCTCTGGAGCAACGGCCTGATCCCCAAGGCCCTGCAGACCAGCGGTGCTCGCCTGGGTGCCGGCCTGGCCATTGCCATAGCGATCGGCGTGCCGATCGGCATCCTGATCGGCCGCAGCAGGCGTTTTCGCGAACTGAGCAACTCACCTTTCCAGTTGATGCGCATGATCAGCCCGCTCTCCTGGGAGCCGATCGCCGTCATTGTGTTTGCAGGTTGGGATCAGGCAATCGTCTTCCTGATTGCCATCGCGGCGGTCTGGCCGGTGATGTTCTCCACCGCAGCAGGCTTGTCCAAGGTCGATCCGGCCTGGTTCAAGGTGGCCCGCAATCTGGGTGCAAAGCCCTGGCATGTCGTGACGCAGATCATCATTCCGGCTATCGCCTTTGACGTCCTTACCGGCATCCGGCTCGCGTTGGGCGTGAGCTGGATCGTGCTGGTACCGGCCGAGTTTCTCGGTGTGACTTCCGGTTTCGGCTACACGATCGAAGATGCGCGCGAATCACTGGAGTACGAGAAGCTCATGGCCATGCTGCTGGTCATCGGAGCCTTCGGCTATCTTCTCGACACCGCCTGCCTGGCGCTGATCAAACGCTACAGCTGGCATAAATAACAGGCGCGGTCGGCCAGAAGCAATCCCGCATAGCAAAGGCTTTGCGGCCATAACGGAGACGAAAGCTCAATGTCAAGGAAGATACACATAGTTTGCGTTTCGGGCACGCGCGAGAAGCTGCAGATGGCCGCGATGATCGCTTCGGTGGCGGCAGCGTCGGGCGACGAGGTTTCGGTCTTCTTTTCGATGAATGCGATGCAGTATTTCGTCACGGGAAGCAGCGCGGAACCGCCGGCGGAAGGCGAGTTCGGCACGCTGCTGCAGGGCAAGGGCGTACCGCCCTTCAGGCAATTGTTCGGGATGGCGGCCGAACTGGGCGATGCCACACTGCTACCGTGCTCGATGGCGCTGGACCTGCTGAAAATCACCAAGGACGACCTCGACCCCGCGTTCGGCCCGCCGACCGGCTTGACCCGCTTCCTGAGCGACGCCGACGGCGCGCAATTGCTCACGTTCTAAGCGGCGGAGCCGACCCAGAAAACCAGAAGGAGTGAAGCAAAATGAGTGAAACCAAGGTAATCGATGCGCGCGATACGTTCTGCCCCGGACCGCTGATGGAACTGATTTCCCACATCAAGCATGTCGGTGTCGGCGATGTGATCGAGTTGCTGTCGACCGATCAGGGCTCGGCGGCCGATATCCCCGAGTGGGTGAAGAAGGTCGGGCACGAGATCGTCGGCAGCGAGCAGATCGGCAATGTCTGGCACATCAAGGTCCGCAAGGCCAAATAGAGGAGAATGCAATGAGAATCCTAGTCGTGGGTGGCGGCACTGCCGGCACCATCGTCGCCAACAACCTCTCGCGCCGGCTCACGGGCGAAATACGCGCCGGCAAGGTGCGAATCACGATGCTGTCGGCCTCCGATCGGCACATGTATCAACCCGGACTGCTCTACGTCGCGTTCGGGCAAATGACGCCGGATCAGCTCTATCGCGACCAGGCCAGCCTGCTCGAACCGACCATCGAATTTCATGTCGACCCGGTCAAGCAATTCCTGCTCGACAAAAAGCAGGTCAAGACCGAAAGCGGCAAGACGCACGAGTATGACATCCTGGTGATTGCCACCGGATCGCGCATGGTGCCCGAGGAGACTCCCGGCATGACCGAGGGCGCCGAGTTCTTCTATACCGAGGCGTCCGCCGTCAAGATGTACAAGAAGCTCAGGGAATTCAAGGGCGGCAGGGTCATGGTTGCGGTCGGCGTGCCGCACAAGTGCCCGATCGCCCCGGTCGAGGTCATGTTCTCGCTGGACGATTTTTTCAAGGCGCGCGGCATACGTGACAAGGTCCAGCTCAAGTACCACTACCCGATCGGTCGCCTGCATACCATCGAGAACGTCGCCAAGTGGGCCAAGCCCGAGTTCGAGCGCATCGGCGTCGACACCGAGACGCTGTTCAACATCAAGGAGATCGACGCCAAGAACAAGATCATGAAGAGCGAGGAAGGCACCGAGGTCGAATATGACCTGCTGATCGTCATTCCGGCGCACCGCGGCATGGAAGTGATCGAACGGGACAATCTTGGATCAGGCGGCTGGATCCCGACCGACCGCTACAGCCTCAAGATGAACGGCCACGACGACGTCTACGTGGTGGGCGACACCACCAACCTGCCGGTCAGCAAGACCGGGTCCGCCGCGCATTTCCAGGCGGAAGCCATCTGCGAGAACATCGCCTCGATCATCAAGATCGGCGAGCCGGTGCGGGATTACGACGGCAAGGTGTACTGCTTCATCGAAGCCGGGCATGAGAAGGCGACCTACGCGATGTTCAACTACCTGAACCCGCCCGACCTGAAGCCGCCATCCAAACCCATGCACTGGTTCAAGATTTCATACAACCACATGTACTGGACCAGCGTCCGCGGCTTACTCTGAAGAGATCACACCATGACTACCCAGACACCCACAGCTTCCGCCTCGCCCTTCAACGACAACGACCTGCAGCGGCTCGTCGAGTTTGCGCAGCTCGTCACGTCGGTCCAGGACGCGATGTCGGACGACATGGTCAACCGGCTGGCGTCGACCATGTCCGAAGGTATTTCATTGCTCGACCGCCTGACCCGCAACGACGGCTTGACACACCTGCTGCGGGAAATCGATCGGCCGGAGAACCAACGCTTCATCATCTGCATGTCGAATGCTTTCACCCAGGCAAGCCGCGAACTGGCGACTGCCCCTCCCCTGGGTGGCGGACTCGGCGGCTTGCTGAAACTGATCAGCGATCCCGGCGTCCAGGAAGGACTGCGCCTGCTCGCATTCGTCGGTGCACGCATGAGCAACAGCCTGCGCGAGGTGCACCGGCACGGCCTGTAGTTAGCCAAAGGAAAAGCACAGGGCGTCCCGGCCTCGGGACGCCCTGTGTCTTTTGCGGGTACGATCGCGCCTGAAGCCGGGACAAAAGTTGGCGCTGGCGCTACGGCGCCTGCGTCACCCCCTCCCGCAGGCGCCGATCAGCGCGGTTTGAATCCGGCCCCGCCTGTCGGTCCTAAAGTCCCAGATCGCTCAAGCCCGGATGATCGTCCGGCCGCCGGCCCAGGGGCCAGAAGAATTTCCGTTCGGACTCCTTGATCGGCAGATCGTTGATGCTGGCAAAGCGCCGCATCATGAAGCCCTGCTCGTTGAACTCCCAGTTCTCGTTGCCGTAGGCACGGTACCAGTTGCCGGAGTCGTCGTGGCATTCATAGGCGAAACGCACACCGATGCGATTGCCGGCGCAGGCCCAGAGTTCCTTGATCAGGCGATAGTCGAGTTCCTTCGCCCATTTGCGCACCAGGAACTGGCGCACCGCTTCGCGCCCGACGGGGAATTCGGAGCGGTTGCGCCAGCGGGTGTCCTCGGTGTAGACCAGCACGACACGATCCGGGTCGCGGGTATTCCAGGCATCCTCGGCCATGCGCACCTTCTGCGCGGCGCTTTCCGGCGTGAACGGCGGCACGGGGGGTTTGCTTTCCATGATCGGCTCCTCGCAGATATTCGGGTAGATGGTTCCGGCTACACCACGAAGTCTATACAGGGTAGACAGATCTGTCTACAATGCACGCATGCGCGCCGCCAAACCGACCAAACCGACTAAACCGACCATTGGCCCCACCGTTCCCGGCGCGCGCGCGCATCCTGCTGACCGCGCATGAGTTGTTCTATCGCGACGGCATCCGCGCCACGGGCATCGACCGGGTGATCGCGGAGTCCGGCGTTGCCAAGCTGACCTTTTACCGCCACTTCCCGAGCAAGAACGAACTCGTCCGCGAATTCCTCGAGTATCGCCACCGGCGCTGGATGGCCTGGTTCGTAGATGCCCTGCAGCGCCACGGCGGCAACAGCAAGGCACTGGTACCCGCCCTGGCCGAATGGTTCGGCAACGGCGATTATCGCGGCTGCGCCTTCATCAACAGCGTCGGCGAACTCGGCGAAACCCTGCCCGAAGTCATGGAAATCACGCGACGCCACAAACAGGACATGGCGGACGCGATCGGCAAGCTGCTGCCGGCATCGCGGCAACGCAAGCGGCAGGCAATGGATCTGGCGTTGGCCGTCGATGGCGCGATCGTCCGCGCCCAGTTCGATGAGAGCCCGGAGGCCGCGCTGGCCTCGCTGGAGCGAATCCGCAAGTCGCTGCTGGGATCGGGCAGGAGTGCGCCGCCGCCTGCAGTACGCCCGATGCGCTCGTGAATCGTCGCGACTGAACTGGCGAGGCCGCCGGATACTTGCTGCTCGATGGTGCGTCGCTCAAGCGTTGGCGCGGCTTGCGGCTTGCGTAGCCTCGACAGCGGCCAGCGTTTCGTCGAAGAGTTCGATCCAGTGCTTGACCGGCAGCGGTGATACTTCCGCCAAGTGCGTCAGACAACCGATGTTGGCCGTGACGATGAGTTTCGGCCGGGTCGACAAAATGGTTTCCAGCTTGGCTGCGCGCAGGCCGGCTGCCAGTTCCGGCTGCAGGATCGAATAGCTGCCCGCCGACCCGCAGCACAGGAAAGGATAGGCAACGGGCGTCAGCTTGTAGCCGGCATGCTTGAGCAAGCCTTCGACGACACCCTTGAGCTTCTGCGCGTGTTGCAGGCTGCACGGCGCCTGGTAGGCGATGCGCCGGTCCGCTGAGGGCGCCTGTGGTGGCAACGGCGGCAAGCGGCCTGCGTTTCGTTCGGCGGCGACCACCTCGGCGATATCCTTGCTCAGTGCCGAAAAGCGCTGTGCCTTGTCGCGGTACTCAGGATCGTCGCGCAGCAATTCGCCGTAGTCGCGCACATGCGCGCCGCAGCCGCTGGCGGTCATGACAATCGCCTCGGCGCCGGCCTCGATCTGCGGCCAGCAGGCGTCGATATTGCGGCGCATGAAGGCGAGCGCTTCGTCGGGCTCGGCCATGTGGTGGCTGAGGGCGCCGCAGCAGCTGGCGCGTGCCGGAATCAGCCGGATGCCACAGCGATCCAGCACGCGCGCCGCCGCCGCATTGATGTCCGGTGCCAGCGCCGGCTGCACACAACCCTGCCAGACCAGCATGGTCCGCGCGTGGGTCCGCTCGGGCCATATGCCGGCCGCACGCGGTCGCGGAACTTTCACCTGCAGCGTGGCAGGCAGAAAACCACGCAGCGCCTGGCCGAGGCGCAGCAGCGCGGTAAAGCGGCTCCGGTAGGGAACCACGGCGCGCAGCGCACGGCGCAGCAGGCGCTCCCGCAGCGGGCGCCGCGCGGCCGGTTCGATCAGTTCGCGGGTGACGTCGAGCAGGCGGCCGAAGCGTACACCCTCGGGACACATGGCCTCGCAGGAGCGGCAGGTCAGGCAACGGTCGAGGTGCAACTGGAGGTCGGCGCTGGGCGCCTGTTCCGCGAGCATTTCCTTCATCAGATTGATGCGTCCGCGCGGGCTGTCCCAGTCGTCCTGCAGCAAACGGAAAGTCGGGCAATTGACCATGCATTGCCCGCATGACACGCAGGTGTCTATGATCGCTGCCGCTTCGCGCGCCAGATCGTTGTTGCGCAGGTTTTCACCCAGTACCAGTGGCATTGCAGAACTCCAGTCAAGGCTGTCAGGGAATTATTTGTCCGACGGATGGAAAGTCTAAACGTTCCCGGCCTCGGGTCCGGACTGCAGCGCCGGTATCCCGCGTCCGGGAAGGTCCTGACTGTCAGGCGCGCAGCGCCGCGATCGCGACAGTGAGCACGCCAAGCAGCAGATTCGTCAGTACCAATCCGCGTATCGCGTTCATCGCTGCCCCGGCCTTCGGCCAATCGCTTGCAGCCACGGCAGCGACCATCGGGCGGTGGAAGCGGAACACGATCAGCATCAGGATCACGGTCATGACAGCGGCAATGCCGGCCATGGCCAGCCAGCTTGCGGGAATCGCCGCGCCGACCTGCGCAAAACGGATGACGCCGCTGCCCCACAGCAGCGCCAGCGCCCAGCCGACGACCACAAAGAAGCGTCCGAGGATCGCAGCCAGCAGCGGCAGGCGCTGCGGCGGCGGCAACTGTGCGGCGGCCACGGGACGCAGGCAGACGTGGGCGAAGAACATGCCGCCGATCCAGACAATGACAGCCAGCAGATGGAACAGGACCAAAACGCGATTCATGCGGGGTTCTCCGGTAGCACGCGGCGCTGCGCCGGACGCAGGGCAAGGAGTTCCGGCATGCGGGCGCAAGGCCCGCAAGCCGCGAGGATGAGCGCAAGTGTATTTGTGCCCGGCCATCTGGCGCAACCCGCTTTGCAAAGGCAGAATTGCTCCCTCGACAAGCCTACTATCCAGCATGGTCAATCGCCGACAATTCCTGCGCGGTAATTTCAAGGCCGCTCCCGCCCCGCAGCGCCCGCCATGGGCGCTGGCCGAGCCGCTGTTTGTCAATGCCTGCAGCCGCTGCGGCGAATGCGTTCCGGTTTGTCCGACACGGATCATCGTGATCGTCGGCGGATTCCCGGAAGTGGATTTCAAGCGCGGCGAATGCACTTTCTGCGGCGCCTGTGCCGCCGCCTGCAAGGACAAGGCCTTGTTGAACAGCGACATCCAGATCTGGCCCTGGGCGATCAAGGCGCAAGTGGCGAGCACCTGCCTGGCGCAGCGCGGCGTGGAGTGCCGGATCTGCGGCGATCACTGCCCGGTGGCGGCGATACGCTTCAGCCCGCGCCTCGGCGGGCCGCCGATCGCCGAGGTCAATACTGCTTTATGCACGGGTTGCGGCGCCTGCGTGGCGCCCTGCCCGGTTGCTGCGATCAGCCTTACTTGATGTTGCCGATGAAACGGTTCTCGACCAGCGCCGGCGCATCGATCTGGGCGACATGGCAACTGGTGCAGACATGGCGCGATGAATCGAAAGCCTTGGTCGCGGCGACGAAATGGCTGTCGCCCAGCTTCGGCGAATTCTTCTTCACGTAGTTGGCCGGGCCGTGGCAGTCCAGGCACTGGTTTTCGGTGAGCGTCACCTCGTCGAAGTTATCCACCGCATGCGGGATCACCGGCGGCTGGGTGCTGAAGGTGCGCGCCACGACCGGTTGCGTGCCCGGCCGCTTGCCGGCGTAGGCCTTGGCCTCGGGTGCCGCGTCAGGCGCGGCAACATCGGCCCCGCGCATGGAAACCAGGGGCTCGTAGCTGGCGCAACCCACGATGACGGTCAGCAGCGATGCGAGAAGGATGGTGACGGTTTTCTTCATGATGGACTCCCCAGACGAGATTGATGGTTGATCACTTCGGCGCCGCTTGAGCGACGCCGCTTACGGGTGCGACGGTAGTGTTGAAGCGGGTGCCGAAGGCGAACACATCCTTCGAGCAGACATCGATGCAGCGGCCGCAGTTGGTGCAGTTGGCTTCGAGAATCACCGGCGGCGCGCCGGCGATGGCCTTCAGCGCAGGACGAATCACCTGCGGCTCCGGACAGACGGCGAAGCAGTCCATGCAGTCGTTGCAGGCGGCGCGGGCCGGCAATTTGATTCGTGTCAGCGAGAACTTGCCGATCAGGCTGTAGAACGCGCCGACCGGGCAGAGGTGACCGCACCAGCCGTGGCGCATGACGAACAGATCGAACAGGAACACGGCGAGCAGCACCGCCCAGGCCAGGCCGAGACCGAAGAACAGTCCGCGATGCAGCATCGATACCGGATTGAGCATTTCCCAGGCGATGCTGCCGGTCGCCGCGGCGACCACCAGGGTCATGCCCAGCATCCAGTAGCGGGTCGGCCGGCTGATGTGCGCGCTGCCCTTGAGCCCGAGCCGCACGCGCAGCCAATAAGCGAAATCGGTCAGCAGGTTCACCGGGCAGACCCAGGAGCAGTAAGCGCGTCCGCCGACCAGCAGGTAGAACAGCAGTACGATGGCCGCCCCGGTCAATGCGAGTTTTTCCGGCACCTGGCGCGCCAGCAGCGACTGCAGGATGACATAGGGATCGGCGAGCGGCAGGACGTTCAGCGTGTAGCTGAAGTTGAGGTTGCCCTTGACGATCCAGAGACCGAACCACGGCCCGACCAGGAACAGCAGCAGGATGCCGAACTGGCTGCCGCGACGCAGGATCAGCCATTTGTGTGCGGCCAGCCAGCCTTTCACGGCGGTGGCTTCGGCACCGGGACGAGCGGGCGAGGTTTTCAGAACAGCGTTCACAGCTTGTTCCCCTGCAATGCCTTGGGCAATGCGACGGGTTTGGCAGGAGTTGGCGCTGGCGGTACGGCGCCGGGATTCGCCGAAAGGCCCTTGCCGTGCTCATATTGCATGCCCTCGGGCATGTTGTACTTGTGTTCGACTTCCGGCGCCACCAGGCTGCCGCCGGCTTTTTCCTTTTCCACCCAACCCAGGCGGTAGTGCGAACTCAGTTGCCCCTTGGCCATGTAGAGCGGCAACACCTTGATCGATGCCACCTCGGTGGGACAGGCTTTTTCGCACTTGCCGCAACCCGTGCAGTGCTCGGAATGCACCGTCGGAATGAACAGCGTGTGCTTGCCGGTGCGGGCGTTGGATTGCGGGTCGAGCGTGATCGCCTTGTCGATCACCGGACAGACGCGGTAGCAGATGTCGCAGCGCAGGCCGAGGAAATTCAGGCAGGTCTCGTGGTCGACCAGCACCGCGAGCCCCATCTTCGACTTGTTGATGTCCTTCAAGGAGTGGTCCAGCGCGCCGGTCGGACAGGCCTTCACGCAGGGAATGTCCTCGCACATTTCGCAAGGCAGTTGGCGCGCGACGAAGTAGGGCGTGCCGGTGGACATCGGTTCTTCGGGTTTGGCCAGATGCAGGATGTCGAAGGGACAGTCGCGCACGCACATGCCGCAACGGATGCAGGCGGCCGAGAACTCGGCTTCCGGCAGCGCACCCGGCGGCCGGATGGCCGCCGGCGGCAGTGCCTTGGCATGCCGTGCGTAGAGTCCGACGCCGAGCCCCAGCAGGCCGACGCCACAGGCCATGCGCGCGGTGTCGGCGAGGAACTGGCGCCGCGCCGCGGCACTGGGCTTGGTCTCGTTGTCCATGATCCCTAGGCGGGGAGCGCAAAACGCTTGTCACTCCCCGCGCATCTCTCTCAACTCATCTCTCAACTCATCCGTCAGCGCATTCAGGCCTTGACCACCTTGGCCGCGCACTTCTTGAAGTCCGTCTCTTTCGACAGCGGACAAGTGGCATCCAGGGTGAGCTTGTTGACCAGGCGGCTCTCGTCGAAGAAGGGAATGAAGATCAGCCCCTCCGGCGGCTTGTTGCGGCCCTTGGTGTCCACCCGCAACTGGATTTCGCCGCGACGGCTGCTGACCTTGACCACGTCGTTGCGCTTGAGGCCGCGCTTTTCGGCGTCCTTCGGATGCATGAACACCACGGCATCGGGGAAGGCCTTGTACAGCTCGGGCGCGCGGCGCGTCATCGAACCGGTATGCCAGTGCTCCAGCACGCGGCCGGTGCACAGCCAGAGGTCATATTCCTTGTCCGGCATTTCGGCCGCCGGTTGATAGGGCAGTGCGAATATCTTCGCCTTGCCGTCCGGGTGGCCATAGAAGCGCACGCTCTCGCCCTTCTTCACATAGGGATCGTAGCCCTCGCGGAAACGCCACAGGGTCTCCTTGCCATCGACCACCGGCCAGCGCAGGCCGCGCGCCTTGTGATAGGTGTCGAAGGACGCCAGGTCGTGGGCATGGCCGCGGCCAAAACTCGCATACTCCTCGAACAGGCCTTTCTGCACGTAGTAGCCGAAAGTGTCGGACTCGTCATTGGTGTAGCCGGCCCAGGCGTGGGCATTGACCGTCGCGGTCTCGGTCTTGGCGAACTTGTTGACCTGGCCATTGGCATAGAGCACGTCGTACAGCGTCTTGCCCTTCAGGTCAGGCTGCTTGGCGATGATTTCGGCCGGCCACACCTCCTCGACCTTGAAGCGCTTGGAAAACTCCATGTACTGCCAGAGGTCCGACTTGGAATCGCCCGGCGCCTTGACCTGCTGGCGCCACATCTGGCCGCGCCGTTCGGCATTGCCGTACATGCCTTCCTTCTCCATCCACATCGCGCTGGGCAGGATCAGGTCGGCCGCCATGGCCGACACCGTCGGATAGACATCGGAGACGACGACAAAGGCCTTGGGATTGCGCCAGCCCGGATAGATTTCGCCATTGATGTTGGGACCGGCCTGCATGTTGTTGGTGGTCGAGGTCCAGTAGAAGCCGATCTTACCGTCCTTGAGCATGCGGCTTTGCAGTACGGCGTGGTAGCCGACCCAGTCCGGAATCACGCCGGCAGGCAGCTTCCAGAGCTTCTCGCTGAGTTCGCGGTGCTTCGGATTCATCACCACCATGTCGGCCGGCAGGCGATGGGCGAAAGTGCCGACTTCGCGCGCCGTGCCGCAGGCGGAGGGCTGGCCGGTCAGCGAGAACGGGCTGTTGCCCGGCTCGGAGATCTTGCCCACCAGCAGGTGCACGTTGTAGATCATGTTGTTGGCCCAGGAGCCGCGCGTGTGCTGGTTGAAGCCCATGGTCCAGGTGGAGGTCACCTTGGTCTTCGGATCGGCATAGGCCTTGGCCAGCGCCTCCAGCTTGTCCTTCGGCACACCGGAAATCTCGTGCGCCTTGTCCAGCGTGTATTCGGAAACGAACTTGGCGAACTCGTCGAAGGTGATCGGCTTGGCCGCCATCGGATTGCCCTTGGGCTTGCCGTCCGGGCCGGGGTAGCCATTGTTGCCCGCTGCCTGTTCCAGCGGGTGGTTCGGCCGCAGGCCGTAGCCGATGTCGGTGACGCCCTTGGCGAAATTGACGTGCTTGGCGACGAAGTCCTTGTTCACCGCGTTGTTCTGGATGATGTAGTTGCAGATGTAGTTGAGGATCGCCAGGTCCGACTGCGGCTTGAAGATCAGCTCGTTGTCGGCCAGTTCGCAGGTGCGATGCGAGAAGGTCGACAACACGTGGATCTTGACGTGCGGCGCGGTGAGGCGGCGGTTGGTGATGCGCGACCAGAGGATCGGGTGCATCTCGGCCATGTTCGAGCCCCACAGCACGAAGGCGTCGGCGTGCTCGAAGTCGTCGTAGCAGCCCATCGGTTCGTCGATACCGAAGCTGCGCATGAAGCCGACCACGGCCGAGGCCATGCAGTGGCGCGCATTCGGGTCGATGCTGTTGGAGCGGAAGCCGGCTTTCATCAGCTTGACGGCGGCGTAGCCCTCGAACACGGTCCATTGGCCGGAGCCGAACATGGCGACGCCGCGCGCGCCCTGAGTGGGTTCCTTCAGCGTGGCCTTGACCTTCTCCGCCATGATGTCGAAAGCGGCGTCCCAGGAGATCGGGGCGAATTCGCCGTTCTTGTCGAACTTGCCGTCCTTCATGCGCAGCAGCGGCTGGGTCAGGCGGTCCTTGCCGTACATGATTTTCGACAGGAAATAGCCCTTGACGCAGTTGAGACCCTTGTTGACCGGCGCATCGGGATCGCCCTGGGTGGCCACCACGCGGCCGTCCTTGACGCCGACCAGCACGCCGCAGCCGGTGCCGCAGTAGCGGCAGACCCCTTTGTCCCAGCGCACGCCGTCCTGGCTCTGCGGCATTGCGGCCATCGCCACGCCGGGGATGCTGATGCCCGCCGTGGTGGCTGCCGCTGCGATGGCATTGGTCTTGATGAATTCACGTCGCGTCAATTTCATTTCAGATCTCCTTGTCTGGCTCAGATTCGGTTTGGTGATAGACCATGGCCGCCGACATCACGCCGTCGAGCTGGCCGATAAGCTCATAGGTGGCGACATTGCTGCCGTCATCCTCGGTGACGATAGTCACGATCAATTTGCCTTCCGGCGAGACGGCATGTATCTCTACCCCGGCCAGCGAGGTCAGGCCCGCCTGAACGATCGCCACGTCGCCGGGACGGGCGTGGATGATGGCGCTGGAAATATTCATTGCATGACTCCGGACGGTCGGCACAGCCTGGCGCTGCCGATTTGGACGCCGTGCCTCAATAACCACCAAATTGATAAGGTCTTGTGCACACGCAGCATCCTAGGCCTGCGGGGTGCAGTTACCTTGATTCGTATCAACCGGAAAGACGTCCAAATAAAAATTGCCATAGAGCTTTCGCCTATGGCAATTCATTGAACTGATCAGGCAGGCCTGCCGCCTGCGGGCAGGCCGGTCAGGAATCGATCTGGTCGATCACGATGCGCAAACCCTTGGCCCCAGGCTTCACCGCGGCACTCTTGCCGCTGAGGTCACCCTTGCCCGGCGTGGCCATGCCGGATTTCGAGATGCGCACTTCGATGCGCACCTGCTGGGCCGACGAGAGATTGGCCCCCGGCATCACCGCTTGACTGTCGTCAAGAGTGAAATCCAGCGGCAAATCGGCTGCGCGCACGCGCTTGGCCGCGAGCGGCATGCGCGGGCCATCGACGGCGCGGGCAAAAATGAACACCACGTCTTCCGGATTCGCCTTGCCCTTCAAGGCGGCGGCGAGCTCGACGCGACCGCTGACGGCGCTCGCCGCCGCACTCGCCGGCGGCTTGCCGGGGGCCGCGCCGGTTGCTGCCTTGGCCACACCCTTATGCACCTCGTCCTGCGGCATCACGGCGCCCGCCACGACATCCGCCTTGGCAGGCCTGGACGGAGCGCCGCCGCTGCGCCCGCGCGCCATGGCGATGCTGGATTCGACCATGCGCGCATCTTCGCTGCCGGGTTCGAGCTGGGGCAGCAGCCGCTCCCAGAGCGCCGCGGCCTCGGCGTGGCGTCCGCCGTCGAGCGCCTCACCGCCGCCAAGGAACAGGGCCAGCATGTTGTCCGGCTCAAGGCGCAGGGACTGTTGAATCAACTCGCGCGAACGCGGATTGAAGCCATTGTTCTTCTGCACCAGCAGTTCCGCCACTTCGGCGAGCAGATCGGCATTCTTGTTGAGCTCGGGTCCGACGCGGCCGAAGGCGCGCTCGGCATCGTCCCAGCGGCCCAGCGCCTTGTAGGAGCGCGCCAGCATGGCCCAACCCTCGGGATTGTCGGGGTTCTGCTCCAGTTTCTGCGCCAGCTTGGCGGCGAGCTGTTCCATGTCGGCCGAGGCGCGCTGCGTCTGCACCGCCACGGGCAGCACCGCCGCCGGGCTGCCGAGCAGGGCATAGAGTCCGCCGGCGAGCAGCGGCAGCACGATGGCCAGCGCGATACCGCTCCGGCGGCTGAAGCCATCGACCGCCGAAACTTCGGTGGCGGCGGTATCGTCGAGCAGTTGCCGCTGCAATTCCTCGCGCGCCTCGGCGAGATCGTCAGCCGACAGCACGCCATTGTTGCGGTCGCGCTCGAGTTCGGCCAGGCGGTCGCGGTGGATGGCGGCATTCAGCGCCGGCAGAGAGTTGGCGCTGGCGATACGGCGGGAAACCGGCCACCACGGCCGCAACAGCAACACGAGGGCGACGACGACCAGCGTCGCCGCGGCAAGGTAAAAGTAGCTCATGGTTTGGTTTGGTCCAGCAAGGTCGCGGCGCGGCGACGCTCTTCATCGGAAAGTGCTGGCGCGGCATTATCCTTGGCGCGGCGCCGCAGGAATGCAATCAGTGCGGCGAGGCCGCCCGCCAGGAACAGGAAAGGCCCGCCCCACAACAGCCAGGTGGTCGGTTTCATCGGCGGCCGGTAGCGCACGAAATCGCCGTAGCGGTCGACCATGAAGTCGAGGATTTCCTTGTCGGTCTTGCCTTCGGCGATCATTTTGCGAATCTCGCGGCGCAGGTCCTGCGCCAGTTCGGCATGCGAGCCGGACAGCGATTCGTTCTGGCAAACCAGGCAGCGCAACTCCTCGCTGATCGCCACCATGCGCTTTTCCACTTCGAGGTCGGCTGCCATCGGCGCCGCCTCCTTGGCCATCGCCGCGCCCGCGGAAATGATGGCGCAACAGGCCACGAGACCAAACGTTTGCAACGCAGAGTGCGCAGAGGCGCGGAGGGCGCGGAGAAAACCCGCTTCTTTCCGGCCAGGCCTTTCCTCTGCGTTCCCTGCGCCTCTGCGCCCTCCGCCTCGAAGGAGCTTCATCGCCAACGATGCCACGGGCTTCATTTCGACAACTCCGCGACCAGGGGCAGGATCTGCTTCTGCAGCGATTCCGGGGTGATCGGACCGGTGTGCTTCATGCGGATCATGCCGGCCTTGTCGATCACATAGGTTTCCGGCACGCCATAGACGCCGTAATCGATGCCGACGCGGCCGTCGGCGTCGACCGCCGACAGGACATAGGGATCGCCGAACTGCGCCAGCCAGCCTTTCGCGTCGGTCTCCTGGTCCTTGTAGTTCAGGCCGACCACGGGCACCTTGCCTTCTTTCGCGAACGCCACCAGCAGCGGATGTTCCTGGCGGCAGGAAACGCACCACGAGGCCCAGACGTTGAACAACCAGACCCTGCCCTTCATGTCGGCCGGCGAAAAAATCTTGCCGGCCGCCGCCAGTTGCGGCAGCGTGAACGCGGGCGCCGGCTTGTCCTTCAGCGGCGAGGGCACGTCGCGCGGGTTCAGGGTCAGGCCGACGGCGAGGAAGACCACCAGCACCACGAACACCCCCAGCGGAATCAGGAAGCGCTTCATGCCGCGACTCCGGCCGGAATGCCTGCAGCGGCCCCGACCTTGAGGCGCAGGCGGTAACGCCGATCGAGCATGGCGATGACACCGCCCAGGCCCATCAGCAGGCAACCGCCCCAGACCCAGTCGACGAAGGGCTTGTAATAGACCCGCACGCTCCAGGCGCCCGTATTGTCGAGCGGCTCGCCGAGCGAGACATACACGTCGCGCGTGAAGCCGGCGTCGATGGCGGCTTCGGTCATCGGCATCTGCGACGAGAAATACTGGCGCTTCTCCGGATGCATGGTCTTCAGTACGCGGCCGTCCTTGGACAATTCCACGGTGCCTACCGAGGCGCGGTAGTTCGGGCCGGGAGCGGCCTTCACGCCGATCAGGCGGAAGCCGTAGCCGCCCACCTGGACCGTATCGCCCGGCTCCATGCGCACGTCCTTCTCCTCCTGATAGCCGCCGACCATGGCGACCCCGATCACGAACACGGCGATGCCCAGGTGTGCGATCTGCATGCCCCAGAACGCCGCCGGCGGCCTGCCGGTCTTGACGCGGTCGAGAATCTGGAACACGCCGCTGGCGGTGATCCAGACTGCCAGCAGGGAGCTCAGCGCGGTGAGCGGCGTCCACACCCCCATCAGCAGCGGCAGGGCGATGCCGGCGATCACGGCCAACGCCATGCTGACCCGCAGCCGGCGCGCAATCGCCTTGAGATCGGCATGCTTCCAGTTTGCCAGGGGACCCACCGCCATCAGCAGCAGCAGCGGCACCATGACCGGCACGAAGACCGCGTTGAAATAAGGCGGGCCGACCGACAGCTTGCCCATGCCGAGTGCATCGATCAGCAGCGGGTACAGCGTGCCGAGCAGCACGCTGCCGGTGGCCACCAGCAGCAGCACGTTGTTCATCAGCAGCATGGTTTCGCGCGACACCAGCCCGAAACTGCCGCCGGCGCTGACCTTGGGCGCGCGCCAGGCGAACAGCGCCAGCGAACTGCCGACCACCACCACCAGCAGGGCCAGGATGAAGATACCGCGGCGCGGGTCGGAAGCGAAGGCATGGACCGAGGTCAGCACGCCGGAGCGGACCAGGAAGGTGCCGAGCAGGGACAGCGAAAACGCCGCGATCGCCAGCAGCACCGTCCAGTTCTTGAAGGCGCCGCGCTTTTCGGTCACGGCCAGCGAATGAATCAGCGCCGTACCCACCAGCCAGGGCATGAAGGAGGCATTCTCCACGGGGTCCCAGAACCACCAGCCGCCCCAGCCCAGTTCGTAATAGGCCCACCAGCTGCCGAGCGCGATGCCCAGCGTGAGGAAGACCCAGGCTGCGGTGGTCCACGGCCGCGACCAGCGCGCCCAGGCCGCATCCAGCCGGCCCGAAATCAGCGCCGCGATGGCGAAGGCAAAGGCGACCGAAAATCCGACGTAGCCCATGTAGAGCATCGGCGGATGAAACACCAGGCCCGGGTCCTGCAACAGCGGGTTGAGGTCGCGGCCTTCCGCAGCCGCCGGTAACAGGCGTTCGAAGGGATTCGAGGTGAACAGGACAAAGGCCAGCAGGCCGATGCCGACCAGGCCCAGCACCGCCAGCACGCGCGCCACCATGACTTCCGGCAACTGACGCGAGGCCAGCGAGACCGCGGCGCCCCATCCTGCCAGCATCAGCACCCACAGCAGCAGGGAACCTTCGTGGCCGCCCCAGACGGCCGAGAAACGATAGAGGGTCGGCAACTGGCTGTTGGAATGGCCGGCGACATAACTCACCGAGAAATCATTGGCGAGAAAGCTCTGCGCCAGACAGGCGAAAGAGATGGCGATCAGCGCGAACTGCGTCTGCGCCGCCGGTCGCGCCAGCGCGATCCAGTGCTGCTGCCCGCGCTGGGCGCCGACCAGCGGCAGCACTCCTTGCACGATCGAAACCACGAAGGCGAGGATGAGGGCGAAGTGTCCGAGCTCAGGAGTCATGACTTTTCTGTACCTGGTTTATGGCCTGCCGGAACCCCGGCGACAAGTGATTTGCTTGCGCCCGCCGCGTCGCAACCCGGTTTTCACAGCGCTCCCGAAGAGCCGGCAGCGAAACTACCGAGCTCACTTGGCAGCCGTCTGGGCTGCCGTCGGGGCTACCGTCGGATTCTGGGCTTTCTGCGCCTGGTCGAGCGCGTGCTGGGCTTCCGGCGGCATGTAATTTTCATCATGCTTGGCCAGGACTTCGGTGGCGGCAAAGATGCCGTCGCCGCCCAGCCTGCCCTGCACCACCGCACCCTTGCCGTCACGGAACAGGTCGGGAAGGATGCCGGTGTAAGCCACCGGAATCTCCTTGGCCGTGTCGGTAATGACGAAATGCACCGTCATGTCCTGGCGCTTGATCGAGCCTTCCTTGACCAGGCCGCCGATGCGGAAGGCCTTGCCCTGTGGCACCTTGCCGGCGATCACCTCGGTCGGCGTGACGTAGAGCGCGATGTTGCTGTCGAGCGCGTTCAGCGTCAGCACGGCGGCGACGGCCAGCGAGGCAAGGCCGCCCAAGATCAGGGCGATGCGTTTTTGTCTGGGTTTCATGAATTTTTCTGTTGGAGTTCGAGTTCGTCGGCGAGTCGTTCGCGGGCCAAACTCTTGCGAACGTCGCTAAGACGCCGCTTGGCCAGAAAAGGTTCCGCGATCATCAACAGCGCGCAGGCACCGAAGCTGCCCCAGACATACAGGGCGTAACCGCCCATGGCGAAGAATTCACCGACGCTATTCCACTGCATGCTTGACCCATTCCGTGTGTCGCTCGCGTTCGAGGATGATGGCGCGCACCCGCATCAGCGCCACGGCAATCGAATACATCCAGAAAGCCAGGGCCATCAACAGCATGCCCCAGAGCATGGTCTGCGCCATCGACGGCGCCTTGTTGAGATTGATCGTGGACCCCTGGTGCAGGGTATTCCACCACTTCACCGAGAAATAAATGATGGGGATATTGACCACGCCGACCAGTGCCAGGATCGCCCCGGCCTTGTCGGCGCGGCGCGGATCATCGATCGCCGCCTGCAGCGCCATGAAGCCCAGATAGAGGAAGAACAGGATCAGTTCCGAGGTCAGGCGCGCATCCCATACCCACCAGGCGCCCCACATCGGCTTGCCCCAAAGGACGCCGGTCCATAGGGACAGTGCTGCCATCAGGGCCCCGGTAGGCGCCAGTGCCTGCGCCATCATGCCCGACACCCGCGTGTTGAGCGCCAATCCGAGACCGGCCCAGAAGGCCATGACCAGGTAGATGAACATCGACATCCATGAGGCCGGCACATGCACGAAGATGATCCGATAGCCTTCGCCCTGTTGCGCATCGGTCGGTGCGACGAAGAAGGAGATCCAAAGTCCGCCAATGCCGAAGATGATTGCCGCGGCCCAGAACCATGGAATCATGCGTCCCGCCAGAGGATAGAAACTCTGCGGACTGGCAAACCTGAACCACTGAATAATCGACTGTCTCACTCCAATGCAACCCTCAAAGCGGCCGTGGTCGCCCACGGCGCAAAAAAACCAGCCAGCGCCAGCATCGCCGCCAGCAGGGACAGATGCCCTCCCGCGCCAAGTCCGGCACTATGCGCTTCCACCGCGCCGGCGCCGAAGATCAGGGCCGGAATGTACAGCGGCAGTACCAGCAGCGCCAGCAGCACGCCGCCGCCACGCACGCCCAGCGTCAGCGCGGCGCCTATCGCGCCGATCAGCGACAGCAACGGCGTCCCCAACAGCAGCGCCAAGGTCAGGATGCCCAGAGTCGAGGCATCGAGATCGAACTGCAGGCCAAGTATCGGTGCCAGCAACACCAGCGGCAAACCGCACAATAGCCAGTGCGCCAGTATTTTACCGGCAACCAGCAGCCCCAAGGGAGACGGCGACAAGGCCATCTGCTCAAGAGTGCCATCCACATGATCGGCAGAAAACAAACGCGGCAAACCTAGCAGGGTTGCCAGCAGCGCGGCGACCCACAGGATACCTGGCGCAATTTTCTTCAGCAGTACCGGTTCCGGCCCGATGCCGAGAGGAAACAGGCTGGTGACGATGACGAAAAAGAACACCGCCGTCAGCACCTCGCTCTTGCGCCGCAGCGCCAACAGCAAATCGCGGCGCACCGTGGCGAGAAAGGCGTTCATAGCACCAGAGCCTTGCCGCCCGGCACGGGTAGCGGCTGGTGGCTGGTCAGCACCGCCATCCCGCCCGCCGCCAGATGCTCGGCGATCAGGTCGCCGAGCAAGCGAACCGCGGCCACATCGAGCGCATTGAAGGCTTCGTCGAGCACCCAGATCACCGCCGGGCGCGTCAGCAGTCGCGCCAGCAATACGCGCCGCTTCTGGCCGGCCGAAAGTACGCGCACCGGCAAGTCCTCGCGACCGCGCAGGCCGAGCCGGACCAGGGCCGCCAGCGCCGTGCGCTCATCGAGCCCGACACCGTCCAGCGCCGCGGCCAGCAGCAGATTCTCCAGCGGAGTCAGGTCTTCCTTGACCGCGGCATGGTGTCCGAGGTAGATCAGGTCGCGGCGGAACTCGGCGGAGGGCGTCGGTTCGTTGCGCCAGCGTATTTCTCCTGCGTCTGCCGGGGAAAGCCCGACCAAAAGGCGCATCAGGCTGGTCTTGCCGGCGCCGTTTTCGCCCTGCACATGCAGCCACTCACCCGGGTCGAGAGAGAATCCGACGTCGGTGAACAGGCGGCGTTCACCGCGCGAACAGGCAAGACCCGAAACATTGAGCATCCTGTAATTGTGCCCGAAACCGGCGCGCAGCAACTTGCGCGCGGTCAAACGCCCTGCCGCGGCGGCAACAACACCGTCGCGATGGCCGTCAGAACCAGCACCAGGGCGGCGAAGTCCTGCCAGCGCGGAGCTTCGTCGAGGATGACCATGCCGCTGAAAACCCCGACCACCGGAACGATCAGCGAACCTAGCGAGGAAACGGCGGCCGGCACCATCTGCACCAGTTTGTTCCACGCCCAGTAGCAGAACAGCAGGCCGATGAAGACGTTGTACCAGAAGCCGAACATCGGCCAGAAGCTGACGCGGCCCCATTCGACGCTTTCCAGCGCATGACCCGTCAGCGCGATGGGTATCCCGCCGAGCAGGGCCTGCCAGGCTGTCAGCGAAGTGATGGGCATGGGCAGCGGATTCCGCTTGTAGATCACCAATCCGCCGGCCCAGAAAATCGCGGCAATCAGCATCAGGATCACTCCGGTCGGCGCGCTGCCGAGTTTCTCGAACTCCGTGCCGATCAGCAGCGCCATACCGCCCATGCCAAGCGCCAGACCGATCAGCCGGCGCCGGGTAAGAGGTTCATGAAGGAACCAGACCGAGAGCAAGGCGCTCCAGATCGGCATGGTGTAACCGAGGATTGCCGCCCGCCCGGAAGGCAGCAGGCTGACACCGTAGATGGCGAACATGTTCCAGCCCATGATGTTGCACGAAGCCATGGCCAGCAACTGGCGCCAGCGACCGGCCGGAACTTGCAGGGACTGCCCGGAAAACCAGGCGATGCCGAACAGCCCGACGGCAGCCAGCAAGATGCTGTCGCCGCGGAACATCAGCAGCGGAATCTCAGAGATGACGACTTTCATGATCGGCCAGTTGAAGCCCCAGCCAAGGGAAAGCAGACCGAGCAGGACGAGCCCGGCACGTGGGATGTGGGTGGATGACATGGGGCGCGAGTGTCGCACGCTGCCATGGCCATTACAATCCGCCCATGCCTGCCATCTCCCTGCTGCCACTGCTGGCCATCGCCGCCCTGCTTGCGCTGTTGGGCGCGGGCGCAATGTTGATTGCCGGCCTGGGCACGCCGCAGCTGGCGGCCCATCTGGCCTTCGCACTGGGGGTGCTGCCGCTGATCCTGGCCGCAATGACTTACTTTGTCCCGGTGCTGACGCGCAGTGGCGCGACCGGTCTTGCGGCGGCATGGCCGCCCTTGCTGGCGTGGACCGGCGGGGTACTCGCAGTGTTTGCTTTCGCCACGGATTTTTCGCCGATCAGCCTCGGCCTGGCGGCAGCGCTGGGCGCGCTCGCCGCACTGGCGCTTGGCGGCTGGACCCTGGACCGTGCGCGCCGCATGTTCGGTCCGCGTCATCGGGGACTGGACTGGTATCTGGCCGCGCTCGGCTTTCTGTTCCTGGCATTGCTGGCGGTTGTGCTGATGCCCTGGTTTCCCGCCCAGCGCAGCGGCCTGCGCCTGTTTCACCTGCATGCCAATCTGCTCGGCTTTGTCGGGCTTACCGCCCTCGGCACCTTGCAGGTGCTGCTGCCGACCTGCCTGGGGCAGCCTGACCCCGATGCCGCGATGCGTCTGCGCCGCGACCTCAAGTGGGCGGCGACCGGGGCTCTGCTGATAGCGCTCGGCGTTTCCTCACTGCTGCCGACGCCCGTCGCGATGGCGGGACCAGGCCTTGCGCTGCTGGGTACGGCACTTTATGGCGTTGTCGTACTGCGCATGCTGCGCGCCTGGCAGTCGCTGTTCGGCCTTGCTTTGCTGAAACTGCACGGTGCAGCGCCCTCGCTGGCAGCGGCGGCGTTCGGCTTGCTGGCCCTGCTGGCGTTCGGTGCCGCACATGGCGCCGGCTGGCTGCCGGCGCGACCCGCCGTGGCCGGTTTTGTCATCGCTTTTCTGCTGCCGCTGGTGAGCGGCGCCGCTTCCCACCTGCTGCCGGTCTGGTTGCGACCGGGGGTTCAGGGGACGTGGCATAAGGCTCTGCGCGCCCGACTTTGCCGCTGGGGCGGCTTGCGCGGCTTGCTGTTCCTGCTGCTCGGCCTGGCGATTGCCGCCGGCTGATCGGGAAAAGAAAAAGCCGAATCAACTAATTAGTTGATTCGGCCTGAGATTTGGTGGGTTGTGAGTGGCTCGAACACTCGACCTACGGATTAAGAGCTCGACTAAAATGTAGTTAAATCAATGTATTGGCCCGCCCTCACTTGCCAGCACACGCCAACTGCTCCTACATCTTGTTCATTGCTGGGAAAAACTTCATGCGACCTTCTTTTTGTTATCGGGCATTGACTCTGACTGGCGTCGGGTCACAAGAAGGTGATCGCCCTTCCTGGAAAGCGAATATTCGCTAGTTCGCGCGCGCGAACTCGTGTCCATCCGGGTCAGAACAGTAAGAAGGGGTTGGGCTGTTTGCTTAGAGTCCTTTTTCATTTATTGGCCTCCTGTGATGGGTTCGCGGGACTTGGACTTGGTAAAGAGGCTGCTTGAATCACCTTCAGTTGCTCTACTAAGGTTGCTATCCACAGTACGAAGGGGCGAACTAGAGGCAAGAACATAGTAATCTCTCTTTCGCCGAGCATATCAGTCTTATTCGAATGAATATTTAATACTCCCATAGGCTCACAGGATGAGCCTAGACGGAATGTTTCAGGATTCGGAATACTAATGGAAAAGAAGCTCTTCACAGCGTTTCCCGGTGGGGTGTTGAAGTAAGTCTGTAACTCATCGGCGACCCGCGGATGGAAGAGCTTTTGGTCGCGACAGTATTCGGCAAGACTGTCCGTGTTCATGTACGCACTTAGTCCATCTGGATTCAAAAAAGCCTCAGGGGCCCCAGGCAGGACTCCAGAATATGCTCCATAACAACGACGGTCCGGAGAGGGTACTGGCAAGACAAGCTGTGGCATATTTGCATCTTGATAGCGGGTTTTTGCATTCGCAGACATGGCTAGCGACGGATTAAGCACAAGTAGGCCAGACAAGCTCTCTCGAAGTACTAGATGTTCCTCGCCTAAGAATTGAATGGCCCCCTCCAGCCGAGCCAGCTCATCATCCTTGAGTTCAGTCATTGGCTTGTACAACATTATGTTCGCGGAGTAGATAGCACCTTCGTGGTCGCCATCGAACATTCTCGCTAGAAATGCTATGGCCCCAACGTTTGTTTGGATCTCGTCGACGAGGCGTTGCTGATCAGGGCCCTGCTGTCGTGATTGCAGGACCGATGTATAAGTCTCTTCCAGAACACTCTGGAATCGCTCAAGAAAGTTCTCGGGCGGCAACGTTCGGACCAAACCTTCCAAGACCCGAGTCTCGTCACGCAACCTATCTATCTGGCGTTCTGCCGCCCGGGCTTGGCCCCGGATGTTTAAGCCAAACATGATTCCGAATCCCACTAGAGAAGCCCAGAAACTAACGGCTACCCAAACGACGGGGTCATCCGGCCACCAACCAAACGGGAACGCGTTCTTGATCTCTGCGGTATAGACAGACCCCAACAGGCCGGCAAATGCACCCATGGCTGCCGTTGCCCCGGCAAATGACCAATGCGAAGCGACCCGCTCCAATAGTTGTGCATGGCGGTTCGTCGGTGCGCTCATGTTGAGTAAAGGCATGGCCGAGTTGGTGACATTGCGATCCCTCCGAATGCCGCCTAGAAGGGTTGAGGTACTAGAGCTAGGCGTGTTTCTAAGAACTCGATTCTGCGCGCGTCATTAAATGTTCCAGCGGTGGATAGCCGATCATTCTTCTGCACCCAGACCAAAATGCCTTTGTACAAAATCGACTACAAATTTATAGTCGTCGATGATCAATTGATGGCTTAACTTCTCGTCGAACAACTCATTCTTTATACGGTCTGCGATTTGTTGCGTTAGGTCAGTATTGGCCCCGTCAATCCACTGCTGAATAGCTTTAAGTTTTCCCCCTGGATTTACGAGTTGATCTGCCGTGAAAATTGGGAGCGCAGGGTAGTCAGTCCTTACTGAGTTTGCTGTCTCGACGAGATAATTATTCACTAGGAAGTCTTCGGCTGTAATGTATTTTCTGAGAAGGCCAGGGATGTCTTCGTAGGTAGCCCATGTGCCATATCCGCGGTCTTCCGTATAGATCTTTTTATGTTGCTTTGCGACATTGTCTGCATCTGTGATGATCAAGCATCCCCGATTCCCAAGCTCCAAAAATCTCGTTAGATGCTTTACATCTTTAACACCCTCAGCATGGGTTAACCCCAAGCTTTCTCTCAGTTCCTTATGAGCTGGACCGCGTTTCGCAATAGCCACCTTGAAAAGAAGCTTGTCTCTCCAACCCTCAAAGATGACGTTTCGTGGATGAAGAACTTCAAACATCGAGAATCCTATGGCATTGAATAACACCTCTTCATCTTGGATCAGCGATTTTGACGCGGTTCGGCATTCGGTGATTTCATTCTTCTTTTCGACGATTATGTGCCGGTCAATCTGTTCCCGATCGATCATGAAGATTGAGTGAGTAGAGAAGAAAACATAGTTCGACTTACCTACCTCAATTAATTCATCTCGCAGGTTTCGTGCTCCGGAAGGATGTAACGCGATCTCCGGTTCATCTACAAGAATGAGAGTGTCTCGTAGGTCATCAGTGCGAACTTTCGCCGATATAAGTAAAAGGAAGCTAACGAAACGTTTGAAACCGTCACTGCGATTGCTAAAAGCAACTGGAAGCTGCTTGTCTTTTACAGTTGGCTCAATAAGGTCTCCGTTTTTCGTCAAGTCTATGGTCAGCGTAGCGTATTCGCTCCAGATATCTCGTATGTGCGCTGTTGCAGCTGCGGCGACTCTGTTGAGCAGGTTGGTGTAATAGTGAGGTGCTTTACTTCGTGCATTGGCAATTACACCCGCGATCTCGCTAACCGAGTAGCCAGCCAACTCGAACATGCTGCGAAGCGGAATACAGGTGTCCGGATTGGCGGCAAAAGTCGTCACGTTAACCTGTCCAGGTAAAAGATTCGCTTCTTTGTATTGCCAGAATATGCATTTAGGCAACATTCTGTTTACAACGTCCATGATCTGAGTTCCAACCAACTTTAGAAGCTCAGCAGGCTTTGGCGCTGACAGCGCAGATTGAGAAGATGTCGAATAGATAAAGTCGGCTCCAGTAATCGTAATCGAGGCGCCGTCAACGTTAGTTGATGAGATCGGCAAGACTTGTTGAGGTGCAGGAACCATGTACCAATTTGGCAATACTGTCCATGTCGCTGGGAGCCCCCAATATGAGGCGCTCTTACTGCTATTTGTTAGGTCAGCGATGTACAGCCCCTCGTTCCTGCTATTGCAAAACTGACTGAGCGTGTACGACTTCTTGCCGTCAGTAAAAAGCGGGATTGCTAACTGGTCGGGGTGGAATTTACTGGCGACGTGTTCGTAAATAGCCTGTTTGCTATCTTCATCAAGTTTGAAGACAAATCTTACATAAGCGTCACTAATTGGGTCGTCGTCGGGACGCTCAATCCGGACATCACTTGGTGAGACAGGGTACTCTGGGGACAGCATTGATAACGCGCGCAAGACGCTAGACTTACCGGACTCATTCATGCCAACTAACACATGAGTGGAGTACCCATTAGGAGTAAGAGTTAGATCTTTGATAGACCGAAAGTTTGCAATTTGAATTTTTGTCAGTAGCATTATTCCCTCGCCCGTTGCTGTAGCGCAGCCAGCATTTGTTGAGCCCGCCAGGCTCAACAAGCCTTGTCGGCCAATTCTATACCTTAGACATCTTATGCAACTTGGAAAACTATCCTCCGCTGACCTGTCCATGCTCATTGCTCTGGTGCCGTTGCTGTTCCAGGAGGGAGAAGAAGCGCGAGAGCTTCTCCAGCAAAAACAGGACAAGATTTTTTCTCCTGACTATCCCAAAGCGGCTTGGTGTCACCTGTACGAGCAACCTGCTCCCCAGCATTTTGCTAGCGGTATGATTGCCTTCGGTATGCTGGATGAACTCAAGTCCTTGGCTGAGTCACCGAATCAGATTCAGGCGATGGCCTCTATTGTTCAGGCGATCCAGGATAATGAATACGAGCCGAGTGAGGAGGAAGCTGCGGCTTTGCGCCCACACCTGGCACACTTCCTTGCCTATGCGGAGTCGACCCTTCGATCCCTGCGCTGTCTGCTGACGTTCGGACTGTATATGAACGAGCTGATTGCGTTGGTACGGAGCGATGACCCAATGGCCGACAAAGCTCTGCTATCAGCCGTGAAGATTGATCCAACAGTATTGGGATGCCCCTCAGTCATTCCTCGTATCAGTCGCGCCGTTATGCTCGACGATGGAAAGTTTCTCGGCAAAGTGAGGCGGGCGATGGCTGGGAATTTCACCAAGCGGGAGCAGAAGACTTACCAGGACATGCGTCTCGTTCTCCAGGTCTTGCACGAATCTGGTGCTCCAAAGCTGACTGCCGACGATCTCTACTCGCTTTTTCACGGGCAATTGAACTTGGTTCGCAATGAGGCCGGAGAAGGCGACGTAAAGAATAGTCTTCGGCAGTTCACCTATCAGTTCATGAAGCAAAAGGCTGTTAGCCAAAACCCCTGAAATTTGCTACCCGCATGATGTCGTTCTGATCTATTCAATCCATATCCGTACCAGGAAGCCAAATCGGCATGCCTGGCATTCCGAAAGGAACGGATATGAAATCCAAACCCAGCCAGAACACAGGCAAACCTGTCACTGATCAGCAACCCCAAGAACCCGCCCCGCCGCCGTCCCCCGCCCGCAGCGCGCAGCGCGCGGCCGGAGGCGGTGGTGGGGCGGAACTGGATGCGCAGCCTAGTAACACAGCATCCAATAACTGCAATCCTGAGTATTTCAAGGCCCTCCGCTGGGGAATCGATAGTCTGTATCTCTCCTATCCCGGCGAACTGCTGCCTATCGTCAATGAACGTCTGACGGTCCTCAAGCTCCTGGCGCAATCGTCTGATCTTGAAGAACAGAGCCGCGCCCAATATCCCATCGGAGACCACCTCTTCGAGGTCAAGAGCATGGCCTCCAGAGGCTTCGCCTTTCTCCTTGAAGACAATGCCTTCCGTATCCAGCTCTCCCGCTCGACCAAGCTCCCTGCCGCCTATGTGAAGATCAGCAGCGGCTATCTGGCCCATGTCGGCCCGGAGAAAGCGGCAGCGGCCCTGCAAGCCTTGATCGAAGCGCTGATTACTCCTGGCGAACCCGCTAACGTCAGCCGCATCGATTGCTATCTCGATTTCGTTTGGTCAGGTACGAAGGAATGGGACCGGGAAGCCTGGGTTACTCGCGGCGGTGGAATCGATGCCTATTCCGAGAACAGCATCTTCACCGGCTGGGTCGTGGGTCGTGGCGGTGTCATCTCGGCACGGCTGTATTACAAGCTGTTGCAGGCGGCCAAGATCGGGGCGAACTATCTTCTGGCCCTGTGGGAAGAGGCGGGCTGGAAAGAGGGCGAACACGTCTGGCGGCTGGAGTTTCAACTACGGCGGGAAGTCCTGGTTCAGCATGGATTGGCCAAGCTTGATGCCGTCCTGGGCAACCTCAACGGTCTCTGGAGCTACGCCACCACCGAATGGCTGAAGCCCCCTGCGTCAGAATAGTTGTCGCCCCGATATGATCTTGAACTTGGGGGCGATA
>NZ_JASJPC010000003.1:0-178750 GCF_031426875.1 Sulfuritalea sp.
GTAGCGCAGCCTGGTAGCGCACTTGCATGGGGTGCAAGGGGTCGCGAGTTCGAATCCCGCCGCCCCGACCAGTAATACCAAGGGTTTCCGGTTAATCGCCGGAAACCCTTTTTCCATTTGCGGCCGCGATCGCCGCGGCTGCCCGAGCCCTTGAGGTAAGCTTGCGGCCATGCTTGTCGTCATCGCCCTCACGCTGAAAAAAGCCGTCGCGCTGTTCGCCTTGGTGGGGCCGGTCTCGATGATCCCGATCTTCCTCGCCGCGGCGGCCGGTCTGGATTCCGCCGGGAAAGCCCGCTTTGCGCGCACCATCGCGATCAGCGTCACGGTCGCCTTGCTGGTCGCCACCTTTCTCGGCATGCCGCTGCTGGGCCTGCTCGGCGTCACGCTGGGCGCAATGCAGGTGGGCGGCGGCGTCATCGTGCTGCTGCTGGCGATCGCCATGGTGCTGGGCAAGGAAACCAGCTTCAAGGGTTCGCCGCCGGTCATCGACGGCCATGAAGCCGGCAATGCCTCGATCGTGCCGCTGGCGGTGCCGCTGCTGGCCGGTCCGGCGGCATTCAGTTATGTCATGGGCAACAGCGCTTGGCACGACTACGCCGACTTGATCCATGTGGTCCTGCCGATATTCATCGTGGGCATCTCCTGCTGGGTGACCTTTCGCGTCGCGGCGCGGGCACACCGGAGAATTCGCCAGGCGACGCTGGATGTCGTCGAGCGCGTCGGCGGCTTCATCCTCGCGGCGATGGCGGTGGAAATGATGGCTACGGGCTTGCGCGGCCTGTTCCCGATACTGGTTCCCGGTGCCGGCTGAGGCCTGATGGCGGGCGCGGAACTCCTGGAGCTGCTGGTCACCCGAACCATGCCCTTCGGCAAGCACAAGGGGCGACTGATAGCCGATCTGCCCGGAAACTACCTGAACTGGTTTGCCCGCGAAGGCTTCCCGCCGGGCGAGATCGGTCGCCTGCTGGCGCTGATGCATGAGCTTGACCACAACGGACTGACGAGCCTGCTTGATCCGCTGCGCGAAAAGCCTGTTTCCGCACGGCGCAAGGACTAGCGGGTCCAAGTCGCGCCGTACTGCCAGCGCCAACTCTTGTCTTGATCGCGATTCGGGCTGTATGGGAAGCGGAAACAGGGGGCGATTCCCGCTCAATTTCCGGATTACGGGGTACCGGCCGGGGGCGCAGGATGATGGAAAACCCAAGCCTCAAGAGGAAACTTCCATGCGCATCGAATCCGTCGAACTGGTTGCCCTGCCCAACGCCCCGACCTGGCAGGAGAAGGTTTACCGTGCCCACCTCGATACCGGCGAGGACATGGATTTGTTCCAGCAGCACTGGGACGTGCCCTTGCCGCCCGAGAGTCTGGTCGGACTGACCGTGGATGAGGCGCGCAAACGGCGCAATGAACGGATGTTCGCTGTCGCCTCGGGTAATCACTGAGGCTTTCGATGGCCGCGTTCAGCCCGCCTGCTTGAAGGGCAGGTGGTTCGCGGTTTCCGCTTCGTAGTCCTGCATCGCCGAGTCTTCGCGGACGATGAAGTCGGCCACTGCGCGGCGCATGCCGGGATGGGCGATCCAGAACGCCGACCAGGTGGCGACCGGTTCGAAGCCGCGGGCGAGTTTGTGCTCGCCCTGCGCGCCGGGCTCGAAGCTTTGCAGGCCGTGGCGGATGCAGTAGTCGATGCCCTGGTAGTAGCACAGCTCGAAATGCAGGCCGGGCAATTCGATTTCGCTGCCCCAATGGCGGCCATACAGCGTGTCGGCATCGCGGTAGCAGATGGCCGAGGCCACCGGGGTCTGTCCGTGAAAGGCTACGAAGACGACCAGCCGCTTGGCGAGCAGGGCGCCGGCCTCGATGAAGAATTCCAGCGGGAATGCCGGGTGGTTGCCGTAGCGGGCAAAGGTGTCGCGATACTGGCGGTGGATCGCCCGCCAGAGTTCGGCATCGATTTCGTCGCCATGCCTGGCTTCCAGGCGCAGGCCGGACTCGGCGACGGCGCGGCGTTCGCGTTTGAGTTTCTTGCGCTTGTCGGCGGTGAAGCCGGCGAGGAAGTCGTCGAAATCGCGGTAGCCCCGATTGAACCAGTGGAATTGCACGCCACGCCGCATCAGCAGACCGGCCGCGGCCAGTCGGGCGCGATCCTCCTCTTCGACGAACAGGCATTGCCAGGACGACGCGCCGAGTTGGCGCGTGACGTCAAGCGCCGCCTCGATCAGTGCCGGCGCCACGGTGTCCCGTGCCAGGCCACGCCGCACCAGCAGGCGCGGGCCCGGCGAAGGCGTGTAGGGCATGCCGCTGACCAGCTTGGGGTAGTAGTCGAGTCCGGCGCGCTGCCAGGCCGATGCCCAGTTCCAGTCGCGCGAGAAGTCGCCGAAGGAATGGCTGCGCAGATACAGCGGCAGCAGACCGAGCAGCAGCTTGCCCTCGTACAGCGCCAGATGCCGGGCCTGCCAGCCCATCGCCGTGGCGCCAGCGCCAACTTTCTCGGCCGTGCCGAGGAAGGCGCGGCTGGCGAACGGATCATCGCCGTGGTCGAGCAGAGCCCAGTCCTCATCCGGGATGGCGGTGGCGGTGTGGTGGAGCACGATTTGCATGGTGGGCAATCCTACCTCGCGCCGCCTGCCGGTCGTGCATTCGACGCGCTTTTGCAGCCAGGCGGCTTGGCGCCATAGTCCCTTTCTGTTCCAGCCTTAGGACGCATGCCGCGATAAGCTAAAATATGCGCTGGATTTTTATCACTCCGGCTCTGACCCTCATGCGCATCCTGCTCAGCAACGACGACGGCTATTTCGCGCCGGGGCTCGCCCAGCTTGCGACCAGCCTCGGCGATCTCGGCCAGATTACGGTGGTGGCGCCGGAACTCAACCGCAGCGGTGCCAGCAATTCATTGACGCTGGACCGTCCGATGCACCTGCGCCGTGCGGCCAATGGCTACATGTACGTCAGCGGCACACCGTCGGATTGCGTGCATCTGGCGGTCACCGGCGTGCTGGATCACCAGCCGGACATGGTGGTGTCGGGCATCAATCTGGGCGCCAACATGGGCGACGACACGATCTACTCCGGTACCGTGGCCGCGGCGACCGAAGGCTATCTGCTCGGCGTGCCGTCGATCGCGATCTCGCTGGGCAGTTTTGCGGGCAAGCATTTCGACACCGCCGGCCGCGTGGCGCGCGAACTGGTGCAGCGCTTCTGCGCGACGCCGTTTGCCGAACCTGTGCTGCTCAATGTCAACGTGCCGGACCTGCCCTATGAGGAATTGCGCGGCATCCAGGTCACGCGCCTGGGACGCCGCCACAAGGCCGAGCCGGCCGTGAAATCGGTCAGTCCGCGCGGCGAGACGCTGTACTGGATCGGCGCTGCCGGTCCCGCGGCGGACGCCGGCGAAGGCACGGATTTCTACGCCGTGGAGCATGGCTGGGTGTCGGTCACGCCGCTGCAAATCGATCTCACCCATGCCGCGCAAATGGCCAGCGTGCGCAACTGGCTGACGCCGGACCGATGAATACCGCCGCGCTGACCGGCATCGGCATGACCTCGCAGCGCACCCGGACGCGCATGGTCGAGCGCCTGCGCGCGCAGGGCATAGGCGATGCGCGCGTGCTGCATGCCATGGGACTGGTGCCACGCCATATTTTCATCGAGCAGGCGCTGGCGAATCGCGCTTACGACGACACGGCGCTGCCCCTGGGATTCGGCCAGACCATCTCGCAGCCTTACGTGGTGGCGCGCATGATCGAACTGCTGATCGCCGGTCGCGAGTTGGGCAAGACGCTGGAGATCGGCGCCGGCTGCGGCTATCAGGCGGCGATTCTGGGCGTGCTGTCGAAGCAGGTATTCGCGGTGGAGCGCATTGCGCCGCTCCTGGCGCGGGCACGCGACAACCTGAAGCAGATCAAGCTGTCGCATATTCGCCTGAAACACGCCGACGGCAATCTCGGGCTGCCGGAAGCGGCGCCCTTTGATACCATCATATTGGCCGCGGCCGCGGCCGCGGTACCGCAGACTCTGCTGGCGCAGCTGGCGCCGGGAGGGCGGCTGATCATGCCGCTGGGCAGCGCCGAACAGGTGATCAGCCTGGTCGAGCGCAGCGCAAGCGGCTTTGTCGAAACCAGATTTGACGCGGTGCGCTTCGTGCCGTTGTTGCCGGGAGTCGAATGATCTCTAGACGCCTGATTCTGGCTGTGCTGCTGCCTGTCCTCGGCGGCTGCGCCAGCCATGCGCCCGCGCCGGTCGAGGAGCGCGGCGCGGCGCCGGCAGCGGCGCGGCCGGCTGAACCGGCGGCGGCAAGCGATCCCGGCGTCCGTTATCACACGGTCAAGAAGGGCGACACGCTTTACAGCATCGCGCTCGATCAAGGCCAGGATCACAAGGATGTGGCGGCCTGGAACAATCTCGACAATCCCAATGTGCTCAAGATCGGCCAGCAGCTGCGCGTCACGCCGCCGGACAATGCCGCGCCGGTCGCGGTGGCGAAGCCGGTGACTTCCAGCGCGCCGATCGAGGTCAAGCCGGCGACGGGCGCAACGACTGGCGGCAGCAACAGCGCAAGCCTGAAGCGCGAGCCCAAGGGCGGCAAGCTGGCCTGGTCCGATGCGGCGCTGGCCAAGGCGCAGCAGGCAGAGAAAGCCGGAGCGCCGGCGGAAGTCAAACCCGAACTGCGACCGACGGAACCCAAACCTGCCGAGAAGTCGGCCATCACCGGCGACGAGGTGGATTGGATGTGGCCGGCCAACGGCAAGCTGATCACTGCGTTTACCGAAGGCAGCAGCAAGGGGGTCGATATCGCCGGCAAGGCCGGCGATCCCGTGCTGGCGGCGGCCGGCGGCGTTGTCTCCTATGCCGGTGCGGGTTTGCGCGGTTATGGCAACCTGGTGGTATTGCGCCACAACGCGACTTATCTCTCGGTGTATGCCCACAACAGCAAACTGCTGGTCAAGGAAAAGGATACCGTCGCCCGCGGCCAGAAGATTGCCGAGATGGGCAGCACCGATACCGAAAGCCCGCGCCTGCATTTCGAAATTCGCCGCCAGGGCAAACCGGCCGATCCGCAGAAGTTTCTTCCGGCGCGCTGAGGGCCGATGAACGACGACGCCCTGCTTCCGGAACGCGACGCCGCCGACGCCGCCTCGGCCGCCGAGGCGATTGCGGATTCGCACGAATCCGGCTTCATCGAAGACATCACCCAGTTCTACCTGCACGAGATCGGCGCGACGCCGCTGTTGACCGCCGCCGAGGAAATCAAGCTGGCGCGTGCCGTGCGCGCCGGCGATTTCCTGGCGCGTCAGCACATGATCGAGGCCAATCTGCGGCTGGTGGTCAGTATCGCCCGCCACTACCTGCACCGCGGCCTGCCGCTCGACGACTTGATCGAGGAAGGCAACCTGGGCCTGATCCACGCGCTGGAAAAATTCGATCCGGAGCGCGGCTTTCGTTTTTCGACCTACGCCACCTGGTGGATCCGGCAAAACGTCGAGCGCGCGATCATGAACCAGTCGCGCACCGTGCGCCTGCCGATCTACGTGATCAAGGAGCTCAATATCGTTTTGCGCGCCATGCGCAGGCTTGATCGCGAGCGCGGCGCGGACGACGAGACGCCCGGCGCCATGCTGGAAGGCGTGGCCCGCCTGCTGGATCGTCCCGTCGCGGAAATCCGCCAGTTGCTGCTGCTCAACGAACGCTCCGCCTCGCTCGATTCGCCGCTCGACATCGATCCCGACTTGTCGATGTCCGATTCGATAGCCGACGAGGCGACCGAAGATCCAGTCGCCCATCTGGCACAGCACGAGGCCGAGTTGCTGGTGGCGGACTGGGTGGCACAGCTCACCGAGCGCCAGCGCCTGGTCGTCGAGCGCCGCTACGGCCTGGGCGGCAACGACGCGACGACGCTCGAAGTCATCGCCGGCGACCTGGGCCTGACGCGCGAACGCGTGCGGCAGATCCAGATGGAAGCCCTGTCCAAGCTGAGGAAACGCATCGCCCGCGACGGACTGACGCCCGATGCGCTACTTTGACGTCAGCAGTGCGGTCGCCAGGTCCATGACGGCTGCCGCGTAGAAGCTGCTGCGGTTGTAGCGCGTGATCACGTAGAAGTTGCGAAAGCCGAGGCGGTACTCGGTGGCCGCGTTGGGCGTGATCAGATCGATCAGGGCCGCCGGCCGGTCGGGAAACGCCTCGCCGGCGGCGTCCGTCGCCGTGTCGTCAGCGCCAACTCTTGTCAGTCGCACATTGGCCGTGGCCATCTGCCGCGGCGCGCGTTGCGGCGCGATACCCTCGTCGATCAGCGCCTGCACGCCGTCGCCGGCGATACCGACGACGACGGCGATCGGCGTCTCGTGTTCCCAGCCGTGGCCGGCTAGAAAATTCGCGACGCTGCCGATGGCGTCGGCCGGGCTGGCATCCAGATCGATGCGGCCGTCATCGTCGAAATCGATGGCGAAGCGGCGGCGGGAGGATGGCAGGAACTGCGGCAGGCCCAGGGCGCCGGCGTAGGAACCGGTGTAGGACAGCGGGCTGCGGTTTTCCTCGCGCGCCAACAGCAGCAGTTCTTCGAGCTCGCGGCGAAACAGCTCGGCCCGTGGCGGGTAGTCGAAGGCCAGGGTGGTCAGCGCGGCAAAGGTTTCGAAGCGGCCCGGCTGTTTGCCGTAGAAAGTTTCGATGCCGATGATGGCGGCGATGATCTCGGCCGGCACGCCGAAGCGCGTTTCGGCGGCGGCCAGTTGCGCGGCATGGAGATGCATGAAGTGCCGCCCCGCGGCGATGCGTTTCGGCTCGACAAAGCGCCCGCGGTAGGCCTGCCAGGAGCGCACGCCGGGATCCTTGGGCGGCATGATGGCCTTTATCACGGCGGCGATCGGCTGGGTCCGGCGGAACAGCCCGCCGAGCGCATCGGCATCGAAGCCGTGTTGCTGGCGCATGTGCTCGACGAAGGCTTGCACATCGGCGCGTTGCGCGTAAGTCCCGGCGCGCGGCTGCGCGCTGAAGACGGCCAGCACGATGAGGAGAAGCAGACGCCTCATGGCTTGAATGCGGCGATGCGGCGCTTGAGCCGCTCCAGGTCGCTGCCCTGCGGCGCGGGACCGTAGCGCAGGCCTGCATACAGCATGGCGATCTCGCGAATTCCCGCCGCATGGAGCGGCGCCTTGGCTGCGGCGCGTTCGGCAAAGGCCAGCGGTCCCTCCCAGGATTGCCAGGCAATGCCGCGCTTGGCCAGGCGGTGGGTGAAGCGCCGCCATGCCGCCAGGGCGGGATCGACGCGCAGGCGATTGCGCAGTATCCAGGCGGTCAGCCCGAGCATGACCGCACCGCACAGAACCGACAGCACCGCGGTCATGCTGCGCCAGTCCGGCGCGCTCATGCCGAGGCTGGCCAGCAGGTCGCGCTGGCGCTGCGGGTTGTAGCCGAGCACCCATTGATTCCAGCCGTTGGTCACCGCATCCAGCCGGTAGCGCAAGTCCTTGAGCCAGGCGGCGCGGGCCAGGAGGGGCAGGCCTTCGCCGGCGGGAATGGCCGCGGCCAGATTGCTGTTGATGCGGCTCGGCGCGGAAATCGCCGTCGGGTCGATACGCACCCAGCCGCGCCCGGCAATCCAGGCTTCGGCCCAGGCGTGGGCGTCGTACTGGCGCACCTCCAGATAACCGTCCACGGGATTGACTTCGCCGCCCTGATAGCCGGCCACCACTCTGGCCGGGACGCCCGCGGTGCGCAAGCTGAAAACGAAGGCGGCGGCGAAGTGCTCGCAAAAGCCGCGCTTGGTATCGAACAGAAACTCATCGACCATATCGGCGCCCAGCAGCGATGGATTCAGGGTGTAGATCAAGAGCTGCTGGTTGAACAGGTTCTCCGCCGCGGCCAGGATGGCCGCACCATCGTCGCCGTGCTGGGCGCGCCAGGCGGCACCGATGGCGCGGGTGCGGGGATTGCCGGCCTTCGGCAGGGCCAGCGCCGCACGCAACACGGCGGGAGATTCCTTCTCGCCGGCGATCGCCTCGGGCCAGGCGCTTTGCGTATAGCGCAGGCGATTGCGCACCGCCTGGCGGGCGATCGGCTGGTAGTCGATGGTCAAGGCGCTGTCCGCCGGCAAGGTGGCCGGCATTTCCAGCGCAAACAGCCAGAATTTTCCGTGCGGCTCCAGGGTCACTTCGTAGTCCACCGGGGTTCCCGATCCGGAGTATGGAACTGCCGGATAGGCGCCCCGGGTTTGCGTAACCCGCCAGCTGCGTCCGTCGAACGCAGGCATCACCGGGCCGCGCCAGTAAAGCTGCGATTGTGCCGGTACCGCGCCCTGGAAGCGCACCCGGAAGGCTATCGCATCCGACTGCGAGAGCTGGGCGATGGTGCCGGGCGCCATGGTGTCGGACAAACCCGAGACGGCCGAAAAGCGGTCCTGCGGCAGGCCCCAGAGCGGCCCCTGCACGCGCGGAAACAAGACGAACAGCAACAGCATGAAAGGCATCGCCTGCGCCAGCATCAATGCGGCACGCCGCAGCTGTTGCTGCGGTTGCGGGCGGTCATCGCTGGCGGCCAGCAGGGCGGCGGTGGTGATCAGTACCGTCAGGCCGGCCAGCAAGGCCGTGGCTATCGTCTGGGTGAACAGGAACTGGCCGAGGACCAGGAAGTAGCACAGCAGTGCAGTCGCCACGGCATCGCGCGCCGCGCGCAGTTCAAGCAGTTTCAGCGCCAGAAACATCACCAGCAGGGCGATGCCTGGCGTGCGACCCATGATGGTGCGGTATTGCAGGAAGACGCCGACCGTACCCGCCATCACCAGCAGGACCAGCAGCCAGCGCGGCGGCAAGTGCCACTGGCGCCAGGTCAGCGCGGCGCGCCAGGCGAACGCGCTTGTCGCGGCAAGCGAAAGCCACAGCGGCACCTGCTGCGCCAGCGGCGCGCTGGCGGCAAGGGCCGTGGCCAGCAGCCACCACGCCTGGCGGCCGCTGACGGGACGGTTAGCCCTTGCCATCCTGGTACAGCGCCAGCGCCCGCAGGCCGGCGGCAAGTTGTTCCGGGCCGTTGTCCGGGGCCAGCTGCAGCGCGGGCAGCCGCAAGCCCCAGGCCAGACCGGCGGCATCGGCATCGAGCATCCAGCGGGCGAGGATGGCCAGCCGCTGTTCGCTGGCGATCGCGTCGGGCAGGGTATTCCAGTCCAGCCAGATCTGTTGTGCGCTCGCACCCGAGAACAGTTTGGTCAGCAGCGGTCCATCCTGCTGCCGGGCGACGGCCTTCCACGCGACATGGCGCGGCGCATCGGCCACCTGGTGCTTGCGCAGGCCGGAAAAATCATCCGCGCCGCGGCCGTCCCTGGTCGAGCCTCGCGCCGCCTCGCCGCCCCAGGGCAGCGGGGGCGCCGTCGCGGCCGGGGCCGGATAGACCAGGCAGTTGAAATCGGGAACGGCATAGCTCCAGGCCCGCACCAGCCCCAGCGGCCAGGTGGTTTCGATGGTGGCGCGCGGCATGGGCAGCCAGCCGCGTTTTGTGGCGGCGACACCCAGGGTGGCCAGCGTGCTCGCATGCGGCCCGACATCGACTTCGAGCGGCGCATCGGCGTTGACGAACAAACGCAGGCTGGTGCGGGCATCGGGGCGCTGGCTTTTCAGGATCAGTGCAAACCGGGCCACATCGCCGACGAATACCGGCTCGCAGCGGCCGGGCCGGATTTCGAGCAGGGCAAGATTGCGAAAGGTGTGGAGTATGGTGACGACGCCCAGTCCGGCCAGGAGAAACACCAGCGCGTGACCGAGGCTCAGGTTGTAGTTCATCGCGCCGAGCAGGATGACCCCCAGCGCGGTGGCGTAGGCCAGTCCGGCCCGCGTCGGCAGGACATAGACGCGGCGCTGGGTGAGGATGATCGGCGCCGGCTCGGGCGGGCGCACCCGCAAGGCCCAGCGGACGAATGTTTCGTGCATCCGGTGGCGCAAGGCGGCGAGCATCAGGGATTATTCCCGCAGGCGCTTAGGGCAGCGGCACGGCTTCGATGAGAGCGGCAGCAACCGCGTTGGAATCGGTGTGGGCGACGTCGTCGGCGGGCCTCAGCCGATGCGAGATGACTCCGGGCAGCACGGCCTGCACGTCTTCCGGCAGTACATGGTCGCGGCCTTCGAGCAAAGCCCAGGCGCGCGCCACCGCCAGCAGCGCGAGGCAGGCGCGCGGCGACAAACCGGCCTGCCAGCGCGGCGTGGTACGGGTGTGTGCGGCCAGCGCCTGCACGTAATCGATCAGGGCGGCGGAGGCATGCACCGCACGCACCTTGTTCTGCAGATCGATCAGTTGCTGCGGCGCTATGCGCGGGCCCAGGTTGGCGACCATTTCATGACGATCGGCACCGGCAAGCAACTCGCGTTCTGCGGCGGCATCGGGATAGCCGAGTTCGATCTTGAGCAGGAAGCGGTCGAGCTGGGATTCGGGCAGCGGGAAGGTGCCGATCTGGTGTGTCGGGTTCTGTGTGGCGATGACGAAGAACGGCTGGGGCAGGGCACGGGTCTCTCCCTCCGCCGTCACCTGCCGCTCTTCCATGGCTTCCAGCAAGGCACTCTGCGCCTTGGGTGTGGCGCGGTTGATCTCGTCGGCCAGCACGACCTGGGTGAAGATCGGTCCCGGATGAAAATGGAATGCGCCGCTGCCCCGGTCGAAGATCGAAACGCCGAGAATGTCCGCCGGCAGCATGTCGCTGGTGAACTGGATGCGCTGAAAATCCAGGCCCAGCACGCGTGCCAGCACATGGGCCAGGGTGGTCTTGCCTACCCCCGGTAAATCCTCGATCAGCAGGTGGCCGCGCGCCAGCAAGCAGGCTACGGAGAGTCGGATCGGCCGTTCCTTGCCGAGGATGATGCGGTTGATATCTGCCAGGACGGCTTCGAGTTCGGGGAGTCGCATGGGGTCGGGGTTTTGCGCAGACTTTGATGGATAATATGTTTTTGCGCTTCATTGTAAGTCATCAGCCAAGACGCCCGTCATGACAATTACCGCCTTTATTTCCCATCGCGACTGCTGGCAGCACGACATGGGCGCCCACCATCCGGAATGCCCGGATCGCCTCGGTGCCATCAGCGATCGCCTGATCGCGTCCGGGCTCGATGTCTACCTGCAGTTCCACGATGCACCGCTGGCGGAGATGGATCAGTTGTTGCGCGTGCATGCACGTTCCTACGTAGACCACGTGCATGAGAGCAGCCCGGCCCACGGCATCGTCCATCTGGATCCCGATACCGCGATGTCGCCGGGCACCCTGCAGGCGGCCCTGCGTTCAGCCGGAGCGGGCTGCTACGCCACCGATCTGGTGATGCGCGGACAAGTGCAGAACGCTTTCTGTGCCGTGCGTCCGCCCGGCCATCACGCCGAGCGGGCGAAGGCGATGGGTTTCTGCTTCTTCAACAACGTCGCCGTCGCCGCGCGCCACGCACTTGAGGTGTGGGGGCTTTCGCGCGTGGCGATCGTCGATTTCGACGTGCATCACGGTAACGGTACCGAGGACATCTTTGCCGGCGACCCGCGGGTGCTGATGACGGGAATTTTTCAGCATCCGTTCTACCCGTATTGCGGAACCGAGAATCCGGCAGCCAACATGTGCAACGTTCCGCTGCCGGCGGGAACCCGCGGCGAAGAGTTCCGCCAGGTGGTCTACGACATATGGCTGCCTCGGTTGCGTGAATTCCGGCCGGAAATGATCTTCGTCTCGGCGGGCTTCGATGCGCATTACGAGGATGACATGGCGTCGCTGGGCCTGGTCGAATCCGACTATGCCTGGGTCACCGAACAGATCAAGCAGGTCGCCGGCGAGTTCTCCAAGGGGCGCATCGTGTCCTTGCTGGAGGGCGGCTACGTGCTTTCCGCACTGGCGCGCAGCGTTACCACCCACATCAAGGTGCTGGCTGATTTGTAAGCTGGTTTTGCAGGGTGCGCCGCAGGATGGCCATCAGTTAGAATTCATTCTTTTTTGCACTTACCTGGCAGCCGCTTGCGGCATGCAGTTTCGGATACGTTCATGAAGACCATACAAGGTTCCATTCCCGCCATACTCACGCCGATGCAGGACGACGGTTCGCTCGACCTGCCAGGCCTGCAGCGCCTGCTCGACTGGCATATCGACGAGGGCTCCGACGCTGTTGTCGTCGTCGGCACCACGGGCGAATCGCCGACGGTCAATTACGAAGAGCATTGCGCGCTGATCGAGACAACCGTGCGGCACGTCGCCGGGCGCATCCCGGTGATCGCCGGCACCGGCGCCAATTCCACCGCGGAAGCGATCGAACTGGCGCATTTCGCCAAGTCGGCCGGCGCCGACGCCCACCTGTCGGTCGTGCCTTACTACAACAAGCCGACGCAGGAAGGGCTTTTCAGGCATTTCAAGGCGATTGCCGAGGCGGTCGATTTGCCGCTGATTCTCTACAACGTGCCGGGACGTACCGTCGCCGATCTGAGCAACGATACGACATTGCGCCTGGCGCGGGTGCCCGGAATCGTCGGCATCAAGGATGCCACCGCCAATATCGAGCGCGGTAGCGATCTGTTGCAGCGCGCGCCGGCTGGCTTCAGTGTCTATAGCGGCGACGACGCCACGGCCATTGCCTTGATGTTGCTGGGTGGCAAGGGCTCCATCTCGGTTACGGCGAATGTCGCGCCGCGTTTGATGCACCAGATGTGCGCCGCGGCAATCACGGGCGATCTGGCGACGGCGCGGGAGGCCAATTTCCGCCTGCTTGGTCTGCATCGCAACCTGTTTCACGAAGCCAACCCGATTCCGGTGAAGTGGGCCGTACAGCAGTTGGGACTGATCGGCGGCGGCATCCGTTTGCCGATGATGCCTTTATCACCGGACTTCCATGAACGCCTGCGCGCAGCCATGCGCGAAGCCGGAATCGTCCTCTGACCAGGAAACTGATATTCAATGAACCGTCCATTCTCGCTGCTGTCCGTGTCGCTGTTGCTGATCGGCGTGCTTGCCGGCTGCAGCGGCAACATCCTTCCGGAATCGAAGAAGATCGAGTACAAATCCGCCGGCAAGCTGCCGCCGCTCGAAATTCCACCGGACCTGACGCAGCAGAGCCGCGACGAACGTTATGCGGTGCCTGACGTTTCCGCCAGCAAGGGTTCCGCTACTTACTCGGCGTATTCGAGCGAACGCGCCGGACAGGCGCGCACCACGACGGCCCAGGACCTCCTGCCGCAGGTGGACAAGATGCGCATCGAGCGTGCGGGTACCCAGCGCTGGCTGGTGGTCAGCGGCTCTCCGGAAAAACTCTGGCCCGGTGTCAAGGAGTTCTGGCAGGAGCTGGGTTTCCTGGTTAATGTGGAAGTCCCGGAAGCCGGGATCATGGAAACCGACTGGGCTGAAAATCGCGCCAAACTGCCGCAGGACGTGATTCGCAACACGCTTGGAAAAGTCTTCGACAGTCTCTATTCGACAGCGGAGCGGGACAAGTTCCGGACCCGACTGGAAAAGGGCGCCGAAGCGGGCACGGTGGAGGTCTACATCAGTCATCGCGGCATGTACGAGATATATACCAACGAGGGCAAGAGCGAGACTCGCTGGCAGCCGCGTCCAGCGGATCCGGAACTGGAAGCCGAGATGCTGCGGCGACTGATGGTCCGCTTGGGTGTTGACGAAACTCGTGCCAAGACGATGGTGGCTGCCGAGCAGCGACAGGATCGCGCCAAGCTGTCGCGCGCGACCGATGGGGCAGGCGCATTGCTGCTGGAAGAGGCGTTCGATCGGGCTTGGCGGCGCGTAGGGCTGGCTCTGGATCGCGTCGGATTTACGGTCGAGGATCGCGACCGCTCGCAGGGCCTGTACTTCGTGCGCTATGTGGATCCCGATGCGGACAGCAAGAAGAAGGACGACGACAAGGGCTTCCTGTCCAAGCTGATGTTCTGGAAGGGCGGCGCCGGTGACAAGCCGAACCAGGCCCAATACCGCATTCACCTCAAGACCGCCGGCGAATCGACCAGCGTGCAAGTGCTGACCCGTGAAGGGGGTGTTGATCGGTCGGATACTTCTCGACGCATCCTGGGCCTGCTGCACGAACAGTTGAAGTAGGCACGGTGCGCTTTGCGTCGCTCGGCAGCGGCAGCCGGGGCAACGCCCTGCTGGTCGAGGCCGGCAATACCTGTTTGCTGGTCGACGCCGGATTCGGTCCGCGCGAAATGTCGCGGCGGCTGGAGCGCCTGGGCCTCACGGCCGACGCCGTCGATGCGGTGCTGGTCACCCATGAGCATTCCGATCACATCGGCGGCGTTTTCGCCTGTGCCCGACGTTTTGGCTGGGCCGTGCTGCTGACGCATGGCACGCTGGCCGCGTGTGCCGATACCGGCGCCGATACGCGTATCACGATCATCGACAGCCACGAGTCGGCGTCAGTCGGCGATATTTGCGTGCATCCTTTTCCCGTTCCGCACGACGCCCGGGAGCCGGTGCAATTCACCCTTGCCGACGGCGCACGGCGCCTGGGCGTGTTGACCGATGCGGGCCATGTGACGCCGCATATGGTCGCCATGCTGGAGGCCTGCGACGCTCTGGTGCTGGAATGCAATCACGATACGGCAATGCT
The DNA here is from genome assembly GCF_031426875.1 of Sulfuritalea sp. Lineage (NCBI taxonomy): Bacteria > Pseudomonadati > Pseudomonadota > Betaproteobacteria > Nitrosomonadales > Sterolibacteriaceae > Sulfuritalea > Sulfuritalea sp. Next base: position 14,547 of record NZ_JASJPC010000003.1, read on the forward strand.
GGGGCAGGGACGTTATCCGCAGGCATTGAAGCGGCGGATCGGCGGTCCCTGGGGTCATCTCGACAATGCCGCCGCGGCCTCGCTGTTGTCGCAGATAGGGGCCGAAAAACTGCAGCATGTGGTCGCCGCCCATCTTTCGGAAGAGAATAATTCGCCGGCACTTGCCCAGGCGGCGTTGTCGGCAGTACTGGGATGCACACAGGACTGGATCGGGATTGCGACCCAGGATGAAGGATTTTCCTGGCGCGAGATTTGATGCAGCGAACCGCTGACCCGGAATCCCGCCCGGCGATTCATCCCCGGGATGGCGTTTCCGGCAGGAAGGTCGGGAACACAACAAAAAAGCCAGCCCGCAGGCTGGCTTTTTCTTGCCCGAAGGCAGGTGAAGATTTACTTCTTTGCGTCAGCAGCAGCCGGGGCAGCAGCAGCCGGGGCAGCAGCAGCCGGGGCAGCAGCGGCAGCCGGAGCGGCGGCCGGAGCAGCAGCGTCAGCAGGCTTCGCAGCGTCAGCGGCAGGTGCGGCAGCCGGGGCAGCAGCGGGAGCGGGAGCAGCAGCCGGAGCGGGAGCAGCGGCCGGAGCAGCGGGGGCTTCGGTTTTGCCACAGGCGGACACAGCCAGGGCGAGGAGGGCAGCTACGAGGAGAGAGTGCTTCATTTTAGTGAGATCCTTAACGTTATGGAGATACTTGGCCAATTGGTTGACCGCGACGTTGCCGTTTCAGTCAACGGATAATCATATCACATTAACAAACGTTGCGTTGTGCTGTGCAGGATATGCGAGATATTAATTTGTGCTTTCAAAGGCCGGTCGTATTGACCTGCAGGCAGGGATGGGAGAGTTCCCAGAGTTCCTCGTAGCGTTGCCGCCAGGGATTGATGTAGGCCGGGTCGTCGAGGATCAACGCGCTACGCGGTTGATCGATGTGAAACCGGCGGACGCCATGGCTTTCGTCCGCAAGTATGTGGGTGTCGGCCAGGTGGCGAAGGTTGTCAGGGCTCTGGCGCACCTCGATCACATGCGAAAAACGGAAAATGAGTCGCGTCAGGCGTGGCAAATTACGCTCCAGCGGACCAGGATCGTGCAGCACCATGCGTATCCCGTGTATGCCGCCGGCTCGCAGAAAATCCGTCAGCGCCACAAGACGTGCTGTGTCTTCGAACTTTAAAGCGACAAGATCGCGGTCGAAAATCAGGATTTCACGTTCCGCCCTGCTCAGAACCGTATCGCAGGCCCGACGGTACTCGGCTTCGCTGGTCAGCAATTGATAGTTGGGATCCATGACGAAGCTGCTCGAACCTCCTGATCGCCGATTCCGAAACGCCCTGGACTGTCGCGGATTGCGGCAGCAGACACGGGCATCTTTCTGCCGGGGTAACAGACAAGACCGCGACAAGACCGGGACCCAGGCGCCGATTATAATCGCCCCCTTTTGCTGAACAGGCTCCGACTTCATCATGCCGCTAGCAGATATCGAATCCCTGGATCACGAAGGACGCGGCGTCGCGCACGTTGATGGCAAGGTGGTTTTCATCGAAGGCGCATTACCCGGCGAAGCAGTCGACTACGCCAGCTACCGGCGCAAACCGAGTTACGAAAAGGCTCATGTCCTGCGCGTGTTGCACGCATCGAGCCAGCGGGTGGTGCCGCCCTGTCCGCACTTCGGCACTTGCGGCGGCTGCTCGATGCAGCATCTGCATCTGGCCGGCCAGACCGCCGCCAAGCAGCGCGTGCTGGAAGATGCTCTTTGGCATATCGCCCGCCTCAGACCCGAACAACTCTTGCCGCCGATCTCCGGTACCGGCTGGGGCTACCGGCTGCGCGCCCGCCTCTCGGTGCGCTACGTGGCAAGCAAAGGCGGCGCACTGATCGGTTTTCGCGAAAAGCACAGCAGCTATGTGGCGTTGATGGATTCCTGCCCGGTGTTGCCGCCGCATGTATCCGCATTGATCCCGGCGCTCAGGATCCTGGTCGAGGGCATGTCGCAACCGGACCGCATGCCGCAGATCGAAGTTGCCGTGGGCGGATCGCGCACCGTGCTGTTGTTGCGTCATCTGGAACCATTGACGTCCGACGACCTGGATCGATTGCGGCAGTTCGCCGACGAGCACGGGATCATCTGGTATTTGCAGGCAGGGGGCCCGGATACCGTGGTGCTGTTCCATCCGGCCGGTGCGAGCTTGCTGAGCTACGAGCTGCAGGACTTCGGCCTCGAGTTGCTGTTCCATCCGACCGAATTCACCCAGGTCAATCATGGAGTGAACCGCATGCTGGTGCGCCGCGCCATGGCTCTGCTGAAGCCGCAGGCCGGGGAGAGGATTGCGGATATGTTTTGCGGTCTGGGCAACTTCACCCTGCCTATCGCGCGCATCGGGGCGAATGTGCTCGGTGTCGAGGGCAGCGCCGCGCTGGTCAGCCGGGCCCGGCAAAACGCGACCCACAACGGCCTCGCGTCGCGCTGCGAATTTGCCGTTGCCAACCTGTTCGCGGCGACCGAGGAAAGCTTTGCCGCGCTGGGCGCCTTCGACAAACTGCTGATCGATCCGCCGCGCGAAGGCGCGATCGCGCTGGTCAAGGCGCTGCCCGCGGAAGGCGGTCCGCGCAGCATCGTGTATGTATCCTGCAGCCCAGCCACGCTCGCGCGCGATGCGGCGGTGCTGGTGCACGAAAAAGGCTACCGCTTGCAGGCTGCCGGCATTGCCAACATGTTTCCGCATACCTCGCATCTGGAGTCGATCGCTTTGTTCGGGAAATGACCCGTCGTTGAATGAAAAACGGCGACCGCAGTCGCCGTTTTTACATCTGGATCGCCGTGGCGTCAGCGCCAACTTTCCTCAATCGCGGTCCCCGGTGAACGCCATCAGCAGATTCAGCAGGCTGACAAAGACGTTGTAGATATCCAGATACACGGCCAGGGTCGCCGTGATGTAGTTGGTTTCGCCGCCCTGAACGATTCGGTTGATGTCGTAGAGGATGTAGGCGGAGAAGAGGACTACCGCGACTGCCGAAATTGCCAGCGCCAGTGCCGGAATCTGGAAGAAGATGTTCGCCACGATGGCGACCAGCAACAGGATCAGGCCGGAAAACAGGAACTTGCCGAGATTGGAAAAATCGCGCTTGGTGGTGGCTGCGACACCCGCCAGCGAAACGAAGATCGCGCCGGTACCGCCCGCCGCCATGGCGATCAGCGTGCCGCCGTTGGAAAATCCGAGCGCGGCTTGCAGGATGCGCGAAAGCATCAGGCCCATAAAGAAAGTGAAACCCAGCAGCAGTGCAACTCCCATGCCGCTGTTCTTGGTGCGCTCGATGCCCCACATGAAACCGAAGGCCACGCCGAGGAACAGCATGAAGGCGATAAACGGGTTGCCGGCCAGGAAGCTGAACTTCAACTGCACCCCGAGCAAGGCTCCGGCAATCGTCGGCGCCATCGATAGTGCGAGCAAGGCATAGGTATTGCGCAGAACCCGATACTGCCCTTGCGTGCGGTCCAGCGTAGTGGTTTGCGGATAGCTGCGGATGTTTTCCATAGTCTTTGAAACCCTCCTTTAAGATGATTCCAGCACATTGGACAGCCACGGGATGGCCGAGTTCCAGGCGCTTGCCCAGTGGCAATGCGCCGCAAATTATAGCGGTGGATTATTGCGCGCAGATTGGCTGCCTTTGCCGAACACTGCGGCCTCAGCCGTCCGCGAAATTCGGTTGCGCTGGTGCGTTGGGAAGTCTAAGCTGATCACAACAAGTCAGGGGAGGCGTCGTGGCGTCGCTTGATCGCATACGAACGGATGGTTTCCGGCGCTGGTACGAGCGCCAACTGATCGAGTGCCATGCCTGGCTGATCAGTTGGTTCCTTGGCGTTATCGTCCTGGTCAGCGGAATGGAACTGCTTGGAGATAGAGTCGCCTCGCGCACGCCGGGGCTGCTCTTGCTGTTGGGCGGGCTGGCCGTCACCCTGTACAGCTGGAAACGTTATCGTTTGATGCTGGAAGTTGCAGAGCGGCTTGGCGGACAGGCGGCATGCCCCAGCTGCAACGCCTATGCCAAGTTTGCCGTCATGTCGTCGGGACCGGCACCGCTGCCGGATGGCGGCGATCCGGCATTGGAAAATCACGGTGGCGGCGTCTGGCTGCGGGCGCAATGCAGGAAGTGCGGTCGCGAGTGGATGTTGAACAACAATTTTTGAGACATGACACCGACTGAAGGGCTGGATTCACAAGTCGGCACCGCTTTGCTGCGATTACTTATGACGCTGGTTGTAGCAAGCCTGTTGTGCGCGGGCTCCAGCGGATTCGCCCAAGCCGGCGAATTGGCCGCGGCTTATGCTCCCTCCGCCGCCTCCGCGACAGACGTATTGATCACGCCAAGCAATGGCGGGGGCGATAAGCGGACGAGACTTCGATCAACGGTGACTCTGGGGACGTCGCGGCCTGCTACTCATCCTCGTTTGGCGGGTAAGCCGAGTCCGGACGTTGCCAGCGAGCCTCCACGGCTGCGTCTGCAACGAAGTCTGGCGCCCGAGATGACCCCAGCTGGATTGACGATGAAACATGCGCTACCCGGCGGCGAACTCAACCGTGAAGGCATCGTGCGTGCCAGCCGGATACTGGTTCGCGACGGGACGATAGTTCTCGAAAGCGAGAGCAAAAGTTATGGCGAGACAGGGGCGCAAATTGTTCATTCGCCGGCATCATCCGTCAAAGACCCCGTGTCTGTCGAAGCAAGGAATCAACCGGCGCCCAAGCAAGGGGAATGAGGCAGTGAGCGCTCCAGTGCAGGAGTTGCGGACAAGCTGCGACGATGCCCAAGAGTTGGCGCTGACAGTACGGCGATACAAAAGCGCCCCGAAAGGCGCAATTTGCTGGCTGGATGGCGGATGGGGTGGGATTCGAACCCACGGAAGGCTTGCACCTTCGCCGGTTTTCAAGACCGGTGCATTCAACCGCTCTGCCACCCATCCGTCGGGCCGCGGATTTTAGCACCGCGGCCTTCCGTTCTTTGTCTCAGTTGAAACTTGAGAAATCCGGCTTGCGCTTTTCGAAGAAGGCGGCGAAAGCCTCCTTGGCTTCGGGGGACACCAGGCGTTCCCTGAAGACCCCGGCCTCGGCGTTCATGGTTTCCTGGATCAGGGCGCTTGGTGCGCGCTTCATCAATTGCTTGGTAAGTCGTAGCGACGATGCCGGTTGGGTGGTCAATTTGCGGCAGCGCTCAATGGCGTGAGCGAGCACCTGTGCATCGGGCAGCACCGCATTGGCGATGCCGACCTCAAGCGCCGTCTGCGCGGAGAAGACTTCGCCCAGCATCAGCATTTCGGCGGCGCGTGCGTGTCCCGCACGCAACGGCAACAGCAGGCTCGATGCGGCTTCCGGGGTCAGGCCAAGATTGGCGAAGGGCAGGGCAAAGCGCGCGCTGCTGCCCGCATAGACCAGGTCGCAGTGCAGCAGCATGGTGGTGCCGACGCCTATTGCGACGCCTTCGACTGCAGCGACAAAGGGCTTCTCCAGCCTGGAAAAGCCCTCGATGAAGCGGTATACCGGGGCGCTTTCATCCATCGGCGGCGTTGCCAGGAAATCGGCCAGGTCGTTGCCGGCGGTGAAATTGCCGCCGGCGCCGGAAATCAGGATGACGCGTACTGCCGGGTCAAGATCGGCGCCGGCCAGTGCATCTGCCATGCACTGATACATCTCCGCGGTGAGCGCATTCTTCTTTTCCGGGCGCGCCATTTGAATGTGGAACACGCCATCGGCAAGCTCCAGACGGACTGCGGCGCTCATTTCTTCGGACGCGACATGTAGGCTTCCATGGCTGCCTTGCGATCGTCATTGACCTTCTGCGCGTGAGGCCGTTCGCCGATCAGTTTCAGGTAGGCCTTGGCTTGCGGCAGGAACTCATCGATGAAATCACGGCCGTAGATCTTGCGCGTGGCCTGGCTGACCAGCGGCAGATGTACCCACGCCGCGCAATCGGCGTGGGTGAAGCTGTCCCCGGCGATGAAGGGTGCGAAACGGGTCAGCCGCGTCAGACTCCTGAGACCTTTTTCGAGCAGCAGCGCGACTTCCTTCTTGGTTTCCTCGGATACCGTGCCGCCGAAAAAGGCTTCAAGGTAAAGCCGGCGTGCCGGCAACTCAAGATGCAGCTCGATGTGTTCGATCAGTTCGCGGCAGCGCGCGCGCGCATAAATGTCGTGCGGATAGAGCGCGGGCTCGGGCCAACTGTCCTCGATGAACTCGGTGAGCACCTGCGATTCGCTGAGCACTCCCTTGGGCGTGCGCATGAAAGGCACCTTGCCCATCGGCGACTCGGCCAGCATCTCATCTCCCTGTGACGGGAAAACCACGGCTTCGGTGAAGGGAACGCCTTTCTCCAGCAGGGAGAGTTTGACCTTGTTGTAGTAGTTGCTGACGGCGAAGCCGCAGAGGGTGATCGGTGTAGTCAATTCATGCTCCAGAAAAACGATAATCGCGCAGGCGCTCGCGTAGTTGCAGTTTGGAAAGCTTGCCGGTGGCCGTGTGTGGCAGGTCGTCGACGAATACCACATCGTCCGGTATCCACCATTTCGCCACCTTGCCTTCGTAGAAGGCGATCAGTTCGTCGCGACTGACTTCCTGTCCGGCTTTCTTGACCACAACCAGCAGCGGGCGCTCGTCCCATTTCGGATGGGCGGCGCCGATGACCGCCGCCTCGGTGACCGCCGGATGGGCGACGGCAATGTTTTCAAGGTCGATCGAGGAAATCCATTCCCCGCCCGATTTGATGACATCCTTCGAGCGGTCGGTGATCTGCATGTAGCCATCGGGGTCGATGGTCGCCACATCGCCGGTGGGAAACCAGCCGTCGCGCAGTGCATCGCCACCTTCGCCCTTGAAATAGCCGCTGGTGATCCAGGGCCCGCGTACCAGCAAGTCGCCGAAGGCCTTGCCGTCATGCGGCAGGGCATTGCCGTTGCCATCGACAATCTTCAACTCGACGCCGAAGATGCTGCGCCCCTGCTTGAGCCGGATGCGGTCGCGCTCTTCCGCCGACAGCGCGAGATGCTTGTGCTTGTAGGTATTGACCGTGCCCAGCGGGCTCATTTCGGTCATGCCCCAGGCATGCAGCACGGTGATGTCGAACTGCTCGTCGAAGGTCCGGATCATGGCCGGCGGCGCCGCCGAGCCGCCGATCACCAGACGTTTGACCGTCGACAGCTTGAGTTTGTTGGCTTGCAGGTAATGTAGCAGTCCGAGCCAGATCGTCGGCACGCCGGCCGACATGGTGACGCCTTCTTCCTCGAACATCGAATACAGGCTGGCGCCGTCCAGATGCGGACCCGGCATGACCAGTTTGGCGCCGCTCAGTGCGCAGGCATAAGGCAGGCCCCAGGCATTGACGTGGAACATCGGTACTACCGGCAGGATGCAGTCCCGCGCCGAGGCGCCCAGTGCATCGGGCTGGCTGGCGCCATAGGCGTGCAGCACGGTGGAGCGGTGCGAATAGAGCACGCCCTTGGGGTTGCCCGTGGTACCCGAGGTGTAGCACAGCGAGGATGCCGTGTTCTCGTCGAACTCCGGCCATTCGAAGTCGTCACTTTGGGCCGCCAGCAGCTCTTCGTAGCACAGCAGATGGGGAATCGCATTGCTCGGCATTTCAGCCTGGCTGCACAGCGCGACCCAGCCTTTGACCCCGGGGCAATGCGGCACCAGCGCCTCGATCAGATTGGCGAAGTTGACGTCGAAGAAAATGAAGCGGTCGTCGGCATGGTTGACGATATAGGCGACCTGTTCGGGGAACAGGCGCGGGTTGATGGTGTGGCAGATCGCGGCCATGCCGGAAACCGCATAGTAGATCTCGAAATGTCGGTGGGTATTCCACGCCAGGGTGCCGATGCGGTCCTCGGCCTTGACGCCGAGCGACAGCAGCATGCGAGCCAGTTGACGCGAGCGGCGATGGGCATCGCTGTAGGTGTAACGATGCGTTCCGCCAACCGGTAGGCGGGACACGATTTCAGTATCGCTGTGATTCTGGGCGGCGTGTTGCAGGAGCCCTGAAATCATCAGCGGTCGGTTCATCATCAAGCCATGCATGGGCTGTACTCCTCTCTGTTGATCTGGTCATGTGCCAAATTCGACGGCAACCATAGCATTGGAATACGCGGGAGACAATCGGGAATTGAACTGCGCGGAAATCGGTTCCGCCTGACGGAACCGCGGCTGAACCCCGAAAACCTCGGGGCCGATCAGGCGAGGTCGTCGCGGTTGGCGTCCGCCCAACAGTTGGGCGTCTCGTAGAGCCGGATGCGCTCCAGGTGCAGATGATTGCCGTAGCTGTCGCGATAGAGTGGATCGAGAATCGAGAACGCGATGCGGGCGAGATTTTCCGCAGTCGGGACGGCGTCGAGCACGACCGTCTTGTGCTCCGGCATGCCGGCGAGGAAGTTCGCCACGACCGTATCGCCGCGCCAGACCAGAAAGGCATGGTCCCAGCGATCGACCACATGCCGCTTGGCAATCGCCTTGACCTCGGAAAAATCCATCACCATGCCATCGTCCGGACGTCCGGCGGCGTCAATGACGCCGCCGGCGAGCGTGATCTCCAGGGCGTAGCGATGGCCGTGCAGGTGGCGGCACTGGCTTTGATGATTCGGGATACGGTGGCCCGCATCGAATTCGAGGCGGCGGGTTATACGCATGATCGGAGTGGCCGTGTTTGTGGCAAAGTGTTCGCAGCTGCGCTGCCGATGGGCTGGCGCGCATTATAGCCGTGCGGCAGCGCCGTCCCGCCAGCGCCAACTCTTGGAAATCCCTGCAGCTTTTCATTCCCTCGTCCTGCCATGTCCCGCATCCTGCTCAAGACCGAAGACCATTCGCGCGACAGCGCCGGCATGCGCTATGTCTATCCGGTGATTTCACGGCGGGCCGGCGGTGTTTCGGTCGGCATCAACCTGAACCCGAACAATGCCTGCAACTGGCGTTGCATCTACTGCCAGGTTCCGGATTTGCAGCGCGGCGGACCGCCGCCGATCGATCTGGTACTGCTTGAGCGGGAACTGCACGATTTCCTGACTTGGGCCAATTCCGGCGACTTCATGGCCACGCGTGTTCCGCTCGGTGCCCGGCAACTGGTCGATGTGGCATTTTCGGGGAACGGGGAACCGACCAGCGCCATCGAGTTCGCCGACGCCGTGGCGGTCGTCCAGCGCGTGCTGGCCGTCCATGGCCTGACCGACAAAGTACTCGTGCGCCTGATCACCAATGGCAGCCTGCTCGATCGCAAAGCCGTGCAAACCGGCATTGCGCGCATCGGCAGCGCCGGCGGCGAAGTCTGGTTCAAGCTCGACAGCGGAACCGCTGCCGGGCTTACGCGCGTCAATGGCACTCGCGCCCGGCCTGAACTTGTGGCGCGACGGTTGGCGTGCTGTGCCGGATTGGCGCCGACCTGGGTACAGACCTGCTTGTTTCGCCTCGACAACGAATTACCGGCCGCCCACGAAGTGGACGCCTGGCTGGCACTGCTGGCGCCATTGGCACCGCTGCTGGCCGGCGTTCATCTCTATAGCCTGGCGCGCCCATCGCAGCAGAAAGAAGCGCCCCGGCTGGCGCGCATCGAAGCGGGATGGCTGGAAGAACTGGCGGAACGCGTCCGCCAAACCGGGCTGACGGTGCGCGTCAGCCCCTGATGCACGGAACGCTCAGTTGTTCTTCCTGCTCTTGCTTGCGGCCTTGGCTTCCTTTTTCAGTTCCTTGAACACATCCGACTTGGACGAGCGCAGATACTCGACGACTTCATAGTCTTCGCGCCGGATCTTCTGGATGTCGATCTGCTCGACGTGAACCAGCCGCAACAGTTGCTGAACCGGACGCGGCATGTTGCGTCCACTCTCGTAACGTGAGCCGCCGCTCTGGGTCACGCCCAACTTGGACCAGAACTGCTGCTGGTTCATTCCCAGCTTGCGGCGGATTTCGCGGGCATCAACCTTGTCATTGGCTTTCATTGAATTACTCCTTGAACTTATTGTAATCAGGTAAATACGTTGGGATTTGGATATCCCAATCTCTATTACCGAAGTAATAGAGATTCAACTATATGATAAATTCGTCTGCCATACAAGAAAATTGTAGTGACATTAGTACGAAGGTATAACTTCGGCAAGGAAATGGTTATTGACTTTTGGCCTGCTTGGGTAAAGGAACTATCGGGTAAAATTCGCGGCTTCCCAACGGACCAACCACGGCAATGGCTTTGATCGTTCAGAAATACGGCGGTACATCAATGGGTTCGCCCGACCGCATTCGCAGTGTCGCCAAGCGCGTCGCACGTTGGAAAGCGCAGGGGCATCAACTGGTGGTGGTGGTTTCCGCCATGAGCGGCGAGACCAACCGTCTGATCGCCCTGGCCAAGGATGTTTCCCCGCAGCCCGATGCACGCGAACTCGACGTGATGATTTCCACCGGCGAGCAGGTCACGATCGCGCTGCTGGCAATGGCGATCCGGGATCTCGGCCTCAAGGCCAAGAGTTACACCGGCGGCCAGGTCAAGGTGCTGACCGACAACACTTTCACCAAAGCGCGAATTCTGGAGATCGACGATGCAAACATCCGGCGCGATCTCGACGACGATGCGGTGATTGTGGTCGCCGGATTCCAGGGCGTAGACGCCGACGGCAACATCACGACGCTTGGACGCGGCGGTTCGGATACCTCCGCAGTGGCGCTGGCAGCAGCGCTGACGGCGGACGAATGCCAGATATACACCGATGTCGACGGCGTCTACACCACCGATCCGCGCATCGTTCCCGAGGCGCGCAAGCTGGATCGCATCACTTTCGAGGAAATGCTGGAAATGGCCAGCCTTGGCTCCAAGGTGCTGCAGATACGCTCGGTCGAATTCGCCGGCAAATACAAAGTCAAGTTGCGCGTGCTTTCCAGTTTCGAGGAAGAAGGTCAGGAGACCAGCGGCACGCTCATCACTTTAGAGGAAGATATGAACATGGAACAACCGATCATCGCAGGCATAGCGTTCAACCGTGACGAGGCCAAGCTCACCGTGCTCGGTGTGCCTGACCGTCCGGGCATCGCTTACCAGATCCTCGGCCCGGTTGCAGACGCGAATATCGATGTCGACATGATCATCCAGAACGTCGGTCATGACGGCACGACGGATTTTTCCTTTACGGTCAATCGCAGCGAGTTTGCCCGCGCCAAAAAGATGCTGGAAGACCAGATCAAGCCGCATGTCGGCGCGCGTGCGGTCGAGGGCGACAACAAGATCTGCAAGGTATCCGCCGTCGGCGTCGGCATGCGCTCGCATCCCGGCGTGGCCAGCAAGATGTTCCGCATCCTGGCCGAAGAGGGGATCAACATTCAAATGATATCGACGTCGGAGATCAAGATTTCGGTAGTGGTCGATGAAAAGTATCTCGAACTGGCCGTGCGCGTGCTGCACAAAGCATTCGAACTGGACCAGCCGGCCTGACACCGGCCCGCAAAGCGCTTTGCGCTCGCTCGGACAAACCCCGGCCTTGAGCCGGGGTTTGTCTTTATGTTTCCGGCAATTTGCGGAGCGCCTCGAGTCGGAATATCTCGTCAGAACACGCCCAGGACCAGGCCGGTCGCAAGCGCGGCGCCCAGTTCCTTGCAGCGCTCCAGGTCGGCCCCGCTGATCGTCTTCAGGGAAAGTATTTTCTCGGGCGTCTGCGCATGGGTGCAGACGATCAGGCTTTCTGCAACCCTGCGCAGGCGCCATCCGGTGGCGATGCGATCGATTTGCCGCGCGGCATTTTGTCCATCGCTGCCGGCACAGATCAGTGCAGCGTAGGGCCTGCCGTTGATCCGGTCGAGTGCGGGATAGTAGCAACGGTCGAAAAAATCCTTCATCAGTCCGGAGATCGCTGCGAGGTTTTCCGGCGTGGCGAAAACATAGCCATCGGCATCGAGGACGTCCTCCGCCTGAGCCTCGGACGCATGCAGCAGGCGTGTCTTTACGTCGTCCTCGGTCGCGGCGCCGGCCGCCAGCGCACGCGCCATCTGCTCGGTACCGCCGGTCATCGAGTGGTATACGACAAGCAGGATTTTCATTCAGCGGCGGGAGAACAGAACAGCAGCGCGTACGTACTAATCCAGGCCGGACAGAAAATAGCTTACCGAGCGAATTTCGTCCTCGGTTAATTTCGATGCTACCGAATGCATCAGGGTCTGGTCCGTGGTTCGTGAGCGATCGATGAAGCGGCGCAACTGCAATTCCAGGTATTCGGCGTGTTGTCCGGCAAGCCGTGGCAGCATTTGCCCGCCTCTTGCGGTAGGGCCGTGGCAGACCGCACATGCGGGAACGCCGCTATTGGGATTGCCCAGCAAATACACATTACGTCCTGCTTCGGCAAGCGCCTTGTCGGGCACCCGCCGCGGATTCAGTTTCTCGTCGCTGAAATGGCTTGCCAGTTGCACGATATCGTCGCCCGACAGATCAGCCAGTTGCGGCTCCATTACCGTGCTTCGCCGCGCCCCGCTTTTGAAATTGAACATTTGCTGAACGAGGTAGGCGGCGTTCTGCCCGCTCAGTTTTGGGAATAGGGAATTCGAACTTTGTCCGGTCGGACCGTGGCAGGTGCTGCAACGTTCAACGGCGATGTCGCGGATACGCTTGGCGTTTGTATTTGCTGCGCCGGCGCCGCCGCACACGGTCGCGAGGACCAGTACCGCCAGCTTTCGTCCAAACCCCAGTCCCATTCCATGTTCCTTCGCTCAATTCAAATGCCATTCTGGATCAGAATCATTTCCAGTTCCAGCGTCTCGGTTTTTGCCTTGGGTCAATTCCCGAAGGTTCGCTATTCTTTCCTCGCCGCTAGGATGTGTACTCAGGAATCGGATTGCGTTATTGCTGGGAGTCGTCAGCAACAGTTGTTGCAGGCGGACTGCGCCTTTTGCCGCAAAACCGGCGCGGCGCATGTAGTCCACGCCGGTGCTGTCGGCCTGGCGTTCATCGTTGCGGCTGAAGGCGCGATCGGCCAATGTCGCTGTTGCATCGGCTGCGAGGCTGGCGAAAGGCAGGCCGATCGTTGACAGCAGCAATCCGGCGAAGGAACTAGTCGTCTCTGTCCTTTCACGTCGGGCATTCATGTTTCGATGGTGATCGAGTCGAAGATGGGCCAGTTCGTGTCCAAACAGGGCGGCCCAGGCGTCGTCGTCCTCCGCGAGCAGGTGGACCATGCCCAGCGTGAACGCAATCATTGGTTGATTTCCATTGAAGAAAGCGAATGCGTTGATCGATCCGGAAGCGAGCAAGACCAATTCGGGTTTAGGACCCTTGCCGGCTGCTTGAAGCATCTTTTCACTGGTTGCATGAACGCGCTTTACGAGTCCGATCTCAACAGCCCCGTGGATCCCCTGCGAGTCGCGCAACAAGACCATGGGTTGATCAAGCCGCACCAAGTCGTCCAAACGCCATGCGGTGATTTCGGCGCGAGGTGAAGTCGGGGCGCCGCCATGTTGGCGGGAGTTGTCCTGTCCCCATGGGGGGCCGGATGCTGCACAACCCGATAGAAGAATGCATAGCGAACTCATCCCTGCGACGGCCCATGTCGAACGACCCATGCTAATCATCACCGGGATTCCACTTGGATTGGTGCAGTTTTGATACCTGGAACATTTTTTGCACAGTAAGTAACCGGAGTCGGGATCCGGCTTGGGAGATCCGCATGCTGAGCATAACAAAGACATGAGCTGGTTCGGCTGGTCAAACAACCTCAAGATATGGGTTCGCCTGGTAGCAGTCATCCTTGTCGGAACGATCTGCTCCGGTGTCGGGTTGATCTATTGGGGTACTTTGCAGCAAAAGAAGATTGCCGTTGATCAGGCGCAGGATTTCGCCGAGAGCGTTTATCAAATGACCATGGCCGGACTTACCGGCATGATGATTACCGGACAGGTCGCCCAGCGGAACATTTTTCTCGACCAAATCAGGGACAGCAACCATATCGAGTCGCTGAAGGTGTTTCGCGGCCGCCCTGTCGTGCTCCAGTTTGGGGAAGGGCATGCCGGCGAATTGCCCAACAGCGTCGCCGAGCGCGCTGTGCTGGATTCCGGCAAGGCCTATCACGAGATATTTGTGGGCACTGACGGAAGTGAGAAACTGCGGGTCATTCTGCCTGCGATTGCCCTGAGGAACTACTTGGGCAAGAACTGCATGGACTGCCACAAGGTGGAGCCAGGCACCGTGCTCGGCGCAGTCAGCATGGAGATATCACTGGCCCGCGCCAATCAAACTGCGCGTGTGTTTGCCGTCAGTGCTTTCAGCGTGGCTGCATTGCTTTGCATTCCGCTGACCCTGTTCATCTGGTACTTCATCTCGCATTGGGTGACCCAACCCCTGCGGCGAATGACACACGGTCTGACGCTGATTTCCCAGGGTGACCTGGAGGCCACGTCACATCTGCACAGTAGTGGCAATGATGAGATTGGGCAGGCGACCGAAGCCTTCAATCAGGTCATGGATAAGGCCAAGGAACTGCTCTCGGAGCAGCGCATGTCGCGGATTGTGTTCGAAAATTCGCTTGAGGGCATTGTCGTGACGGATTCCAGCTCACGGATTCAACTGGTCAATCAGGCTTTCGTCGAGACCACCGGCTACAGCGCGGAGGAAGTGATTGGATTGACTCCGGCGGTGCTCAAGTCAGGTCGGCAGGATGAGGCTTTCTATCGTGAGTTCTGGCGCGTCCTGCGCGAGAAGGGTGAATGGCGTGGCGAGATATGGAACCGACGCAAGAATGGCTCCGTATATGCGGAAAGACTAAGCATTGGTGCAGTGAAGAATGGGCAGGGTGAGGTCGAGCATTATGTGGCCATCTTTTCCGATGTCACAGAACGCAAAAAACGCGAGGAGCGGATCAGCTTTCAGGCCTTTCATGATTCCCTGACCGGACTGCCGAATCGCATGCTTTTCCTCGACCGGCTCGATCAGGTGCTGGCGCAGGCGAGGCGTTCAAAATCCGGCACAGTCGCCGTGATGTTTCTCGATCTCGACCACTTCAAGGAGATCAACGACACCATGGGGCATGAAGCCGGTGATGCCTGCCTCAAGGAAGTTGCCCACCGGCTGCGGCAGTGCGTGCGTGCTTCCGACACCGTTGCCCGCATGGGTGGTGACGAATTCACCTTATTGCTGCCGAAGGTCGCCGCGGAGGCCGATGTACGCGCGGTTGCGCAAAAAATCCTTGAAGCGATGAAGGTGCCGATCGTACTCGGGGGACAGGAAGTTACGATCACCACGAGTATCGGCATCAGTATGTTTCCGCGCGATGCCCAGGACGGGGAAACGCTGCTGAAACACGCAGATGCAGCGATGTACAAGGTCAAGAACAGTGGACGCGCAGGAATGTTTTTCTTTGTTCCCGATTTACTGGGAAGGCCGTCAAGCCCTAGCGCTTAGCATTCTGTGGATCCGCCGGGATTGTTCTCAGGGGATGAAACGCACGATTGACGTAATCTGCGACAGCATCGATGTCTTGTGAGGACAGAACACTTTTCCAGGCTGGCATGGAGGTATTTGGCAAGCCTTCGCGTACAACATCAACGAAGCGCTGTCGGGTGATTCGGCTCATGACTCCGGTATCCCGTAGATTGCGTGGATGCGGCTCAAGAAAGCTTCCAATCCAGTTCTTCCCCGTTCCGTCGGCGGCATGGCAGAAAGCGCAGTTTGATTGAAACAGCTTCTCCCCTTTTCGTTCCGATCGGGTCAGGCGCTTGAGCTTGGGCGGAATATCGTGCAGGGCGTAGGGACTGGCGCTGGTCGTGGCATCGACGTTTTGCGGTATCGTGTAGGAGAAATTGTTGCGTGGATAGGACAGCGGCCGGGCCTCCCAAACCATTTCCTGATCGGTGGAAGCACCCCTGTCATGGCATGTGATACAGGTATCCAGAAACAGCCGTTTGCCACGCGCTTGCTCGGGGCTTAGTGTCTCCCAGGCTTGGTTGAGTGGAATCGCACCCGTCGCAAACGGGAAGGCAGGGCGATAGCGCTCGTGATCCGGCCATCCATTTTCCGCGGTGTGATAGCGGGTATTTGTGGCTTTCCTGACAACGAACTCGTCAAATACAAATCGTGCCACTGCTCTAATTTCATCGTCGGACAACACAGAAGCGAAGGACTTCATCGCCGTCCCGGGGCGGCCATTCTTCAGTGTGGCGACAATTTTTGATTCCGACAGGGTCGCTTCGGAGGCACCCGTAAAATCAGCCGGAGGAGGCGCCAGGAAACTCGCCGCCACGGTTTTGGCATTGCCCGAGTATCCGTGGCAAAAATAGCAGCGGAAATTATAGATCAGGCGGCCTTCCGTGACCAAGTCGCGCGAAGACGTTGCGCTCGCCTGAAATGGCAGCACAGCCAAAATGGCGGCGAAAGCAAGCGCCCTCATGCAGGTTGGCTGCAACTACTTCGTCTTGGCTGATTTTTGCCCCGGCAGGATGAAGCGCCGAAACACGAACTCCGAGACATTGGCAAGTTCCTGCTCGCTGAGAACCTTGCTCCAGGCCGGCATTTCCGTTCCAAGGCGGCCGGTTGCCGTCGCGGCATAAACCGCTGGCCTGTTGAATGTCGAAATGAATCCGGGCTCGAGGAAATTGCGGGGCTTCGGGTTGATGAAATAAGCGCGTGGTCCCTTGCCGTCGCCAGTGACTCCATGGCAGGTCGCGCAGTTCGCCATGTAGAAACGGCCGCCTGCAACTGGATCACCCTTCAGTCCATTCGGCATCGGCTGCTTCATGTCCGTGCCAGAAGGCTTTGACGCTTTTGGCAGCGGGGCCCTCGACCCAGCCACGCGTCCGGCATGGGCATCGGTGCCTGATATGTCGGTCTGAGGAACCATCAGGGCGCTACGCACATAGTCAACCACGGCTTCAATGTCCGGTCCTGAAAGGCGACCGCCGAATCCCGCCATCGCCGTTCCAGGCCTGCCGCTGGTCACCGAAGAGATCATTCGTTCTCGGGTCAGTTCCGCACGAGCCTGGGGTGAGGCCAGGTCACGCGCCGGCAGCGATCCGCCGATGGGCAAATTGCTGCCTTGTCCCTGCGCTCCATGGCAGGCGATGCAGTTCTGCGCATAGATAGCCTTACCTTTCTGCAGCCGTGGATCCAGTATCACGATCATGAAGGTCTTGCGGATGTAATCGACGACACCCTCTATCTCGGCGCTGCTGAGTTGGGTTTTCCAGCCCACCATCGCGGTACCGGGCTTACCGTGGGTGGTGATGACGATCATCGTTTCCCGGCTCAGCTCCCCAGCGCTCGTGAAGTCCCGTGGCGGAGGAGTCAGGCTGTTCCGCGCACGACTGCGGCCGTCACCTCGGTCGCCGTGGCAGACCGAGCAGTAATTATGGTAAATCGCATCCGGCCTTGATTCGGCGCCTTTGGAATCATGTTTGCCTGCCAGGACTTCCGAGGAAGCAAGTGTTCCCAGTGCAATAGCGGCAAGTGCAGGCATGGCAAAAATTCTAAAAAGTCGAGATTGGATGGCTGTCATGGCCTTTAGGGAGCTCCGTGGAATTGTCTGCGCAAGGCGTGCATGGTAGAGCGAATCGATGTGATGCGGCAATGGCGAAAGCAGGTATCGCGCCTGAAAAATACTTTGGTGTGATTCTTGCGTTACTCCGTTGGTACTCCGCGTTCCTTGGCGGAGATTCAGGGCAATGCATATTAAAATGGATTTGGCCGTTTTCCGGATTTTGCTGGTCCTGGCTCCACTGGCCGTGTGGATGGTATCGCTTGTGCCCATGGAGGGAATCGCGGTTGCCAAAGACAGAGCAACAGGACAGGAAGTTTTCCTGCAGAACTGCGCCTTGTGCCACGTCAACGGCGTGGCAATGGCGCCGCGTATAGACAATCGGGCGGATTGGGAGCCGCGTTTGTCCATCGGGCGGCAAAATCTTTTGAATTCGGTGCTGCGTGGCAAGGGCGGAATGCCGCCGAAGGGCGGCAACGCTTCTATTTCCGATGCGCAGGCGGCGGCGGGTCTTGATTACATGCTGGGAAAGGTGGCGAGTTTGAAAGGCCAGACGCGAGTAGCGCATGAGCAGTAGCAGAACTGGTGTCCAGCAGATAATTGATCAACGGCAGGCAAGGGAAAATTGAATCTACAATGCAGCTACACTGGAATTCAATGAAAGAGCTAGCCTTAGCGATTGCTGGTGGTGTATTGCCCTTATCTAACTCCGATTCGGCTCGCCGTGGGGTCGATGTTGTTTTTCGTGACCGTCCATATGTACCTAGTGATTCCATCAATCGGGTTTGGATAGCTGCATGAAACTTGGGCTGCTGTCCCTGCGCGCAAATTGGCTCCTGTCGTGGGCGCTGATTGCTCTGGGCGGACTGCTGACGGTCGATGCCGTGGCGGATATTCGCGCGACGCCGCACAACTTGATCCGCTCGCGGGATAAAACAGTTAACGAGAGAGCGGTATGTGTCTTCTGCCACACCCCGGCAATAGATATCGGAGAGCTTCCGGCCGGTAGTACCGGCAACACGGGGCCTCGACACCCGCTATGGCAACAGTCGCTTGGCCCCGATCATGTGTTCGCGATCTATGATGATATTGGCCGTCTGGGGCTGGGCAAGCCATCGGTTGGTTCGCAATCGGTCGCGTGCCTGTCCTGCCACGATTCCAACCAGGCGTTCGAGCTGGGGCGCACCTCGGCGGATCACCCCTACGGAGTGCCATATCGTGGCGCAATCAAGCATACCGGGCGCTCCACTCAGACATTTCGGGGCAGTTCGGCGCAACCGTTCAAGGCCGCGGAGCATCTCACGGCGGTGGACGATTTTCGCGATGCCAGTCAAGGCTTGATTGAAGGCAGGGCGGTTTGGTGGGTTTCGCGGGACGGCGTGACGGCGCGTCGCACCCGCGCTGACTTACCTCTTTATGGGCGCCGGGAGGGTGCAAGCGGGGAAGAGGACGAGATTGATGTCCGTGGCTCGATCATTCCCTATATCGAATGCAGCAGTTGCCATGATCCACATAGTCAGGCGAGAACCTTTCTGCGAGTGGCCAATGACGGCAGCAAGCTTTGCCTGACCTGTCACGACAAGTAGCAAGGGCGAGATGATCATGGTGCGCTGTGCAGCGGCTTGAACGTATAAATAACCATCGGAGCAAATCAATGAAATCATCCTTTTCTCGGCTCGGCGGCTCGATTCTCATGCTGGCCACGCTGAGTTCGCTCTCGGGCTGCGTGGCGATCGATAAGCGCGACATGAGTCAGGTGGGCCGGGCTGCGAAGGAACTGGTATTTCCACTACCGCCGGATGAACCCAGGTTTGTTTTTGAGCGAACCATACGCGGCAGTGCCGATGTCACCCCGGAAACCGACGAAGGTGCATTGAGGCGCGCGTTGACCGGAGTGGCAAGCGTCGAAAACCAGCCTTTGGTGAAACCCTATGCGGTAGCGGTATATCGGGGCAAGGTCTTGGTGACCGACTCGGCCGCCCGAATGGTTCGCGTGTTCGATGTTCCCGGCCAAAGGCACTACCAGATCGGTGACGCCGATGTGGAAAACACAGTATTAAAACCGCTTGGCGTCGACGTGGACCGGAGTGGCATCGTATATGTCGCCGATGCGACCCGAAACCAGATCATGGTATTCGATATCGAAGGAAAATTCCTACGCAGAATTGGAGATCCGAAGATGTTCAAACGGCTGTCCAGCGTGACCGTGAGCCCCGACGGCAGCCGCATCTATGTGGTCGATATCGGCGGCGTGGATTCCGATCAGCATCGGGTCAGGATCTTCGATACGCGAAATGGGCAACATCTTTTCGACATCGGCAAGCGCGGGTCCAATCCGGGCGAATTCAATCTGCCGCGCGATGTGGCGATCGGCAAGGACGGGCGGATTTATGTTGTCGATGGCGGTAATTTCCGCGTACAGATATTTGACAAGGACGGCAAGTTCATCAAGACTTTCGGCCAGGCCGGGAAGCAACTCGGTGATTTCGCACGGCCCAAGGAAGTTGCGGTCGATTCCATCGGCAACGTGTATGTCGCCGATTCCGCCTTCGGCAACTTCCAGGTGTTCAACGCCGATGGAGAATTGCTGATGTTTGTCGGCGACCGCTCCGAAAAGGATGTTCCCGCCGGCTACATGCTGCCTTCAGGAATAACGGTCGACGAGAATGATCGCGTTTACTTCGTCGATCAATGGTTCTCCCGCGTCGACGTGTTCCGGCCCTATGCCATGAAACCCACCGATGGCTTTCTTGGAAGCGCAAAGAAAGCCAAGTGAACTCCGCCAACACATAATTTCCGAGTGCGCCACTTGGTTTCTTGTTCTCGGGAATATTTTTCTCGATTCTGGTGTAGTAGCCGGCGACGAACAGATTGTGGACACGCATTACAGGCACCGCCAGTTTGCCGAGGCCGTCTATCGGTGTGACTATTGTCACGACGACGAGCCCGTTTTGCGATTATTGGCCGAGCAATACTACTTCCGCCCTAGATGCTGACTGCTGGCACATAAAGTGCTTGATAGTGGGCGTAGAGTCGAATCAATGGTCTTGGTTCTCAAATTTAGGAGGATGGTCATGGACAAGCGTTTGAGTGGTTTCTTGGGCAGATATCTGCTCGGTTTGGGGGGGGCGTTGTTGCTGTCGGCGATGTCCATGGGAGTTCAAGCGCAGATCAGCGGTTCCAAGCATGACCTCACGTCTACCGGTGGTGCGGGTAACAAGGTCTCCGGTACGGGTGCCAACGGATCGCCGGAAATCTGCGTGTTCTGTCATACGCCGCACGCGTCGAACAGCAATGTCAATGCGCCCCTGTGGAACAAGGCAGTGAGCAGTTCCGTGCTGACGACTTACAGTCAGACCAATTCCTCGACCATGGATGGTTCGGTGACGACAGGCGGCGTGTCCCTGGCCTGCCTTTCCTGCCATGACGGTTCGCAGTCGATGGACGTCCTGATCAACATTCCGGGTAGCGGCGGCCTTTCGGCTGGCGTTCGGGCCTACAGCGCCGTGGGTTACACATGGAGCGCCACGGCCGACGCCAAGATCGTTCAGACTTCGGTCGCCAACCTGGGTGTGGACCTGACCAACGACCACCCGATCCAGGTGCCTTATTGCGGTGGCGGCATGACTCTCGCCGGTGGCGTAGGTGTTCTGACCGCCTGTGCCGACGCGGACTTCAAAGCACCGATAACCATGTCCGCCAATACGATTGCCTACTTCGACGGCAATTCGAACACCAAGCGGGACAAGGCCGACATCCAGTTGTATTCGCGGAACAGCGACTATTTCGTCGAATGCGGCAGCTGCCATGACCCGCACAATACGTCGAACGGCACATTCCTGAGAAAGTCGAACGCTGCCAGCGCGGTCTGCCTCACCTGTCACAACAAGTAATCAGCGACGAAACATCGGCCATCACAGCGGT
Source organism: Sulfuritalea sp. (assembly GCF_031426875.1). Lineage (NCBI taxonomy): Bacteria > Pseudomonadati > Pseudomonadota > Betaproteobacteria > Nitrosomonadales > Sterolibacteriaceae > Sulfuritalea > Sulfuritalea sp. Next base: position 35,929 of record NZ_JASJPC010000003.1, read on the forward strand.
ACGGATTGTCAGGTAGCGATGGCCGGCTGACATACCGCCCTGGCTTCACCAAGTAACACAAGGCCCCGCGAGTTCGTGGGGCTTTTTTTTCGCTGCATGGTGCATGAAACCCATACGCTTTAAGATTGTCTACTTGCGGCTTGGAATTCAAGCGCGCCTACCAGGAGGAAACTATTGATGAAACGGCTTTCCGGTCCAACGCTTGCCGGATTCGGCGCGCTCATGATGTTTGCCTTTTCCTCGCCGGTACTTGGGCAGGCGACGGGACAGGCTTCTTCTGCAACCGCACCGGGAACGGTAGCTTCCGCAGCCGGTGCGTCTGCTCCTGCACCGGCCATCGAGCAGGGACTTTTCGCCCGGGTGAATTCCCGGCGCGTGACCCAAGGGGAGTTTCACGCCGCCTTCGGCGCTTATCTGCGAACGAAGTACTATCATGGCCGCGTGCCCGACGAAGACTTGCTGAAGGCGCGGGAAGTAGTCACCGATCATATTATCAATAGCATACTGCTGAGCGAGGAATCCACGCGACGCGGCATCCAGCCCAATCGCGAAGAAGTCGATCGGCGGGTAAACGCCTTCGAGCAACAGAATGCCCGGTCGCCAGAGTGGCAGCGGGACCGGGAACGCGTTCTGCCGCAATTGCGCAGCGAACTCGAGGAGCAGGTACGGGTCGCCCAGCTCGAAACCCAGGTCCGCGATGCCGTCAGCATGGCGCCGGAAGAGGTGCGGGCTTTCTATCTGGCGAAGCCCGAATTGTTTACCGAACCGGAGCGCCTGCGGGTTCATGCGATTCTGCTCGGAGTGGATCCCTCGTCGTCGGTTTCAGTCTGGAACGCGGCGATCGCCGAGGCGGAGGCCACAGTACGCAGGATTCGCGGTGGAGCGAACTTTGTGGATATCGCCCGCATGGTCTCCTCTGATCCCAGTTCCGCGCAAGGCGGCGACATGGGCTACGTACACATGGGAATGCTGCCCGAAGCAGTCCAGGCGGTTTTGGGAACCTACAAGAACGGTGAAGTCGGTGAGCCTGTCAGGGTTCTGGAGGGGATAGGAATATTTCGGGTCGATGAGCGAACACCGGCGACCCTGCGCGACTATGAGCAAGTCAAGGCGCGCGCGCAACAACTGGCAATGCGCGAAAAGCGGGATCAGGTCTGGAAGGACTTCGTCGCCTCGTTGCGCAAGAATGCGGACGTGGTCATTGCGGAAGGGCGTCCGGCGGCATTAAAGGCGCCAAATCAATAGACTGAGGAGGGCTTGCACCAAGCGCTCACTCAGCACGCAATGGCAACGGTTTGGCACAGTGAGGAAATCTAAGCGGGGCTGTGATCGCAGCCATTCCGATCGCCTGCTGCTGAGCTTGATCGGGGGCGCATTCTGCACCAGCGCGGCGTGGTCTCAGAGCAGTTCCGGCAGTGGTCGCCAGGAAGCAGCCCTGGTGGTGCCACGAGGGGCGGACATGAGGGCTGCGATCCGTTCCGGCGATCAGTTTTCGCTGCAGTTATCCCTGCTGCTAACACCGCCCGTCCGCAGCAAAACTCCGCCACGGAAGCGTGTCGCCGCCGGCGCGCGGCCCGAGCCGAGCCTTCGCCTGACCTTGTCGCAGAACCTGAGCTTGTCGCGCGCCATGCCGGGCAGCGTGACGGTCGTGGCCGGAGCTCCCGCAGCGGGTGGGCAGGGAACTGCCAGAGTTGGACGGGATCCGCAGCCGCGCGGGACGACGACAGACGGACCGGACGCGCCGGAACAACCCATACCCTTCGATCCACGTCCGGCATCGGCATCGGCACCGCGGCGCCCCACCGCTGGATCCGCTACGCCTGCCGGCGTGCAGAATGCTCCAGGCGACAGCCTTCCCGATATTGGCGAAACCCGATGGGGCATGGCGCCGATTCGCTGGGCAGGAAATACGGTGTCGAGTCTGAATTCGACGCAGGGGCAGGGTACGAATTTTCTCAACGATATAAATACCGTCGCGCTCCAGGCCAGCAGTTTTGTCGTCGCCCCCTATGTTGCGCAATGGAACGGATCGTTCAACTACAACCTGGGCAAGTCGACCTACTCGTCGACCGCCGGACAGAACGTCAAAGGAGTCAGCAGCGGGCTCAGTTATTCGCTCGGCGCCGATGTGCTGCCGCTCAGCCGTTATCCGCTCAGCGTCAATTTCACGCAGGGGAGTTCAGAAACCAGGGCCTTCGACGTGGGGCAGGAGACCCGCTTCAACAATATTTCGGTGCGTCAGCAGTACCGCCCCGAGGAAGGCCGTGAGCGCTATGGCGCATCGTTTAACCGCAACAGCTTTAGTACCGCGACCGGTACCAGTTCCACTACATCGCTGCTCGGGGATTTCTCGACCGGGGCGGAATTCGACTTCGATCATCTGCTGGAAGGCAGGCATGCGCTCAATGCCAATTTCGGGCTGACTTCGTCGGCTGCAGATCTGTCGGCCGAAAACTACCGTCGGCTGACCGGCAAGGTGAGCCATGGCTGGTGGGTGCATGAGGATCTGAGCATCAACAGCGCGCTGGAGTACACGCGGAACCAGACGACGTCAGCTCAAGGAAATGTATCCATCGAAAATGCGGCAAACCTGCTTCTGGGCACCACCAGTTTTACCTGGAGGCCGTACGAAGACCAGCCATTGACGTTGACCGGCGGTGGCAACCTTATTCACACGCAGGTAACCAGCAACGGCGCCAAGAGCAGTCTGTTGAACGTCGTCGGCAATGTCACCGGAACCTACCGTTTCAACAACAACCTCTCGGCTTCCGGGGGGGCGTCTGCGGGAATACTCGGTACATCGGAGGGGCCGCGCGCCTTCATCAACTCGCAATCGGCGGCTGTCTCCTACACCGGAAATCCCTTGCAACTGATGGGATTCAACTACGGCTGGGGCGTCGGCGGCGGCGCATCGAGGACGGCATCCAGCGCCGGTCAGAATTTCGTCGGTACCAGCGTCAGCGCCAACCACAGCCTTGGGCGTAACTTTATTTTCGGCGAGAGTCAGGCAGTCAATTTCTCCGCGAATCAGGGCCTTTCGCGATCCACCAGCGAACAGGGTCCGACGGTCACCATGAGCAATTCCGCGGCCGCTTCGTGGAGTTCGACGCTGAGCGCGGCGTTGCGCGGAAACCTGAGCGTGACGGTTTCCGATTCGATATCGAACGCCTCGACCGGCAACCATCATTTTCAGAGCGCCAACCTGACGGGCGGCGGCGCCTATCAGTTTACGCGACATGCCAGCCTGACCGCCAATGCGGGGCTGAACTGGAGCCGCTCCATTGCCAGTGTTTCCAACGTTGAAACCATTAATGGCGTGACCTTCGACAACTCGGCGCCGACGACGATGGGCACTTTCACCATCGGTTATACGCACCGCAATCTGTTTTCTTTCCCCCTGTTGAACTACACGGGCAATCTGATGTATGTGAACAGTTTCTCGAACCAGCGTCTGCAAGGCTCGCTTGCCGAGGCTCTGAACAGTCAGCAGAGCGTGTCCATGCAGCATCTGCTGGACTACCGGCTCGGAAAACTGGCCTTTAGCCTGAGACTGACGACTATCGATCAAGCTGGCAGGAAATCTGCTTCCATATTCGGCGCGGTCAGTCGGGATTTCGACGGAATCTTCAATGGCCGCTGGTAGAATTCAGACCGCAACATTTAAGCAAAAACATGCTTTTAGAGGAAGGTAATATGATCGGAAGATCCCCTTGGCAACGCTGGTTCGCAATCCTGCTCGCATTTGCCGCGATAGTCGCATTCGACACCGACGACGCGCGCGCAGAGTATGGGGATGTTGTAATAAATAATTACTCCGATGCCGCCGGCATGCGCCCGGCAATATTTCCCCACTGGTTTCATCGCGTCCGGTTCCGCTGCAAGGTGTGCCACGCAGATCTCGGCTTCAAGTTCAAGGCGGGAGGCAACGAGATCAACATGGTGAAGATCATCGACGGCCAGTTTTGCGGCGCCTGTCACAACGGCGAACTCGCCTGGTCGGTGGAGAACTGCAATCTGTGTCATTCGGCAAAGCCGGGTACACCGACGCAAGTGCACGAAAGCACGATCCAGAAACTGGCCCCTGCGGCACTACAGAAGAAATAAGGGACGGGCGATCATGAAAATTGAACGAGTTATTCTTCCCGTCCTGATGTCGGTATTTTTTGGAGGGGCGGCCTTCGCCGATGCCGGCAAGGATTTGTACAACAAGACGTGTGCGGTTTGCCATGCGGCTGGAATCGCCGGAGCGCCGCGATTTGGCAATGCGGCCGACTGGCAGCCCCGTCTGGCAGGCGGAACCGCTCGCTTGTATGCCAGCGCCCTGAAGGGTACGGCAAAGGGCATGCCGGCCAAGGGCGGCAACCTGACCGCATCGGATGGCGACGTCAAGGCAGCCGTGGATTTCATGCTGGCGTCGGTAAAGAAGACCGCGTCGGCGAGTCCGGCAAAGCCGGCTGCTGCACCCGCCGCTGCCCCGGTAGCGGCTGCTCCCAAGGCCGCGGCTGCACCTGCCGCGATGGCTGCTGCACCTGTTGCCGCGGCGGTCGCGCCAGTCGCAAAAATAGATGCGACGGCAAATACCTCGGGAGCATCGGCCGCCGATATCAACTCCTTCAACCGGCTCCTGAAGCCGATCGGCAAACGCAACCCGCCGCCCGCCGAGGACGGCATCCATGATCCGGCCAACGACGGTACTCTCGTCTTGATGGCCCCGTTGGCGGCATATGGCCCCCTGCCGAAAAGCCTGGCCGGCAATCGCGTCAACTGGGTAAAGGCGATCGATGAGAAAAAGATCAACCCGCGCTGGGACCGCCAGGATGCCAATGCCGCCCCCGTCGTCATCGATCTCAACATCGTGCGCGAAGTAAAAGGCTCGATGCCCGACGTGGTGTATCCGCACAAACAGCACACGGAATGGCTTGACTGCTCGAATTGCCATCCGGCGATCTTCGTGCCGCAGAAAGGCGCCAACGCGATCAGCATGGCGGCAATTCTCCTCGGCGAGAAATGTGGTGTCTGTCACGGCAAGGTGGCCTTCCCGGTTTCGGAGTGCCGTCTTTGCCATTCGAAGAAGAAAGAATTCCGTCCCGCCCAGGCAACTGCGCCGGCGACGAAGTGAACGAGGGATTACGATGAACAAGCCGATGGTCCTGCTGATTTCCCTGCTTGCCTGCGGGGGTGTGCTGGCTCAAACTCCGCCGCCGGCCAATGCGCCGGAAAGTGCCGCATCGCGTCTGGCCGGCAACAAGATCGACAAGGTGCAACTGACGTCCAATCTGGATTCGGTAGGCAAACTGCTGGAAAGCTCGTCTGCTGCGCGCCAGATCGATTCCAGCAAAGCGCCTGAGGCAATGCAGCGGCGCGATCGCGCGCGCGAACTGCATGGTGCCGCCAAGGCGGCGCTCGAACAGGGCAATCTGGAAAAGGCGTCCGCACTGCTGGCTGAATCGCGTTCCATCTTCTTCGATGCCGTGCGCTTTGCTGCGCCAGAAGAAGTTAGCGCAAAGAAACTCGAGAACGATTACCTGCTGCGTCTGGAAAGTGTGCAAGCCTTGCTGGGCGCCTACAAGCGGGTGTCCGACGAGAAGTCTGCCAAGGGCGTGAGCGAAACCGTCGCGCAGATCGAGAAGTCGATGGCCGCCGCGGCAGTGCTGGCGCACGAGCGCAAGTTCAAGGAGGCGCGTGTCGAGATCGATCGCGGCTATCTGGTCGCCAAGGCCGGGCTGACCAGCCTGCGTAGCGGCGATACGCTGGTACGCTCACTGAACTTCGCGACCAAGGAAGAAGAATATCACTATGAAATCGATCGGAACAATACGCATCAGATGCTGATCAAAGTTCTCGTCGATGACAAAAAAGCGAGCGGCGAAATGGTCCAGGCCTATCTTTCGAAGGGCCAGGCACTGCGCATCAAGTCAGACGAGGCGGCGTCGCGCAAAGCCTATGATGAGGCAGTCAAACTGCTGGAGGAATCTACCGCGGAGTTGGTGCGCGCTATTCGCAATGCGGGTATCTATATTCCCGGGTAAGCCGGCACAGCGGCGGCTTATCGCCGTTTTGGCGGTTGTAGCGAGTGCGGTGGCATGGGGTGACGAATGGGCTTCCCTGCGCAAGGATGGTGTTCACGATCCGCGCGGTCCCGCCGTAAAGATTCTGCAGGAGCCCGAAGTTGCGCTGTCCAAGCTGACGCCGGACACCGCCGGGAATATGGTGCGGTGGGTTCAATCCCTGGAAAAGGGCGAAATCAACCCCCGCGCCAATCTTCGGCCGGATACCAAGATTCGACTTTACGAATCGGATGTGCTGCTGAATCTAAAAGGCGGCATGCCGATCGTGCGCTTCCCGCATCGCCAGCATACGCTTTGGCTGGATTGCACGAATTGCCATGATCATCTGTTCAAGGCCGAGGCAGGGGCCACCAAGTTCTCGATGTTGAAAATTCTCGAGGGCGAACAGTGTGGCGTTTGCCATGGCGCTGTATCCTTTCCCCTGACGGAATGCTTCCGTTGTCACAGCGTGGCCAGGCCTGGCGACGGGAAACCCCGGCCCTCGCTGCCGATCGCGATTCCTGCCGGTGCGGTACCGCCCAAGTGAGCGGTACCGTGAAATTTTGGTGTCTTGTGTTGCTGGTCCCGGGCTTGCTCGCGATAGCGCCGCCGGCCAGTGCCGAATATGGAGATGTCGTGCTGAATCGTCGGGCCGAAAAGGAAGGTGTGCGGCCGGTGATTTTCCCTCACTGGTTTCACCGCATCCGTTTCCGATGCAAGGTGTGTCACGCCGAGCTTGGATTCAAGATGCGCGTCGGCAGCAATGATTTCAAGATGTCGGATATTGTCGAGGGACGTTTTTGCGGCGCATGTCACAACGGCGAGATTGCCTGGGCGCCCGACCAGTGCGATCTCTGTCACTCCGGCAAGCGCGGCTTGCCGACCGGAATTGTTGGCGGTCATGAAACCGGCGGCCCTGGACGCTGGTAGCCGCCGCGAGGCGCTGCGTCGTGCCGTCGCGCTGGCCTGCGGCCTGGCGATAGTTGGTTGTGGCGGGACGCCGAGCCGATCGGCTGCTGCTGCCAGCAATGCCGCCGGCAACGACGCCTGGCTCGAACCTTTGTTCGGAGTTACCGGTGGCCGCCTCACCGACAAGATCGATCCCAGTGGCATGCCCCTGCCGGGCGGCAATGAACGCCATGTCCCGTTCCTGTTTCCGGTGGCCGTGGTGGCCAGCCTGGGGGCGCTTTTCATCGCCGATGCCGGCCATGGCCGATTGTTTCGCTATCAGCACGCCGGTGGCATGATGGCCGCAGTGCCGGGAGTGCGGATCAATACTTCCAGCCGGCTGCGTGCCGGCGCCGGCGGCGAGGTGTATGTCCTCGATGGGGTTCTGGGCGTGATTCAGCGCTACTCGATGCTGGGTCAGCTGCAGTCTCCATTGCAGCCGCGCTTGCCCGCCAGCCACTACCTGGATTTCGATGTCGACCCACTGAGTGGACGGGTATTCGCCGTGGATTCGCTGACCCGGTATCTGGATCAGGTTGAACCCGTGGGGCGCCTGGCGATCGCGCATCTGCAACTCGATGCCGCGGGACCGGTGGCTCTCGACGGCGCCAGGCTGCTGACGGCGGATGCGCAGTGTCAGTGCGTGAATGAATGGCGCGACCGGCGTCTGGTGCGCAAGCTTGCCCTCGGACAGATTCGTCAACCCAAAGCCCTCGTGGCGGATAGCGGCGAGATCTACGTGCTTGACGGGTTCGACCGCAGCATTTCGCGGGTTTTCGAAGGCGGATTGGAAAAGCTGCTGCCGCAGCAGCTCAATCTAATCTCTCCGGAGCAGATTTCGGTATATGGTGGCATGATGTATGTAGCCGACGGCGCCAGCCGGACAGCTGCAGTTTTTCGCATACGACGGCGCCGGCGCTGATGCATCTGCAATCCCTACTCCTCACGATATTTCTGGTGGGCGCCTTGTCCGGTTGCGCTGGTGCGCCCAGCAAAGCCATTTTTGCGCTGGATGTCGACAGGATCCAGACCACGCGCCTGATGTTTCCGTCGGAAAGCGATGGCGTGGTGCCGCGCTATGTTTATCTCGGCCACCTCTACGGCGACCGCAATTTTTCAAAACCCGAATCCGAAGGCGGCGGTCTGCTCGACGCGATCGGGCGGGTTCTCGAATTCATCAAGGGCGAAGCGCCGCCCCGGGAACTCTACCGGCCGCAATCCGGCGTGGTCGATGAAGCGGGGCGGGTCCTGGTCACGGATCGCGGAACGCCCTCGGTTTTCGTCTTCAACGAAATGGAAGGCACGCTGAAACTTTGGCAGCAGGCTGAGGGATCGCGCAATTTCATCAGTCCGATAGCGATCGCCCTGGGCCCCGACGGCACAGTGTTTGTCACCGACAGCGAACTGGGGCTGGTGGCGCGTTTGGACAGAGAGGGCAATGCGCTGGAAGCCATCGGCAAGGGCCATTTGACCCGTCCGACGGGCGTCGCTTACGACCCGACGACGCGGCGGATTTACGTGGTGGATACCGCCGACCATCAGGTCAAGCTGTTCGACCTGCAGGGCAAACTTCTGGACGTGTGGGGAGAGCGCGGTGAAGGGCCTGGAGAATTCAACTACCCGACCTACATCGCGGTCGGCCACCAGAAGCTATACGTTGCGGATACGATCAACGCGCGAATCCAGACCCTGTCGGCCGAAACCGGCAAGCATCTTGCTACGGTTGGGAAGCTGGGTATGTTCGTGGGCAACATGGTGAGGCCCAAGGGCGTGGCGGCGGATAGCGAAGGCAATATTTATGTCGTCGAGTCCTTTTACGATCACTTGCTGATTTATAACCCGAAAGGTGAATTCCTGATGTCGATCGGCGGTGTCGGCAGCGATCCGGGCAAGTTTCATCTCCCTGCGGGAGTCTGGACCGATGCGCATAATCGTGTCTATGTGGCCGACACCCTGAACAGCCGCGTGTCGGTGTTCCAGTTTCTCGGCGGAGGAGCGGAGAGTGAATAGCTTCCTGCGGCCGCTGATCCTGCTGGCGGCTTGCGGCATCCTGGCGGTGCCGGCGGCCCATGCGGCGCGCCAGTCCGATGTGCGCAACACCAAGCACAACCTGTCCTCCAGCGGCGCCATCGGCAACACGAAATCATCGAGCGAAACCCAGGTCTGTGTCTTTTGCCACACGCCGCATGGCGCCAACGCCTCGGCGGTTGCCCCGCTATGGAATCGCAAGATAGGCGGCACCGCCGACACGGCGGCGACATATACCGCCACCTATACGCCCTACAACAGCGAATCGCTGGATGCCCGGATGGCGTCGATTCAGGCCGGCTGGAGCGGTCAGCCTCTGGGCAGTTCCAAGCTGTGCCTTTCGTGTCATGACGGCACCATTGCGCTGGGCAATGTCATCAACGCTCCAGGCTCGGGATTCGGCAGCGCAATCGAAGTCGGCGGCAGCACGTCGACCACCATGCCGGCGGGTACTGAGGGCTATACGCGCAATCTTGGACAGAACCTGGCCAACGACCATCCGATTTCAATCACCTACAGCACGGCATTGACCAACCAGGACGGTGAGTTGCGTCCCCTGGCATCGATGCCGCTGATCAATGGCACCCATCCCCTGGTGGGCACGCGCGGCGGCGGCCAGGGCAGCGGCCTCGGCAGCAGCACCTCGGGGACCGGGCTGTACGGGTCCACATCGACGCGCCCGGTGCTGCCGCTGGAGACAACCTCGGGCACCGGCGGCGGCACCGGCCAGATGCAATGCACCACCTGCCACGATCCGCACATCCGCGAGACCACGCTCACCACCGATGCGGCCGACGCGGCCGACATCACCAAGGAGCGCAACATCAAGTTCCTGCGTCGCAGCCGCTTCCAGATGGCGCAGCCCAGCGAATCCTACAGCGATGCAAATGACATCGTGTGCCTGTCCTGCCATCAGAAGGGCAACGACGGGACTGCGGCCAATTCCTTCAGTTGGGCCTATTCCTCGCACGCCAACTCGAACATCGCGACGCAGGCCTATACCTCCGGGGCGGCCGACACCAGGCAATTCCCCCAGGGCATGCCGGTGTGGAAGGTCGCCTGCCTGAATTGCCACGACACCCACACCGTCAGCGGCGCGCGCCGCCTGACCCGCCAGGGAGCAACCAGCGGTGTTTCCAAGCTCGAAGAGACCTGCTATCAGTGCCATCGGCTCCTCGCCAACTCGATACTCGGCAATGTCGATTCCGTGCCGGACATCTACACCGATTTTCAGTCGACTTACAAGATGCCGCTCACCAATGCTTCCGAGATACATGACATCGGCGGCAACAACACCACCGACTGCCCCGGCGGGATAGCCAAGTGCGGCGCGGACATGGTCGAGCGCCAGACCCTGCTGGCCAACCGCCATGCGGAATGCACCGACTGCCACAACCCGCATCGCGTGGTGCGGCTGCATCGCCTCGACGGCAAGGTCAGCACCACGGGCACATTCACCGCGGGGATCAATCCGGCGGTGCAGCAGGACGACAAGGAAGGCACGCATTTCCACAAGGACATCAGCGGCTACACGCACAGCAACGTGGCTTCGGGCGTCCTGCGCGGCGCCTGGGGCGTCGAGCCGCTCTATACCTACACCGACGCGAGCAAGTTCAATACGGCAATCCCCCAGAGCTACTACACCGCGCGCCGCGGCGACCCCGGCAGCGACAGCCTGTCGGCGACCGACGTGACCACCTATCCGGACACCAAGGCTTACGTCACCCGCGAGTACCAAGTCTGTCTCAAATGCCACTCCTCCTATGCCTACGGCGCCAGCCCGCCGACGGCCGGCACCTCGATCGGAACCAACGGTCTGGCCCAGTACACCGACCAGGCACGCGAGTTTCATGGGCCGACCGGGCACGACACCGAGTCGAATACCAATACCTGCCCCGGATCCGGTTGCATAGAACTTGGCGACGAGGCAGGGGCCGGCACCGGCTATGACCGGCACAACCATCGCTCCTGGCATCCGGTGATGAAGCCGACCGGGCGTACCGCGACATTGCGCGCGCTGACCGCCACCAGCGCCTTCCGCTTGCCGTGGAGCAATGCCGTGGGCAGCCAGACCATGTATTGTTCCGACTGTCACGGATCGAATGTCACTTCGACGACCTCCGTCGTGCCGGACGGGACTCTCGCCGGTACCGGCACCTCGACGGGCACGGGAAGTCCCTGGGGTCCCCATGGTTCGGCCAAACCCTTCATCCTCAAGGGGGACTGGACCCAGGAAAGCTCTTCCAGCAACGGGCCTCTCTGCACCAAGTGCCACAATCCGACCAGTTCATCCGGATTCTGCTGCGGTTCGGGCGACGGCAACCTGCATAGTTTTCACATCACGAGAGGGACCTCACCGCTGGAGTGCACCTGGTGCCACGTCGCCGTGCCCCACGGCTGGAAGAACAAGGCCTTGCTGGTCAATCTGAACGACGTCGGCGAGGAAGCGGGCTTTGCCGCGGGCAGCAGCTTTGAAATCGCGATCGGCGGTAATAGCAATAATTACACGCAGGGTCCCTACTACCTGCAAGCCAAGCTCAAGATAAGAAGCTTTGCCCGCGCCGGGCAATGGGATGAAGGCAATTGCGGGACATCGAGCACGGCCAAGACGACGGCGAACGGCCTGCTTAAACCCAACAGCCAGGGCAGCACCACGAATACCACGGGTAGCGGCAAGACCTGGATGACCAATATGTGTACCAACCCGCCGTGAGCGGCGGCGCGGTCAAGCGCCGACTCGACGCCTGGCCTCGAACTGTCGTGAGAGGGCCAGGCACAGCAGTGCGAAGTTCAGCGCAACGCCGACCATGGGGCCTGTCGCGCCGAATTCGCGTAAGCCGATGAGGCCGGCGCAGCACCCTGCCAGCAGCAGCACTTCCCACTTTCGATAACCGCGATCGCGCATGTCGGCCCACAGCCATGCGATCGCCGGCACCAGCAGCATCAGGTCGTAAAGATAGACCATGGGCACGGCCAGCAGGGTCGCCAAGCATAGAATCGCCGCATCGAGCCCGGGCAAGGGCGTGCGCTCGGGTTGCGACCACCAGGCCCAGCCGACCGCCACCAGCGCTACAGCGGCGGCCAGTATCTGCCCGCGCCAGGCCCAGTCGAGATCGAGCCCGGCCTGGTGCAAGGCGCCGAGCACCGAGGGCATCACGCTCCAGTTGTAGGCGCCCTGCTCGAAGCCGCGCAAGTTGGACGACAGCGTGCCGATGAAGCCGAACCAGGAGTCGGCACCGAACAGCAGACCTGCCGCGACGGCGCTTACGATCACGGTAATTGCCGCTGTCCAGAATGCTTTCCAGTGCGCGCCGCAGATCAATGCAATCGGAATCAACAGGCCGAAATGCGGCTTGACGCTGGCCAGCCCGATGCAGATTCCCGCCAGTATGGGGCGGGGCTGCAGCCAGACCAGGCCGAGGCCGATCAGTCCGGCGGTCAGAAAGCCGGTCTGGCCGTACATGATGTTGTAGAACACCGGCGGTGCGCCCAGCGCGATCAGCCAGAAGCTCTGGTCTTTGAGTATCGTCCGCATCGCCAGCAGGTAGGGAATCGCGGTGACGAGCAGCCAGGCAAACCAGGCGAGCAGGTAGGGCAGGTAGGCCAGCGGAATCGCCGCCGGAATGAAGGTCGGCGGGTACATCCAGGGGTGAAAGCCTATTGCCCTGGCTTGTTTTTCGCTAAGCTTGCCGTCGTAGGCGGCCTGAGCCGCGAGCAGGCTGGCCTGATACATTTCCCGCGGGCGGTAAAGGTCAACGGCGGCTTGTTGGCGCACCAGCATCGAGGCCGCGTAAAGCGAGGTGAAATCCGTCAGCAGCGGGGATTCTCCTTCTGCGGCGGCTTGTCGGCCATCACGATGAATCACGGCAACGGTAATCAGGTAGCCCATGAAAATAGCCAGACCCAGCAGCAGCATCCAGCGTCGAGAGGGCGTGCGCGAAATTTTCCGGAGATTTTCCATGACGCCGGATGCTACCTCAGGGCATCGCGCAGCGGCATTTCGCCGCTCGCGGCATGGGCTTCAAGAGTTGGCGCTGGCGCCACGGCGATGGCTGCCGGTGACTGACGATTGCGGCGACATGAGGCGCGAGACAGGGCGATGAGCACCGACACCATGCGCTGGCTGGACCGCTGGCTCGGCGTTCCGCTGTGCTTTCTGCTGTCGCTGGGCGCGCGCTGGCGCAATCGGCGGGCATCGGCCGCCAGCGCGCGGCCGCGGCGGGTGTTGTGCATCCAGCTCGCCGAAATGGGCAGCCTGGTGCTGGCCGCTCCCGCCGTGCATTGGCTGCAGGCGCGCGGCGTGCAGCCCTGGTTCGTCAGCTTTGCGCGCAACGGCGACTGCCTGGCGGTGGCGGGCCTGGCGCCCGCCGACCGGGTGTTCCTCTGGCGTACGCAGAATCCGTGGATTTTCGCCGCTGACTTTCTGCGTTTCCTGCGCTGGGCCTGGACTCTGCGCTTCGATGCGGCGATCGACTTCGAGCCCTGTTCGCGTTTTTCGGCACTGCTCGGCTGGCTCGCCGGCGCTCGCCTGCGTGCCGGCTACACGCAGGCGGGCGCCTATCGCGGCCGCCTGCACAGCCTGCCCGTGCCGTATCGCAACGACCGGCACATGAGCGAAAACTGCCTTGCGCTGGCGGCGGCGCTGCTTCCCAACGAAATGCCGCCGCAGCCGGCGCAGGCCGAACAGGCATGGCGCGCGCGGCTGCCCGCGGTGTCCGCGGCGACCGCTGCGGCGGGCGGCGAGCGGGTGGGCGCCTTGCTGGCGAAATGTTTTCCGGGCGGTGCCGGCGGCCTGCTGCTGCTCAATCCCAATGCCGGCGATCTGCTGCCGCAACGACGCTGGCCGCTGCAGCGCTACATCGAGCTGGCGTGCCGACTGCTGGAGCGATATCCGCAGCTGTGCATCGGCATCATCGGGGCGCCGGCCGAAGCCGCGACGGTGCAGGCGATGGCGACGGCGGTGGCTTCGCCGCGCTGCGCCAGCCTGGCCGGTGCGCTGTCGATCGTCGAACTGCCGGCCTTGTTTGCGCAAACCCGCCTGCTGGTGAGCAACGATTCCGGCCCGGCCCATGTCGCGTCGCTGACGCAGACGCCGAGCCTGGTCCTGTTCGGTCCCGAGACGCCGTTGCTGTATCGGCCGCTGGGTCAGGCGCGCGCGCTGTATGCCGGCCTGCCGTGCTCGCCCTGCATCCGCCTCGCCAACCAGCGCCGCAGCAGCTGCGAGAACAATCTGTGCATGCAGGCGATCAGCGTCGAGAGCGTGCTGGCCGAAGTCGGGATCGTGCTGGACGCCGCAGGCGAGCGCGATCGCCGTGTCGCCAGCGCCAACTCTTGAGCATTCACGGCCATGTATTCGGCATGATTCCGCGGCGGCGCATCGACATCGGCCGGGCCGACATCGGCGACCTGCTGGGCGGCATCGGCGACAGCCCGGACGCAGCGGCGGCGCAGGTGCGCGCATTCGAGCACCAGGCCTCCGCGATGCTCGGCGGGCTATGGGTGCGCGCCACGGCCAGCGGACGCGATGCGCTCGACCTGATCCTCGACGGCCTCGGCATCGGCGTCGGCGACGAACTGGTGGTTCCCGCCTACACCCTCGGTGAATTGATCGTCAGGCTGCAGGGCCGAGGCCTGCGTCCGGTGGCCGCCGATGTCGACGTGGACACGTTTGCGGTCACGCCGCAGAGCGTGGCGCGCGCCATCACCGCGCGCACCCGCGCCGTGGTGGCCCTGCACGTATTCGGCGCACCCTGCGACATCCGCGGCATTGCCGCGGTGGCGGCACAGCATGGCTTGCCGCTGATCGAGGACTGTGCCCATGCCTTCGGTGCCCGCATCGACGGCCGACCGGCCGGAAGCTTCGGCAGTGCGGCGCTGTTCAGCCTCGAAGTGGCCAAGCCGGTGGCGGCCTTCGGCGGCGGACTGCTGGCGACGGCGAGCAGCGAACTGCAGGCCGCGGCAGCGGCGCATCTCGACCGGCGCCGTTACAACGCCTGGCCCGCCGCGCGCAAGGCGCTGATCAAGTGTCTTGAAGAATTTGCGGTGCGCAGTCCGGCCTACGGGCTGGCTGCGCGCATGATGTTTCGCGAGCAAGAGGCCGGCGGCTTTGAGCAGTTCTACCGCGGCCTGCATGACCGGGTGCGGCCGGCCGACGTCGCCTTCAGCGGCTTTCAGGCGCGCCGCGGGCTGCGGCGGCTCGCCGGGCTGGCGCAGCGCAATCGGCATTTGAACCTGCTGTGGGGCGAACTGGCGGCCGGTCTGCCGCCGGAATTCGCTGCACAGGCGCGGGCGCGTTGCGGCGAGCCGGCGGCCTACAACTTCGTTGCGCGCTACTCGGGCGACCTGCCGCGGCTGCGTCGGCGTGCGCAGGCGCTGGGCCTCGATCTGGCGATTCACGGCGAGGTGCTCGACGACGTTGCGCCGATGCTGGGCCAGACCGATTGCCCCGGCGCTGCGCAGGTGTTTGCCGAGGCCGTGGCGATCCCGCTGCATCTCGGCATCGATGCGGCGCGACTGCGGCGCATGGGCGAGATTCTTGCCGCGGTGAGCCGGCCATGAACGGCGTCGTCCTCTTGCGCGTGGATCGTGTCGAGGGCAGCGGCGGGCACCCGCGCCATTTGCATCCCGCGCTCGACTTGAAGATTCTCGAAGCCGGGCTCAAGGCCGCACACGGGATGGCGGCGACGCTGGTCGATGGCTGGCTGCTGCCGGGGGGGCCGCAGGCCTGGGTGGCCGGTGCGCTGGCGGCGCGGCCCCGCATCGCGGTGATCAAGGCCGAGACCTGGTGCCTGCCGGAAGCCATCGAGTGCGCGCTCAGTCTGCGTCATGCCGGCGTGCTGACCATCGCCATCGGCCAGCAGGTCTCGCATGTCATGCGCGCGCCGGCCTTGCGCTGGCGCGAAGCCTTCGACCTGGCGCTGGCCGGCGATGCCGAAGAGGAACTTCTGGCCCTGCTGCCGCGTCTGCTGGACGATGATAATTTTTCGCGGCAGGGGTACTGGCGGCAGTTCGAGCAGGGCCACCACTTCGCGGCGGCCGCCCCGGAGTGCTTGCCGCGCCCGGTATTTTCGGCTGCCGAAATGACGGCCTTCGCCTTTCCCTTTCCGCTGCCGGGCAAGCCGTTGCGCCGCTGGGCCTATGTCCTCAGCGCCAGCGGCTGCCCGCATCGCTGCCGCCATTGCTCGACCGTAGTGCGCAAGAGTTCGGGCGACCGGCTGCGCACGCGCGATCCGGCGCAGGTGGCCGACGAGATCGCGGCGCAGCTCGCGGCCGGCGCCGAGGCGATCGCCTTCGAGGACGATACGTTTTTCGTCGACCGGCGCCATTTCCTCGCGATCTGCGACGAACTGGTCCGGCGCAATATTGCGGCACCCTGGATC
Source organism: Sulfuritalea sp. (assembly GCF_031426875.1). Lineage (NCBI taxonomy): Bacteria > Pseudomonadati > Pseudomonadota > Betaproteobacteria > Nitrosomonadales > Sterolibacteriaceae > Sulfuritalea > Sulfuritalea sp. Next base: position 52,331 of record NZ_JASJPC010000003.1, read on the forward strand.
GCCAATGCGCGCCCGGACGAACTGGACGAGGAGCGCGTCGCCGCCGCCGCTGCCGCCGGAGCCCGCCTGTTGAAGCTCGGCATCGAGACCGTGACGCCGCGGCTGCTGGAATCGATGGGCAAGGCCCGGCACGGCGCCGCGTGGAAACTGCAGACGGAACAGGGGCTCGCGCGCCTGAAGCGGCAAGGCATCGGGTCGGTCGGTCTGTTTTTGGTCGGTTTGCCGACCCAGACCGCGGACGAGGTCGAGGCCACGCTGCGCTGGGCGCAGGAACTGGCGCCGGACTACGTCCAGGTGCAGATTTTCCGCAGCTATCCGGATATACCGTGGTGGCAGGATTTGCCGGCGCCGCTGCGGGATGCCGGGGGAGCCTATCACTATGGTCCGAGCCTCAACACCGCTGCCGCGATTGCGGCCGATGCGCTGCCCGGGCTGCAGCGCGATTTCTATCGGCGCTATTACCTGCGCGCCGGTTTCGTGCTTCCACATGCGCGTCGCTGCTGGCGTCATTACTGCCACCCGGCAGGCATCGCGGCAGCGCTGGGGCGGCTGCGCTACATGGCGCGGCGCGATGCCTCCGCGCCGCAGGCGGCCGAGGGAGTGCAAGCCTTTGTCGACTGAGCGCGAAGCCCCGCTGGCGGCCGGCGACCTGGCGGCGGAAAACCTGCCGCCCAAGTCGCGCCTGCTTGCGCTGCTGGCCTCGCTGCGCCTGACCCTGTTCAGCCTGCTGCTGTTGCTGGCGGCCGTCGTCTATATCTACGACCACGAGGGCGAGGCGGACGCGACCCTGCCGCTGGTCCTGCCCTTGTCCCTGCTGTCGATCAATCTCCTCGCCGCGGTGCTGAGCAACCGGACCTTCCGCCGGCAACTGCCCCTGCTGGTGTTTCATCTGGCCTTGCTGGCGATCATCGTCCTGGTCGCCATCGGTCGGCTTACCTATCTGCGGGCCACCACCGAAGTCGTTACGGGCGGCGAGCACCTGTCCCTGGAGCGCGTCGAGGCCGGTCCCTGGCACTCGGGCGCCAGGGACGCACTGCATTTCGAGAGCCTCGGTTTCACGATTCAGTACAAGCCGGGCCTGCAGCGCGACGCGACCGTGAACCAGGTGCGATGGCGCGACGAGGCGGGAATCCCACACACTGAGGAAATCGGCGACCAGGTACCGCTGGTGATCCGCGGCTACCGCTTCTATACATCGTCGAACAAGGGCTTTGCCGCCTTGTTCCGCTGGGAGCCGCAGCAAGGCGAAAGCCAATTGGGCTCGGTCATTTTTCCCAGTTACCCGGTCAACAAGGATGACCAGTCAACCACCTGGCGCCTGGGAACGGAGGAGCTTCGCGTCAGGCTCAACATACCCGGGCAGTTGATCGATCCGGCAGCCGCCAGCGGCTTTCGCCTGCCGGACCGGCACGATGTCAGCATCGAATTTCCGTGGCGGGTGGCGATCCTGAAACCCGGCGAATCGGTCCTGGTTCCTGCGGGCCGCCTGGTCTATGTCGGCTTGACCACCTGGATGGGTTACAACGTGTTCTACGACTGGACCATGCCCTGGCTGCTCGCGGCCTGCGCCCTGGCGGTGCTGGCGCTGGCCTGGCATTTCTGGCGCAAGTTCGCGCTCAAGCCCTGGCAGGCCGGATAGCCGCGGGCGACGCTCAGCGGCGGCGGCGGCGCTTCTGCTGCGGGGCTTCCTGATCCTGGGCCGCGAAGAAGTGCGCAATCGCGGTCAGGTCGGCTTCGCTCAAACCCCGGTAGGCCTCGTCCATCAGGTAGGGAAACTTTCGCTCGCCGGCGCTGTAGGCCAGCGTCTGCGCGATCAGATATTTCAGGTCCTGGGCGGCGGTCAGCGGCGCTTCCTTGTCCGAGTCGCGCCCGTTGTCCAGATGGCAGTCGGCGCAGCGCTTGAGATAGAGCGCTTCGCCGCCGGCGACGAGTTCCGGACTGGTCGCCGATTTGGGACGCTGCGCCTTTTGCTGCGCGTAGTGCCTGGCCAGCGGCGCGACGGCGGCGGCGGGGATGTCGCGGTGGTCCTTCACCTTGGTCGATCGCTTGCCTTCCCGGAAGGCATTGATCATGTTCGTCAGCAGGAACTCGGACTGGCCGTTGAGATGCGGTATGCCGGGCTTGAAACCGAGGCCGTCGGTGCCATGGCATTCGCTACAATTGCTGGTAAGGTTTGTGCTTGTCGTTTCCTGCGCGCGGCCGGCCGTGGAACCGAACATCAGCACCGCGGTCAGTAGGCAGGTGCCAGCAAGGCTTTTCCTGACGGCTGAGGCCGATAAACGTTTTCCCATATTTGACAATCCTTGATTTGATGAGTCTGGCACCCGCGATATCTTACCGCCTCCCCGTTTTGGCCGAGGCCGCCTCTGTCCGGTCCGCAGGGTGATTCCCAAAATATGGAACAGCGCGAACTGCAGATTCTCTGGGTGGCGGTGGTGGCCTATGTGCTCTCCGGCGTGGTGGCGATTTTTGGCGTGGTGCTGAAAAAGTCGCCGCATCGCTTCGTGCTCGGCACGCTGGTGCTCGGCACGGCATTGCTCAGCGTTTCGCTGGGCTTGCGCTGGGAGCGCCTGGGGCACGGGCCTTTCATCACCATGTTCGAGGTCTTGGCGAGCAATGTCTGGAGCTTCGGGCTGATCTTCGCGCTGGCCTATTGGCGCTACCCGCCGATCCGGGGGACCGCGGCGGTGGTGATGCCGATAATTTTCGTCATGCTCGGCTGGATGACGCTTTCCAGCACGCACGAGGGGCATTTCCCGCAAACCTTCCGCACGCCCTGGCTGTATATCCATGTCGGCCTGTCCAAGGTTTTTCTCGGCACCGTGCTGGTGGCGGTGGGCATGGCCGGCATCATCCTGCTGCGCCGGGCCGGCATCGGGCTTTCGCGCTTCGAGAAGCTGCCCGCCGACGAACGCCTCGACGACCTGGCATACCGCTTCATGGCGCTGGGCATCATCTTCCAGACCCTGATGCTGATTTCCGGCGCGATCTGGGCACAGGATGCCTGGGGTCGCTACTGGGCCTGGGATCCGCTCGAAACCTGGTCCTTCATCACCTGGATCATGCTGGCCTTCGCCCTGCACTGGCGCCTGACCATGAAGAGTTCCCCGGCCGTGGGCTCTTGGATGATCCTCGGCGTGTTCGTCTTCGCCTTCCTGACCTTCTTCGGCGTTCCCTTCATTTCGGAATCGCCGCACAAGGGCGCGGTATGAGGATCGATTGGTCATGAGGCTGGAGCACATGCTGGCGCCGGAGCGGGACGAGGCTGCGGCGCATCTGGCCCTCGGCTGGCTGTTGCTGGCCACGGCAGCGGTGGCGGCATCCAGCCTGTTCGCGATCCTGATCGTGATGGCGCGGGTTCCGGGGCTGGGTTCCCTGTTTCCGGGAACCGAGTTCTATCGCGTGGCGCTGACCCTGCATGTCGATCTTTCGCAATGGGTCTGGTTCATGGCCTTTGCCGGCACGCTGTGGAGCCTCGGCGCGCGCCGCGCACCGGGTGCGTGGCAATGGACCGCACTCGCGCTGGGCGCCCTGGGCGCCCTGTTGATGGCGCTTTCCCCGGTGCTCGGCGCGATTCGTCCGCTCATGAGCAATTACATTCCCGTGCTCGACAGCCCGTGGTTTCTTGCCGGGCTGGGGATTTACGGCGTCGCTGTGCTGATGGTGGCCCTGGCGGTGGCCACGGAGGGGGCGAACTTCGACCTGCGCCGTGTCGCCAGCGCCAACTCCTGGCCCGATGTCCTGCGCCTCGGCCTGTTTCTGGCGGCGGCCGTGGTGCTGACAGCGCTGGCGGTACTTATCCATGCCTATGCGACGATGCCCGCCGCCTTGGGCGGGCACGCCTTTTTTGAAGCCCTGTTCTGGGGCGCGGGCCATGTCTGGCAGTTTTGCCTGACGACCCTGATGCTGTTGGCCTGGCTGGGGCTTTGCTCGCCCAGGCTGGCATTGCCTTCCGGCCGAACGCTCAAGTTCCTGCTGCTGCTGGGCGCGCTGCCGGCGCTCGCGGCACCCTTGCTGCTGGCGCTGCTGCCGCCGCTGCCACTGAGTGCGGCGACTACCGAGTATTTCTCGGCCTTCACACACCTGATGCAATGGACCAGTTGGGAAGTGCCCTTGTTTCTCGGCGGCCTCCTGCTGATCCTGCATTGGCGCCAGCGGGCAGTGCCCGCCACGGGTCTGTCCCTGTCCATGTTGCTGCTGGTCTCCGGGATCGTGCTGGGCGCCGTGATCGACGGCCAGACCACCCTCGTCACCGCGCACTACCACGGCACCATCGGGGCGGTGACGCTGGCCTTCATGGGCCTCACCTATGGCGTTCTGCCGGCGCTGGGCTATGCCATGCCGCCCCGGCCGCGCATCGATCTGCAACTGCGTCTCTATGGCTATGGCATTCTGCTGATGATGTCCGGGCTGGCCGGCGCCGGCCTGATGGGCGCGCCGCGCAAGATGGCCGGCAACGTCGGCGTCGAATTCAGCGTCGAAGCTTTGTCGCGCATGGTTCTCGGCCTGGGCGGCAGCCTGGCGACGATCGGCATCCTGATGTTCCTGGTGCTGGTGCTGCGCCATCTTTGGCCCGCATTTTCTCCGCGGGCGGTGCGCCATGGCTGAGTCCACGCTGTCGGCAAGGCGCAGCCGCGACGCCAGGATCATCGGCCTGGTGGCGACGGTGCTCCTGGTGGTCGGCGGCGGATACTTTCTCGATCGATGGATCAACCAGGGCGACCGGCCCGATCTCCAGGCACATGTCGCCCAGAAGCGCAACGAGGAGATCGATACCCGCTTCAAGCAGGGCGTGGTGATGCTGCACGCCAAGCAGTACGAGCATGCGACCACCGCATTCCACCGCGTATTGCAACTGGCGCCGACCATGCCGGAAGCCCACGTCAACATGGGGTTTGCCATGCTGGGACAGAAACGCTATAAGGAAGCCCTTGAATTCTTTGACGGCGCCACCGCCCTCAATCGCAATCAGCTGAATGCCTACTATGGGATGGCGGAGGCTTACGAGGGACTTGGCGACTACCGTGGCGCGCTGGAATCGATGGAGGCCTGGCTGCACCGGGCACAGGCCGACGATCCGTTTCGCCGCCGCGGCGAGGCCGCGGTATGGGAATGGCGCGATCGCCTGACGCGGGATGCGCGCACCAAGTCCGTTCCCAAGTAGCCGCTGGCACGCCGTTTGCGTCTAAGTCGCCGGTCCAACAAGGTTTGCCCCTGCAATCCAACCTGCACGCGGAGTAATTGAATGTTCCCTGAACTTGGTCAGTTTTCGTTGATCCTCGCGCTGGCGGTGGCCCTGGTGCAGGGGATCGTGCCCATCGTCGGCAGCCTGCGCGGCGACGTGCGCCTGATGGGCATGGCGCGGCCCGCGGCAGCGGCACAGTTTCTGGTGATGTTGACGGCCTTTTCCTGTCTGGTCACGGCCTTTGTCACCAACGATTTTTCGGTGCTCTACGTCGCCCAGAACTCGAACTCGATGCTGCCCACGTTCTACAAGGTCACGGCGGTTTGGGGCGGTCATGAAGGCTCGATGCTGCTCTGGGTATTCATCCTGTCGCTGTGGACGGTGGCGGTGGCGGCGTTCTCCCAGCGCCTGCCCCTGCAGACGGTGGCCAATGCGCTGGGGGTGATGGGGTTGATCACGGTCGGCTTCGTGCTGTTCCTGCTGCTGACGTCGAATCCTTTCGAGCGCCTGCTGCCGGCTGCCATGGATGGCCGCGACCTGAATCCGCTGCTGCAGGATCCCGGCATGGCGATCCATCCGCCGCTGCTGTATATCGGTTACGTAGGATTTGCGGTGGCCTTTGCCTTTGCCATTTCCGCGTTGATTTCGGGGCGCCTGGATGCCGCCTGGGCGCGCTGGTCGCGTCCGTGGACCACGGTGGCCTGGCTGTTCCTGACCCTGGGCATCGCAATCGGTTCCTGGTGGGCCTATTACGAACTGGGCTGGGGCGGCTGGTGGTTCTGGGATCCGGTCGAAAATGCATCCTTCATGCCCTGGCTGGTCGGCACGGCGCTGATCCACTCCCTGGCGGTGACCGAGAAACGCGGCGGCTTCAAGAACTGGACGGTGCTGCTGGCGATCATGGCCTTCTCGCTCTCGTTGCTGGGTACTTTCCTGGTCCGCTCGGGCGTGCTGACCTCGGTGCATGCCTTCGCCACCGATCCGAAACGCGGCGTGTTCATCCTCGGCTTCCTGGTGGCGGTGATCGGCATTTCCCTGCTGCTGTATGCGTGGCGCGCGCCATCGGTCGGCCTGGGCGGCAAGTTCGAACTGCTGTCGCGCGAGACCTTCCTGCTGGTCAATAACGTGCTGCTGGTCGTGGCGGCCGGCGCGGTCTTCCTTGGGACGCTATATCCGCTGTTTCTCGATGCGCTCGGCCTGGGCAAGGTTTCGGTCGGGCCACCCTATTTCGAAGCGGTTTTTGCACCCCTGATGGCGCCCCTGGTGCTGCTGATGGGACTCGGCCCCTTTGCGCGCTGGAAGCAGGCGCGTCTCATCGATTTCTGGCCGCGTCTGCGCTGGGCTGTGGGTTTCGCTGTCGTCGCGGCGCTTGCGCTGCCCCTGCTGCTGGGGCGCTGGTCACCGTTGGTGGTGTGCGGCCTGCTGCTCGCATTCTGGGCGGTGGCTTCGAGCCTCACCCATCTGGTCGAGCATTTGCGCGAGCGCGGCGGCGATTCCAGTATTGCGCAGCGGCTGAAGTCCGTACCACTGGCGAAATGGGGCATGCTGACGGCCCACATCGGAATTGGCGTGTTCATCCTCGGCGTCACCATGGTCAAGGGCTATGAGACGGCGAGCGAGGTGAAAATGCAGCCGGGAGAAAAGGCCTCGGCGGGGGGCTACGAGTTCCAGTTGATGGAAATCGGCGAACGGCGCGGGCCGAACTACATGGCAGTGCGCGCGACGATGAACGTCACGCGCGGCGGTGTTCCGGTGACCGTCATGCATCCGGAAAAGCGCATGTATTTCGTGCAGAAAATGCCCATGACCGAGGCGGCGATCGATACCAATGTGTTTCGCGACCTGTATGTTTCCCTCGGCGAGCCGGTGGACAATGTCTCGTGGATCGTGCGCGTCCAGCACAAGCCCCTGGTCAGCTGGGTCTGGGTCGGCTGCCTGCTGATGGCGCTGGGCGGCTTGCTGGCGGCATCGGACCGTCGCTACCGGATTCGGCAGCGTGAAGATGTTGCGGACACCGGCGCCGCGGTTACGGTGTGACGCTCATGGCTCCGATGGACTACCCCGCATAATGAAATTCCGTAACGTCGTAATGCATCAAGCTGGCAAATGGGCCCGCCCCCTCCCATCCTCCCCCTCGCGGGGGAGGCTACTGATTCGCTCGCTGCGCTCGAACCTGACACAGCGCACTTGGCGATGTATTTCACGTTAAGGAGTCTTGATGCGGCGTTTCCTGTTTCCCCTGGCAGTCTTTATCGTTCTTGCGGGCTTTCTTGCCGCCGGCCTGCGCCTGAATCCGCGCGAGGTTCCGTCGCCGCTGATCGGCAAACTGGTACCGGCCTTCCGCCTGGCGCAGTTGCAGGCCAGCGACAAGTCGATCGGACCCGAAGACTTGCGTGGCAAGGTCTGGCTGCTCAATGTCTGGGCTTCCTGGTGCGTTTCCTGCCGGCAGGAACATCCCGTCCTGATCGAGCTGGATCAGCAGAAGAAAATCACCATCGTCGGACTCAACTACAAGGACGAAAGGGTGGCGGCGATCAACTGGCTCAACCAGCATGGCGGTGATCCTTACATGGTCTCCGCGGTCGATGCCGACGGCCGCGTCGGTATCGATTTCGGCGTATATGGCGTGCCGGAAACCTTTCTGGTCGACAAGAACGGGGTGATCCGCTACAAGCACATCGGTCCGGTCACGGCGGAGGCCTTGAAGACAAAGATTCTTCCCCTGGCGGAGGAGCTTGCGCGTGGTTAGGGAGATCATGAATTTGTCTGCCGGCTTGCAGAAGTTGGCGCTGGCGCTACGGCGATTGTTTATCGTGTTGCTGCTGATTCCGGGACTTCAGCCCGCGCTGGCGGCGGACGGCATGGCGCAGCCGATGGGCGATCCGGTAGTCGAGGCGCGGGTCAACAAACTGGCCGAAGAACTGCGCTGCCTCACCTGCATGGGACAAAGCATCGCGGATTCGCAGTCCTCGTTTTCCAGCGACATGAAGCGGGAAATCCGCAACATGATCAAGGCCGGTAAAAATGACAAGGAGATTATCGGGTTCATGGTTCAGCGTTACGGCGATTTCGTGCTCTACCGCCCGCCGGTGAAGAGCACCACCTGGCTGCTCTGGGGCGGGCCTTTCCTGCTGCTGATCCTGAGCCTGGTGTTCCTGCTGGCGAAACTGCGCAAACGCCGCGGGCAGGCTGCAACGGAACTCACGGAGACCGAACACCAGGCAGCAGTGCAACTGCTGGGCAAGCGCGAGGGTGATCGCCCATGACCTCATTCGTTATCGTCGCCATACTTTTGACTGCGGTAGTGCTGGCGCTGTTGCTGCTGCCCTTGCTGCTCAAGGAGCGCAAGCAGCGCGTCGGCAGCGCCAGCCAGTTGAGCATCGCCGTACTGCGCGACCAGTTGAGCGATCTCGAAGACCAGCGCAAGGCCGGATTGCTGGATTCCGAGCTGTTTGTCGAGGAGCAGGCGGAGCTTGAACGCCGCGCACTCGAAGACGGCGCCGCCACGCGTGCGACAGCGTCGTCGTCGCCGGCACGCAAACGGACGCTGGCGGCGGCCATCGGCCTGGCCCTGCCGGCATTGGCCGTCAGTTTGTACTTCCTGCTCGGTAGCCCGGACACCATGAAGCCGCAGCAGGCGGCGGATGCAGAGGGTAATCACGCCTTGTCGCCACAGCAGATCCAGGCCATGGCCGCCAAGCTGGCCGAAAGGCTGCAAAGCAATCCGGATGACGGCGAAGGCTGGCTGATGCTGGGGCGCTCCTACGCGGTCCTCGGCCGCTACCCGGAATCCGCGGCAGCCTTCGGGCGGGCGACCACCTTGCTGTCGCCCAGCGCCAACATGCTTGCGGACTACGCGGATATCATGGCCATGGCGCAGGGCCGCAAGCTCAGCGGAGAACCGGAAAAGATCATTGCCCGCGCCCTGAGCATCGATCCGCGCCACATCAAGTCGTTGGCGCTGGCCGGTTCGGCGGCGTTCGAGCGTGGCGATTTTGGCGGGGCGATCCAGCAGTGGCGCACCATTCTGACTTTGGTCCCGCCCGATTCCAGCGTGGCACAGAGCATCGGCAAGAGCATCGCGGATGCGGAGAACCGGATGGGAGTCGGCAGGGTGCCGACCGCCGGTGCCGCGGTGACGCCACCGGTTGCGTCGGCTGCCGCCACGGTCTCGGGCACGGTCGTGCTGGCACCGGAACTGGTCGGCAAGTTACCGGCGGATGGCACCTTGTTCGTGTTTGCCCGTGCCGTCGATGGTTCGCGAATTCCACTGGCAATGGCGCGGATGAATCCCGCCACGATGCCCCATGCCTTCAAGCTCGATGACTCGATGTCGATGGCGCCGACTATGCGCCTTTCGTCAGCAAAGTCCGTGATCATCGGCGCGCGGGTCTCCCGTAGCGGGGAGGCGCTGGCGAAGTCCGGCGATTTCGAGGGTTTTTCCGCACCGGTCACGGTGGGCGCCAGCGGCGTGGTGGTGACTATTCGCGGCGTCGTGAAGTGACGCGGGGCAGGGGATCGCGCAGTAGAGTGCTGCGCCAGCCGGATAAGGATCAGCGACGCGGCTTGGCGCGAGAGACAGGAGAGACGGATTTGTCGGCGGTCTCCATCGCCTTGCGTGCTTCAATATGACCTTTGCTGGCCGCGCTGCGAAACCAGCGCATGGCTTCGTTGCGGTCTTCGACGACGCCCTTGCCGGCGAGAAACAGCAGCCCCAGGGTGTACGCGGCTTCGGCATGGCCGGCACTGGCCGCCTGGAAGTACCAGATGGCGGCTTCCCGGTCGGGATCGGCGACGTTTTTCGCCGCACTGCTGCCAAACAGGTAAGCATGCGCGATCTGGTACATGGCTTCGGCATTGCCGCTGGCAGCGGATTTCTTCCACCAGTAGATGGCCATGTTCTCGTCTTCGGTGACGCTCTGGCCATGGTAATAAAGGCTGCCAAGACGAAACTGGGCCAGCGGGTTGCCTTCGTTGGCAAGCTTGAGCAGAACCTCCACCGCTTTGGGACTGTTACCGGCATCCAGCGCCTTGAGTGCGTCGTCGAGAGACGATGCATTCGCTGGAAGGTTCGGCAGAAGTGCGAAGAGAACTACCAGCGAAGCGACCCATTTGATGGGCATCGGGATTTCCTTGTCGAGAACGCATTGCAGACAAATCATACATTCTCGATAATTGTACCTTCCATCCTGACGGTTCTGGAACACGGACCCGTACTTTGATCAATGTCGCAGCGCGGCCAATCCTCTGTCAATGATCCGCAAGTACCGTCCGATTCCGAGGCAGGCGGGGTGTGGGGGACAAGCTTCGCCCAGAAGGGTTCCCGGGTCCTCGGCGGTCTGGTCATATACCTGATCCTGGCGACGGCGATAATCGGCTGGGAAAGAAAACTGCTCTTCGACGCGGTGAATCAGTTGGAGGTCGTCCATGCGCAGGAAGAGCAACAACTGGCGTTGAATTTTGCCGTCTCGCATGCGATTCTGACAATCAATGAAAACTACTTTTCGGAAGACCTGGCCGTCGCTGCGAGGTTGCTGAATCTGGAGATCGATGGCGTGATTTCGAAACTTGTCAGGATGGATGCGACCTCCGGAGGCTTGGGCGACCCCGTTGCCAGCCTGAATCGATTGAACGCGGAACTGCAACGTGATCCATCGCGTGCCACGATTGCCGACCTGCGGGAGCAATTCCATAAACTGGTGCTTCGTCTCGATAGTATGACGCTTGGGATACGCCAGCAGAAAGCGGAGGTGATGAGCGGCTATCGGGATGTCTTTGGGCGCTTGACCGCCGAACTGTTCGTTCTGATGATTATCGGTGTGGCGATGATGGGCGGTGTTAGTAGCTTTTTTTTCAGGCGGCTTTCCCGCGATATCGGTTTGGTCAAGCTGCGGGCTGGCGAAATAGTCAGGGGCTACAGGGGGGCGCCGCTCACGGTGACCCGCAAGGACGAGCTCGGAGTCTTGATGTCGGCCGTCAACGACATGGAGGCGGAACTCAGGATTCGCGACAACCAACTGGAATTGAGCCGACAACAGCACTTTCACACCGAGAAGATGGCCGCCGTGGGTTCGCTGGCAGCGGCTGTGGCCCATGAGATCAACAACCCCCTTGCCGCCATCGTCGGCCTTGCCGAAAATCTGGTCTTGGATCGGAAACAGGGGAACAACTCGGCGCGCAGCGCCGATCACCAGATCGACCTGATACTCGAGCAGGCGCGACGGGTAATGACGATTACCCGTCAGATCGGGGAGTTTTCATTGCAGCGCCCTCTCGAACCGACATATATCGACTTGAATACTTTGGTCAAAAGTACGTGTACCTTTATCAGTTTCGACAAGCGTTTTCGCGGTATAGCGCTCAAACATGAGTTCGCCGACAACCTGCCGGCCCTGCTTGTGGTTTCCGATCATATCGTTCAGGTATTGATGAATGTGTTGATCAATGCCGCCGATGCCCTGGAGGGACGAGAGGCGTTTGCGCCATCCATCGTCGTTTCGACACGGCCCGAGGATACCTCGGTGGTCCTCACCGTTTCCGATAATGGCCCGGGAATTGCTTCGGAAAACTTGGGTAGGGTCTTCGATACGCATTTCACCACCAAGCCGCCGGGGCGAGGTTCCGGATTGGGACTATCGTTGTGTCGCAGCCTCGTGCAGCAGGACGGAGGGGGTATCGAAGTGCAATCCGTCTACGGGCAGGGCGCCACGGTGCGGATCATTCTGCCGGTTCCGGCTGAAACAGTACATTAGGAGAAACTGGATGCATGTACTGATCATAGACGACGAGTTGGCCCTGAGGCAGATCATTGCAGTCACGGTGCGTCGCGCCGGGTACTCGGTAGATATGGCGGTCGGCGTCAAGGATGCGGCGGCCAAGCTGGTTCGTGGCGACATCGATGTGGCGATCTGCGATATCAGGATGCAGGATGGCGACGGTGTCGATCTGGTGCGCAGCATGAAAAGTGCCGGCGTTCCGACCCTTTTCATAATGGTTACCGCTTTCGCTTCAGTACAGACGGCGGTGGAAGCATTGCGTGCCGGCGCCATGGATTACATGGTCAAGCCGGTCGACAGCGAGGAACTACTGTACAGATTGCGTCAAGCGCAGACATTGCTGGGTTTGAAGGCTGAAAACGTAGCGCTGCGAAAATTTGTCAGTGGCGAACGGGGTAATGACCGGTTCAAGTTTACCTCGGCCTCCATGGCCGCCGTTGAGAGGCTTGCCACGCGGGTTGCAACAATTGACAGCACCGTCCTGATCACCGGCGAAAGCGGAACCGGCAAAGGAGTGTTGGCACGATTTATCCACGATCAGAGCTTGCGGGTGGAAGCGCCATTCATACCAGTGAATTGCAGCGCGATTCCCGAGAATCTTCTGGAAAGCGAACTGTTCGGACACACCAAGGGAGCCTTTTCGGGTGCCGCCCAAGCGCGCAAGGGCTTGTTTGCCCAAGCGGACACGGGAACGCTGTTCCTCGACGAGATTGGCGAGCTTCCCCTGCACATGCAGACCAAGATGCTGCATGTGATTGAAGACAAGGAAATCCGCCCGATCGGCGGCGAGCAGCTACGCAAGGTCGATACGCGAATCGTGGTGGCGACCAATCGGGATCTGTCGGCGATGGTGGCGGAGGGAACCTTCCGGGAAGATCTTTTTTTCCGGATTTCACAGTTCCACATCGACCTTCCGCCGCTGCGAAACCGCGGGGAAGATATTTTGCGTTTGATACATTTTTTCCTTCAGACTGCGAAGCTCAAGGGTGAAACCAACGTCGAGCTTGATCCGGCAGCCGAGGAACTCCTGCTCGAGTACCACTGGCCAGGCAATGTGCGTGAACTGGAAAATGTAATCGGCCGGGCCATCATCATGGCCGACGGAGGCCGCATTACCATCGGCGACCTGCCCCCCGGCCTGTCGGCCCGCAGTGGAAAATCGGCGCGCGAACAGAAAGCGGCTTCTGCGAGCGGAAGTTTGCGGGAGCAAGTTCGGCGCGCCGAAGCTGATATTATTTTCCGCGTGCTGAGAGAGTGCGGCGGAGATCGCAAAGTCGCTGCGCAGCAGCTTGAGATTGGGCTCTCCAGTCTTTACCGAAAACTGGAGGAGTTTGAGAATCTCGGCGTTACCTTGTAGTGTCGATCGTAGTGTGCAGGCTTGGCCGAATCTGGCGTTGAAGAGGTGAGTTGAATGATCGTGTTTAAATCGTGCAGGAATTTTTGGCGGGTAGCTGTTCTGGCGTTCCTGATGTTTGCGGCCGGCACAGCGTCGGTATTCGCCGGGCCGGATGAGGATTATGCGGCCGGTATGATTCAGTATGAAAGAAATGATTTCACGAATGCCATGCCCTTGATGCGCAAGGCTGCCGACGCCGGCCACGTCAAGGCCATGATCATACTGGCGACGATGCTCGACGCCGCCGAGGTCGATGACCAAGCAGCGACCTATTACCGCAAGGCTGCCGACGCAGGCAGTCTGGATGGAGTCTATGGATTGGCCACCATGTACGCTTCGGGAGATGGAGTCAAGAAAGACGTTCAGGAAGCACGGAACCTCATCATTCGCGCTGCCGAGGGCGGACATCAGCAGGCAACCTGGGTCCTTGCGCAAGCTTATATCCGCGGGGAACTGGGTATCCCCGAAGATCAACGGAGTGGCAAGGACGCGCTTAAATGGATCACGCTCGCAGCCGACAAGGAGTTCTTGCCGGCATTGGAGGCGTTGGAGAAAGCCTATCGTTCAGGCGGTTATGGCTTGGCGCAGGACATCGCCAAAGCCGACGAGCTGAAGCTGAAAATCAACAAGCATAGGGGAGTCACGGAGAAGAAACCTCGTCGTCGCGGAGAGAAGAAATGAGGTCGCGAGCCCTTGAATTAGCGGTTGCACTGGGTGTCGCCGCCATGGTGGTTCCGAGGATTTCGCTTGCGCTTGACCTGTTGCGAGGGCAGCGTGTATACAACATGCATTGTTCGGTCTGCCATGGCATGAACGGGGTCCCGGTAATTCAGCAGGCGCCAAGTTTCGCCACCAAGGAACGCCTGATGCAGCCGGATATGATGCTTGTCCAGTCGGTCAAGACCGGGAAGACCCTGATGCCGCCATTCATGGGGATACTCAAAGATGAGGAAATCCTCGAAGCCATTCACTATGCACGAACGCTACGCTGAAGGAATTCGCCAGATGATGTTCTGGAACACCCACAAAAAAACTGCATTCTTCACAGCATTCATATTCTTTTTCACGGGTGCAGCTTTCGCACAGGGAAATGAAAAGGTAGTCGACCGGTTCGAAACCGGAAGCGGTACCTATGTCCGTTCCCTGTTGCACGACAAGACGGCCAATTCGCTTTGGGTCGGAACTTCGGTAGGGGCTATGGAGATCGACCTGAAATCCAGTACTCCGCTGCGCACCTTTACGCGCAATGATGGCTTGGCGAACGAATATGTATTTGGGATGGGAATCGACTCGCAGGGCTACACCTGGTTCGGCACCAACGCCGGGGGCGCGTCGCGCTACAAGAACGGTAAGTGGAAAACCTATTTTCCTATGCACGGCTTGGCTGACTACTGGATCTATTGTTTCGCCAATGACAAGGACGGCAATCTCTGGATAGGCACTTGGGCTGGTGCAAATCTTTTCAACGTCAAGACCGGAAAATTCAAAACCTTCGTCAAAGAACTGATCAACGAGTGGGTGTATGGACTGGGTGTCGATAAGGATGGACGTGTCTGGTTCGGTACCGAAGGCGGCGTATCGATGTTCGATGGAAAACGCTGGAAATCGTGGACCCATAAGGACGGCCTGGGAGCCGACAATCCGGAAGGACTTCCGACAAGTCCGAATACCGGCCTCGGAACCCGCTCCCGCCATGACCTGACTACCGAAGTGCAGGGGATGGGAACCTACAACCCCAACTATGTATTCTCGATCCTCATCGCTCAGGACGGCAGCATTTGGGCGGGTACCTGGGGCGGTGGCGTCAGCCGCTGGGATGGAAAAAAATGGACGAGTCTGTCGTCCAAGAACGGACTTGCCGGAAATATCGTTTATTCGATTGTGCAAGACGATAGTGGCGTGTACTGGTTTGGCACCGACAAGGGCGTATCGCGATTCGACGGAAAGAACTGGAAAACCTTCGGAGTCAAGGATGGACTATTCGACGAGCATGTTTACGCACTTGCCCTGACTCCGGGGACCAATCTGTGGGCCGGTACGAAACGTGGTGTGGTGAGGATAGCGGCAAAGTGAAAACAATCAAATCTTCGGAGTTCAATATGGGTGTGGTTCAGCGTTTCCTGCTTGCTTCCCTGGTCTTAGTTGCTGCAGGGATCGCTGTTGCAGCTGACGCGCCGCCGCGCGCCCCGGTTGCAGGCGCCGCTGGCGGCGCAGTGCCCCATCCGCCGGTTGCTCCTCCCAGCCGTGAGGGCAAGGTGAATGTCGACCTGACACAGAAGTTCACCCACTTTCGCGTCGGCGGCAAGAACGTCAAGTCGCTGTACTTCGATCGCGGCATTGCCTGGGTCGGAACCTCGGGTGGCGTCGTACGCTATGACACGAAGAATGACAGTTTCAAGTTCATCGATACCAAGGATGGCCTGCTGTCCAACGGCATGTTCTACGTCGGCCGGGTCAAGGGCCGAATTGCTGTCGGCACCTATGGTGGCGGCCTTTCCTTGCTCGATGAAAATACCGGCAAATGGCAAACCTACAATATCCCGGAAGGGCTCGGGGACGCCTTCGTCTATGACGTGATCACTGCCAAGAACGGTGATATCTGGATCGCGACATGGTCCGGGGCGAACCGCGTTCGCGGTGGCGATCTCGACAACCGCAGCAAGTGGGATCTCTACACGGTCGAGAATACCAAGGGCGGGCTGCCCAATGACTGGGTTTATGGGCTTGCCGAAGGCAAGAATGGAGACATCTGGCTGGCCACCGAGGGCGGCATGGCGCGCTTCGCTAACAATCGCTGGGAAAACTGGAACCACGCCAAGGGCCTCGGTGCGTCCTATGATCGAGTAAAAAAGGACATTGCATTCAAGAACGATCCCGGCAAACAGTCGGTGCATCACGCCAAGCAGAAGGAAGAAATGGGCTTGCTGGACGTCGATGTTGCCTACAACCCGAACTATGTGGTTGCGCTCGAGGTTGATGCCAACGGACGAGTATGGGCGGGTACCTGGGGTGGCGGCTTGGCGCGGTTCGACGGGAAGCGCTGGCACAACTACACCACAACCGAGGGATTGCCCGGAAACCACGTCTTTTCCCTGCATCTCGATCCCAAGGGACAACTCTGGGTAGGCACCAACAATGGGCTTACACGGTGGCAGAACGGAAAATTTGCCAAGGCGCTGACTACAGCCGATGGCTTGTTTGCGAATAACGTGTTTGCCATGACCTCGTCTCCGGATGGGGCGCTTTGGATCGGAAGTTATGGTGGAGTGGCACACTTACGCCCTGGCAAGTAGCCTCGGCAGTTGAATCCGGGTTGGTCCGTCCTGGCCCGGATTGTTGCCAAAATTCGATGCAGGGCCTTTCCCGGTTGCTTGCTTGCATGAGGCCTCTGGCGGTTTTGTGCGGACTGCTTTTGATTCCGCCGGCTAGTTGGGTTCTCGAACCGGCGGCGGCAGCCGGCACCTCGGCATTTGTAAAGCCTGCGCCAAACGTGGTGCCCGTGGAGGATCCGCCGCGCGTCAGCGCCGAGAGTTCGACTGGAGAAACGCATCCAGCGCGCCTTGCCTTGGAACGAAACCCGATTCACGACGAGTCGAATCCGGATTACCTGCGGCTGCAGCGTATCGATGAGGCAATGCGCTTCGTCAAGCGTGACGCCATCGGATTCCCGGACTGGATGGCAGCCCTGCGTTCTGGCGCAATTTCGCCGCGCGCAGGACTTTCCGCGACTGAGAAAATGGACGTGTTCGATCTGGATATCGTGATGAAGAACACCAAGGAAATGCCTCATGTTCTTTTTCCGCACCAGTCCCATACGCTTTGGCTCGATTGTTCCAACTGCCATCCCCGGCCATTCTTGCCCAAGGCCGGATCCAATCCCGTTTCAATGAGCCAGATTTTTCGCGGCGAGTATTGCGGCATGTGCCATGATCGCGTCGCCTTCATAACCTTTTTCTCGTGCGATCGCTGTCACAGCGTGGCTCAAGGCGTTCCAGCACAAAAATGACTGACGTTGCAAATTCACCAGAAAACAGGTGACGCCATCTGGCGCCTACTCAAGGCCGCATAGAGAAGATATAAAAAACATGGTGTTGTGTAGGGTTATTGCGGTATAGGCTGCTGCCGATCAAGAAAACCACGATAGCTTGGGTTCTCATTTACAGGAAGCATTCCCGTACTTGGAAATCTCTATGCCGCGATGTATAGGCCGAAAGCTCAGATCAGGCCCAATATCCTTGTTTCGACCCTGACATGATTTTTGCTAAGCGTTAGTCGGCTCCCAATAACTGGGGGACTTTACTGGAGAGTTGAAATATGGATCTGTCTCGTCGCAACATGCTTAAGCTGGGCTGTGCCGCCCTGGCAATGATTCCCGTTGTCGCGCTGGCCGCGAAAAACGATGCAATGCGCTCGGCAATGAAGTACAAGGACACACCTGAAGGTGACAAGAGCTGCTCCACCTGCGTGCAGTTTGTCCCGGGCAAGTCACCGGCAGACGCAGGCGGCTGCAAGATATTCCCCGGCGACACCGAAGTTTCGCCGAAGGGTTACTGCGTGGCGTGGGCGAAGAAGCCATAAGAGTCCGCACCTGAAAATGAAAAGGGCGGCGACGTCCTTTTCATTTTCCGTCGTTTAAATATCCGACACTGTATTTGCTACCTCCGATTCTCAAGGTTTCGAGTCGGCACCCTGTAGGGACAATGACCCGTCAAGCAGATTGGATGCGTAGCCGACGAATTCGTCGCCACGCTGAATAATCAGGCTTGGCATACACCGGGACGGACGCTTTGGCGGCAGTCCAGGGCTGCACGTCAGATCAGGCTCCAGCAAAATTGCGGTCATTGCACGCTGCGCGTGGACGGCCGCTCGCTGAGCGCAAGGCTCCCATGGCTTGAACTTGGCAAAAGCACAAGTCTTGCGCTGCCGCGGCGGCGAAAGCCCATACAATAATAGTCAGCATCGATTTGACTGTCCTTTCCTCAGCCCGGATATTCCATGCATAGTCGTATCCGCCGTTTCTGCCGCCAAGCGTTGCGCGTGAGCAATCAGCGCCAATGTACGGGCTGGCCGACGGCGGGATGATGGCGATGCAGCGACCCCGCTTGCACGTCCGGGAAGCGGTTTTGGCGTCTTTGGTTTTTTTTCTGGCTGCCACTGTAGCAGCTGGCTTGATCTGGTATTCGGAGAAGCATCGCCTTGAGGTTGAACGCGCGCGAGTCTCCATTCTTGCCGGACACGCTCATGAACTTCAACGCAACATCGAGAACGCGCTCTCGGCCACCTATAGCCTCGCCGCGCTAATTCGCCAAGGCAGGGGCAATATCGAAAACTTCGAGGCCGTAGCGAGCCAGATGCTGCCGTTCTATCCCGGGGTGACGGCCCTGCAATTGGCTCCAGGTGGAGTGGTGCGGCATAGCGTGCCGCTCGCGGGGAATGAAAAGGCCATTGGTCACGAATTATTGAAGGACCCGGCGCGAACCAAGGAGGCTTTCCTCGCTCGTGACACCGGAAAGCTTACTCTGGCCGGGCCGTTCAATCTGATTCAGGGGGGGCTGGGCGTTGTCGGACGCTTGCCCGTATATCTTGACGGCGAACGAGGTACATCGACATTCTGGGGATTTACCACGGTCCTGATCCGTTTCCCGGATGTGCTCGAAGGCATCAATCTGGATAAGTTGATCGCGCAAGGTTTTGCCTATGAACTTTGGCGCATCCATCCCGATACCGGGTTGAGGCAGACCATTGCGACATCGTCGCCGGAGCTGCGGCTGAGCGATCCGGTCGAGGCTATGCTTCAGGTACCCAATGCGACCTGGACATTCAGTCTGGCACCGATCAAGGGATGGGGGGATCCACTCGGCCTCTCGCTCAAGCTTGCCCTGGGGCTGATCTTCAGTCTGTTGTTGGCGCTCCTCGCCAAGCTGGTGCTGCAACTGAAGGCGCACCAGCAAGGACTCGAACGGCTGATTGTGGAGCGCACCAGTCAAATTCTGGCGACCCAGACGCAGTTGCAGGCGACACTCGATGCCATTCCCGATGTCTTGCTGGAGCTAGGGCTGGATGGCCGCTGTTACGACTGTCATGTACCGCGTACAGGGCTGTGGGAGGGATTTGCCGACGATCCTGTCGGCAAGCGTGTGGCCGATGTCTTTCCGTCGACGGCTGCAGAATGCATTCTTTCATCATTACGGCAGGCGAACACGGCGGGCTACTCGCGCGGCGTGGAGTTCGAACTGCAGGATGCCGCGGATAGGCGCTGGTTCGAGTTATCGATTTCCGCCAAAGGCGGGGAGCAGGGTCAGGCGCCGCGCTTTGTGGCCCTGCTGCGCGAAACGACCATGCGCAAGCAGGCCGAGGAGGCATTCAAGGCCTCGGAGCAGCGCTTTCGGGACATGGTCAATACGACGGACGGAATTGTCTGGGAGGCCGATGCAGCCACGCTGACGTTCAGCTTCATCAGCAAACAGGTGGAGCGTCTGCTTGGCTACGCAGTCGACGATTGGCTTAATCCGGGTTTCTGGGTGGAGCACCTGCATGCCGAGGATAGGGGCTGGGTGCCGGCCTATTGCGCCGAGCACGCACGACGCCAGGAACCGTACGATTTCGAGTACCGGGTGATCGCAAAGGACGGACGTACGGTTTGGCTGCGCGATATCGTCACGGTCGTCGCCGAGAACGGCGAGCCGCGCTGGCTGCGCGGCATCAAGGTGGACATTACGCGCAGCAAGTGGACTGAGGTCGCTTTGCAGGAAAGCGCTGCACGTCATCACGCCATTACGCAATCAGCCAACGATGCCATTGTCACAGGTAACAGCGCCGGCAATATTGTGGGCTGGAATCGACGCGCTGAAGTCATTTTCGGTTACGCCGAGTCCGAGGTCATCATGCAACCGCTGACCCTGCTGATGCCGGAACGCTATCGTGAGCAACATCGCGCGGGCATGAGTCGGCTGCAAACCGGCGGTGAGGCGCGGATAATCGGCAAGGCCGTCGAATTGACGGGGCTGCGCAAGGATGGCAGCGAGTTTCCGATGGAACTTTCGCTGGCCAAATGGGAGGTTGCGGAAGGCCGGTTCTTCAGCGGAACCATACGCGATCTCACCGAACGCAAAATGGACGAAGCGAGCCTTCGCATCGCCGCTACCGCTTTCGATTCCCAGGAGGGCATGGTCGTCACCGATGCCGCGACCAGGATCCTGCGGGTGAATCGCGCCTTTACCGATATCACCGGCTACGCCGCGGAAGAAGCCGTTGGACAGACACCGCGCATGCTCAACTCCGGCCGGCACGGCAAGGCGTTCTATGTGGCGATGTGGGAGCATATCCAGCGCACGGGAGGATGGCGGGGAGAAATCTGGAATCGACGCAAGAACGGAGAACTGTATATCGAATGGCTCACGATCACTGCAGTGAAGGGGAGCTGCGGCGATGTGACTCACTACGTTGGGACCCTGACCGACATAACCCGGCGCAAGGAAGCTGAAGATGCGATCCAGCATCTGGCGTTCTACGATCCCCTGACGCAATTGCCGAACCGGCGCCTGCTGCTGGATCGGCTGCAGCAGGCTCTCGCCACATGCGCCCGTAGCGGGCGCGAGGGTGCGCTGCTGTTCATCGATCTGGATGACTTCAAGACGCTCAACGATACCCTCGGCCATGATATCGGCGATCTGTTGCTGCGGCAGGTTGCGGAACGCCTCGTCATCTGCATCCGTGAGGGCGACACGGTGGCCAGATTTGGTGGTGACGAGTTTGTGGTGATGCTCGAAGACCTTAGCGGGAACCCGCAGGAAGCGGCAATTCAGGCCGAAACCGTGGGCGGGAAAATACTGGCTTCCCTGAACCATGCCTACCGGCTCGCAGGCACCGAGCATCAGAGTACGCCGAGCATCGGCATCACCTTGTTCGGCAATCGCCGTGATACGGTGGAGGAACTTCTCAAGCGCGCGGACCTTGCCATGTACCAGGCCAAGGCGGCAGGCCGCAATACCCTGCGTTTTTTCGATCCGGACATGCAGGCCGTGGTCAGTGCCCGCGCAAGGCTGGAAGCGGACTTGCGCCAGGGTTTGCGGCAGCATGAGTTCCAGCTGCATTACCAGGCCCAGGTGGACAGCGGAGGACGTTTGACCGGTGTCGAGGCACTGGTCCGCTGGCAGCACCCGCAGCACGGACTGGTGCTTCCGGCCGAGTTCATTCCTCTGGCCGAAACCACGGGGCTGATTCTGCCTCTCGGCCATTTGGTGCTCGAAGCCGCCTGCCGCCAACTGGTCGCCTGGGAGCAGCGGCCGGAAATGTCCCATCTCACCCTGGCTGTGAACGTCAGTCCGCGCCAGTTTCGTCACAAGGATTTTGTGGAGCAGGTGATGGCCGTGCTGACAGACACAGGCGCCAATTCGAAACGACTGAAACTGGAACTTACCGAAGGTATTCTGGTGGTCGATGTGGACAACACCATCGCCAAAATGGCTGCTCTGAGGGCGGAAGGCGTCCGCTTCTCGCTGGATGACTTCGGCACCGGCTATTCCTCGTTGTCCTACTTGAAGCGCCTTCCCCTCGACCAGTTGAAGATCGACAAGTCATTTGTGCGTGATGTGCTTACCGGGTCAAACGATTCCGCGATCGCGCGAACGGTCATTGCCCTGGGACAGAACCTCGGTTTGTCGGTCATCGCCGAAGGTGTGGAAACCGAAGCACAGCGCGATTTTCTTGCGCTCAACGGCTGCCATGCCTATCAGGGTTATTTGTTCAGCCGTCCGCTGCCATTGGACAAGTTCGAGGAGTTCGCGCAGCGGGGTTGATCGTTGTCTTGAGGCGTCCCGATTATTAGGCGGCTTTGACAGCTGCGCCGGGTCGGTCGCTCCCGGCGCGCTTGTGAATTCGGTCCTTCGATTCGCCGCACCGCCAGCACCAACTTTCTCGCAAGCTGTCCTTTTGAGCTTGCCTGCCAAGACATCATGTTGACTCTTGCAGTCTTGCCGCGAGGCGGCTATCTTGTGCGCTTCCTTGACAACCACACACTGCCATGAAACTCGCTGCTTTGATCGCTTCCCTGACTCTCGTATTGCCGCTGTCTGCCGGCGCCCAGGACAACTACATACGCGATGCTCAGGACTACGTCGGCAAGGTCGACTGGAACGCCATGGAAACGGTCACCATCAACATCACCGAGCATCTCTATGAACCCACTGACCTGAAGTTCAAGGTCGGCAAGCCATACAAGCTCGAACTGAAGAACAAGGGCGCAAAGGATCACTACTACACTGCCCCTGAGTTCTTTCGTGGCGTGGCCTGGCGCAAGGCAATGGTGAACAGCCAGGCGGAGATCAAGGCGCCCTATTTTGCGGCGTTTGAGATATTGAAGAACGGCGGACAGATCGATCTCTATTTCGTGCCGGTAACCAAAGGCAGCTATCCGGTGTATTGCACCATCGAAGATCATCGGCAGCAGGGAATGGAAGGTTCCATCTCGATCGAATGATGCGACGTCTCGCAACAGCATGGGTTCTTGCCTCCCTGGGGCTCCCCTCCTGGGCGCAAGAAGTGACGGTGATACGGGTCGTACCGCTCGCTTCCGCCCCGATCGTCGACGGAGCTGCCGACGATTGGGGCGGTGCCGCATGGATCAAGGTGCCGATCAAGCCGGCCGTCGACAGGAATGATCGGGCGAAACTCGGGCTTGCTCCGGAAGACAACAACAACACCGGTGCGATCGTGGTTCAGCTGCGGGCCGGGGTGCATAACGGGCGCTTGTATCTGGCGGCGCGCTGGCCCGACGATGCGGCGAATACCGAGTACAAGGGCTGGGACTGGCAAGCGGACCGCTACGTCGAGTCGAAACGGCGCGAGGACATGTTCGCTGTGCGTTTCCATCTCGATGGCGATTTCGATCGCAGCATGCTGGCGGCCAAGACCTACCGGGTCGATGTCTGGCTATGGTCTGCAGCGCGCACCAATCCGCTGGGGCTGGCCGAGGATCTGCTGCACAGCATTTCCAACCGGCTGATCGAGGACGCGGCCGAGTATGCCACTCGCGATCACGGCGTGATCTATATCAAGAAGCAACGGGATGCGGGCACCTCCCTGTATCAACCGGTGCGGGCACCGAAGGAAAAGGGCGAGCAGCATCTCAGCGGCATAAAACTGAATCCTGGCGCCAACGGCAGCATTGCCGATGTCAAGGCCAAAGGGATGTGGAAAGCCGGGTTCTGGACCGTGGAACTCTCCCGCCAATTGGATACCGGCAACTCCGATGACGTGAAATTCAGGCCGGGCCAAAAGATAACCGGCCAGATCGCCGTTTTCAATCGCAGTTCCGACGAACACAAGAGTGTCTCGGAACCGCTCTTATTCGATCTTACGCAGGTCAGGTAGCTTCGGTCGCGACCGGTGTGGCAATCGTGCTGCGATTGCGTCCGCCATCCTTGGAACGGTATAGCGCGCCATCGGCCGCAAGAATCAGCGCTTCCGGTGCGGTGGCCGCAATGTCCGGATAGCAGGCGATGCCGAGGCTGATCGTGACCTGGAGATCGTCCACCCGCATCGACTCGACGTCGCAACGCAGGCGCTCGGCGACCGCCAGGGCGCCGGCTGCTCCGGTGGCGGGAAGCACGATGGCAAATTCCTCGCCACCGTAACGACATGGCACGTCATATTCGCGAAGCGCAGCTTTCATCACATGGCCGGTCATCTTGAGCACACGGTCACCCTGATCGTGTCCATAGGTATCGTTGAACTTCTTGAAGTGATCGACGTCCAGCATGATTACCGAAAGCGGCAGGCCGCTTTGTTTGGCCCGGTCCAGTTCCGTCTTGAGCGTGGCATCAAGGTGCCTGCGGTTGTATACGTCGGTGAGCGCATCCGTTGTTGCCAGTCGTTGCAACTCGCGAAGCAGGCTCTGCTCCTGGGTGACATCCCGGAACAATGCCGCCGAGCCAATGAAGTTTCCTGTGGCGTCGCGAATCGAGGAAGCGGCGCCGAACAGCCAGCGGCCGCGATACTCGATCAGCGTCGGATCCGGGCGCGCATCGCTTGCGTCGAGCATGCCGCGAAACAGGTCCGGACGATCCACCAGGTTAACTATGCCTTCAGCACAAATCTGTTCCTCGTTTTTCCCCAGCATTTCGCAGGCCGCAGCGTTTACCAGAACCACCTTTTCTGCGGCATCGGTAACGACTACGGCCTCTTGAGTACCCTGGATCAGGGTACTCAGCTTGCCTTTTTCGAGTTGCATTCCAAGGTGGGTGTTCCGCAGGTAGGTCCGCATCGCGTTGAAGCTTTCAGCCATTTCGCTGATTTCGCCTTTGCCTCGGGAGATCACTGCGGATTCGAAATCGCCGGACGAAATATTCGTCATGGCCTGAGTCACGGCTTCGATCGGGTCCGCTACCAGGCGGCCCAGCATGTAGCCGGTTGCGGCCATGGTGAGCGTCAGCGAGACGATCAGAATGATCAAGGATTGCATGCGGGCCGACATCATGTCGCGTTCGAGTGCCGCCATCGAACTTGTGACCTTGACCACACCGCGAATTTTCTGATCCGCACCATGGCAGCGCTCGCATTTCCTGCCGCCCGGGATGGTGTCGAACAATTGCATCAGGCTTCCCTGCGCAGGTGTGGTCTCGATGCGAGATACGGACTCTTGCCCCTCGAACAGCTTGGCGATCTCCGAGTCACCGGGAAGGAAGACCGGTGCAGGATGGCTTTCCCTGACGCGGGGTTTGAACGCCGTCTCGCCAAGCCGATCATTCACGGCATTGATGGTCCGGTTGTCCAGAAACGCCTCGGTACCGTCTATTCTGGCGATGCGAAAATCGATCACGCCGGGCAGGGTCTTCAGGCGCTTGGTGAATTCCGGCATGATCTCGGCATGACTTTCGCTCATGATCGTTTCGACGCTCACGATCACGGAGTCGGTGAGTCGATGCAGCGTCCGCCGGTATTCGTTGTGTATCGAGCTCTCCACTGCCTGGTTATAGAAGTAGGCCATGGCGACGAAGCCGAGAAGCAGGACGGCGGCCAAGGCGGCCAACAGCCGGTGCCGGATGCGACGGAACTTCATGACGCCGCCTTCGCGACGACCACTCGATTGCGCCCGCCTTCCTTGGCCTCATACAGGGCGGCGTCGGCCGCCTCGATCAGCGACGCCCCGCTGCCGACGGGCAGTTCGGAGAACGAGGCAACACCGAGGCTGATCTGTACATGAATCCCGTCTACCGCGGTTGTTTCCACCGTCTTGCGCAGGCGTTCGGCGATTTCCTGCGCCGCAAGCGACTTCAGCCCGGGCATTATCGCGACGAATTCCTCACCGCCGTAGCGGCAGGGAAAGTCAAAGCTGCGCAAGCTTTCCCGCAAACAGCGGGCAACCATCTGCAGCACCCGGTCGCCCTGATCGTGGCCGTAAGTGTCATTGAATTTCTTGAAGTGATCGACATCGAACATGATGACCGATATCGCATCATGGGAACGCGTGGCCCGATGGAACTCGGTATCCAGGGTGAGATCGAGGAAGCGACGATTGAACAGACCGGTAAGACCGTCAACCGTGGCGAGGTGCCGCAAGTCGTTTTCCAGCCGGTTCTCTGCCGTAATGTCGCGGATCATCGCCAGAGAACCGGTGACCTGATCGTCGGCGCCGCGGGTGACCAAGGCATGGATGCGCAGCACGCGGTCGTTGTACTCGACGGTAATCGAGTTGCCGCTGTTGATGCAGCCGTTGATCAATTCGGGATTGTCCACCAGGCTAAGAAAGCCGTCGGCAACGATCTTGCCGAGGCTCTTCCCCAGAAGGCGGGTTGCCGCGGTATTGGCCATCACCACCACGCCTGCAGCGTTGGTTACCACCATGCCCTCGCTGGCGCTTTCGATGACGGTCGTCAGTTTATCCTGCTCGAGCCGGAGGCCCTGGTAGGTCTCCGTCAGTTCCTCGGTCATCCGATTGAAGTTCATGGCCATGCGTCCGATTTCGTCATGAGTGGTTATTGCCACTCTATGATCGAGGTCGCCGTTTGAAATCCGTGTCATGGCGCGAGTGACCTTTTCGATGGGTCTCACCACGGTGCGTCCGAACATGTAGCCGGTTAGCAGCAGCGTCCCGGCGAGTGACAGAACCAGTACCAGCAGTGATTGTTGGCGCGCTGTCAGAATGTCCCGTTCCACTGCGGCCAAACTCGTGGTCAGGCGCATGACGCCCCGTATCGGCTCGGCTCTGCCATGGCATTTGTAGCAAACATCGATGTTGAGGATGGGGGCGAGGAACGTCAGCATGCGGTTGCCCTTGTCATCCGTGGCATAGATCGAAACAGGGGCTTTCTGGCTCAGGATCTTCTGGAAATCCGCATCGATCGGGTCCATGACCTTTATCGAGTCCTTCTTCTCCCGCGGTATGAAAATGTCATCACCTCGCCGCTGGTTTACTTCCAGAATTGTCTTGTTGTCGCGAAATGCCTCGGTGCCGTCCCTGCGCATGATGCGAAATTCCAGGACCTCGGGCACCAGTTTGAGGCGATCGGCATAGACCTGTGCAATATCCGCGGAACCGGCGAGCATGACGCTTTGCAGACCCTGGACGACGCCGTGGGTAAGCTTGCGCATGGCAAGTTCGTTTTGTGCCATGACGGTACGCTCCTGGTACAGGGAATAGAATGCAGCCGTCGCAACCTGACCCAGAGTGGCCGCGATACCGACCACCAGTAGCACGCGATAGCGTATTCGATTCCGCAAAGAGCTTTTCCTCCGTTCGATTACCTATGTCGTCGCATGGGTTGTGCAGGCCCGGGCAGGCGGGAGTATGGCTCTTCGGCCCCACAATGCCAAATATTGGTAGGCCTCAAATTTGCTTGTATAAATAACAAGCCCGCCCGGTCGAGTTTTCTGAGCGACGATTTGACTATGGATGCTATGGTAACGGGTCATCGAGAGGCATCATCGATTGTCGACGGCTTTCGTTAGTAGCTATTTCTGACTCAGTTTTCTCATAATTTGGAAATTCGTTGCCAAACTTGATAAGTACTTTCCGTAAACTCGGGGCCGGGCGGGTAGGTGCGCAGGTCCTTGCGGTATTGGCCGGGATTCTGTTCATGATTCCGGTGGGAAGTTATTACACAAGGGATCACCCAGGATTGGACGATCGGTCGCAGGACATCGCGCGGGATCTCCGGTGGCGGGAGTCTGTCCTGGAAACCCTGGTCAAGCAGGCAATGCTTGCACCGGGATCGCTGATGGCTGGTGGACAGTCCGTGTTCATTGCACCCGAACGGGCACACGCTTCTGCGCGGCTTGTGTTCCAGATGCATGAAACGATCAGCAGGCTGGAAATCGCTCCCGAGGGGAAGCCCAGCATCTTCTATACGCGGAACGAGGCCGGCCATGGTGCCGATTTCGCGGCCTTTCAGTCGCCGATTGCCGGAAGTCCGCAACTCAGCCTTGAAAGTCGCGGTGATCCGACCGTTACCATCGACAACGAATCCCTCACCGTGACGCAAGCCATGCAGGTGCGTCGCGGGCGCGGCCAGGCGGAACTCTGGGGCCATGTAGCGGCCACCGTCAGATTCGCGGATCTCGCCAAGGCCTTGCGGCTCGAAGAGCTGGTGCAACAAGGCTATTCCGTTAGCCTCGATTATTTCCAGCGCGACACCGCTGCAGGGAAACCACTTATCGCTATGGGTGGCAGCATGCGCGATACCGTGATCACGCACGAAATTCGTTTGCCTCAAGGGGACCGAATCCACCTGCACGCAAGCCCGCCAGTCAGTTGGAACGCGCCGCCGATCGCGTTGCCCGAGTTGCTTCTGCTGCTCGCCGCAAGCGCGCTCGTCGGTCTTCTGACCTATCTGCTATTGCGTCGGTCGGCAGAGATGGCCGAACAGGTCGCCGTGCGCACATTGCAGTTGGCATTGGACAAGGAAGTGCTGAAATCGGAGGTCGAGCGGCGCAAACAGATCGAGTTGCTGCTACAGAACTCGCATGCCTTGCTCGACTCGATTTTTGAGCATATCCCGAGCATGGTCGTTCTGAAGCGCGCCTCGGATTTGAAGGTCGTGCGCGTAAACCGCTTGGTCGAGGATGTCCTGGGCAAGTCGAAGGCGCAGTTGCTCGGACTTTCGAGCGGGGAATTGTTCCAGGGCGAGCAGGCGGACCGCGACACCGAAACCGACTTGACGGCGATTCGCGACGGGAATCTTGTCGAGTTGCCGGAACAGTTGATCCAGATTCCGGGAGGCTCCGCGCGGTGGGTGAGGATCAAGAAGCTTGCCCTCTTCGATACCGAAGGAAACGTGTCGCATGTGCTGGAAATCGGCGAAGACATTACGGCCCACAAGCAGCTTGACGAGGCGCTGACGGAGAACCTGAATTTTGTCGAGCAGTTGCTGGTCGCTATTCCGTCGCCGGTTTTCTTCAAGGATGCCAGCGGACGCTACATTGGAGTCAACAAGGCTTTCGAGGACTTCTACGGAACCACCAGCGAGGCCATGATCGGCAAGACGGTTTATGAAATAGCCCCCCGGGAACTCGCCGAGGTCTATGACAAAGCCGACCGGGATCTGCTCGAAAGTCGCGGTAAGCAAACCTACGAGGCCCACGTCAAGTGCGCCGACGGTTCGGAGAAGGACGTGGTGTTTTTCAAGGCGGTGTTTTCAACAAGCCATTCCGAAGTGGGTGGAATTGTCGGCATCATCCTCGACGTCACTGGCCACAAGGAAGCAGAGCGTCATATTCTTCGCCTGAACAGAACCTTGGCCGTGATCAGCGAGGCCAACGAGGTCATACTCCGGACCAAGGATTGTCAGACCTTGATTCAGGAAACCGTCGGTATTCTCCACAAGATTGGCGGGTTCCCGCTGGCCTGGGTGTATGCAAGCGATGATCAGTTGCCGACGATGGTGGTTCTCGGCGAACACCCCGAACTGGCCGCGACGATCACATCGGCCCTGCGCTCGGACGCCGCCGGCAAGCCTGCGCAGCAGGATGCCATCGAAATGGGGCGCTGCAGCTTCTTCGCTTCGCTTTCCGATTGCGACAACGCGCTGGTGGAACGCCCGCGAGGTTTCGAGGCGCACGGCCTTGCGCATTTGCCCCTGCGGGTGGCCGGCAAGCTCTCAGGAGGAATCTGCATCGTTGGACTGGCGGAGGATTTGGTCGACGTCGAGGAGCAGACTCTGCTCGCGAGTCTCGCCGATAACCTGTCCCACGCCATCGATTCGCTGGAGCAGGAGCGTGCCCGGCAGATCGCGGAGCGCAAGCTCGAATTGGCGTCCCACGTATTCGAGAACAGCGCAGAAGGCGTAATGATCACCGATCGGGACAACAAGATTTTGATGGTCAACCGAAGATTTTCGGAGATCACCGGCTACACGGCGGAGGAAGTTACCGGCAATACGCCGAGCGTGCTGAATTCCGGCCAGCAGGACAAGTCCTTCTACAGCAACATGTGGCGCTCGCTGATGAATCGCGGGGAGTGGCACGGCGAGATTCGCAACCGGCGCAAGGATGGCGAGGTCATCGTCGAGTGGATGAACATCAGCGCAGTCAAGAACGACCTCGGTGAAATTGTCAACTTCGTCGCGGTGTTCTCGGAAATCACCGTGCATAAGACGATCAAGAAGCGGATGCAGTTCCTCGCTCACTACGATGCCCTGACTTCATTGCCGAACCGCATCCTGTTCAGTGACCGGCTTGAGCAGGCCATCATCGCGGCCCGCAGGAACAAGCGCTCCACGGCCTTGATGTTGATCGACCTTGATCGCTTCGATCAGATCAACAAGACAGTGGGACATAGCGCCGGGGATATGCTGTTGCAGGAGGTTTCGGCGCGACTGATGGCATCCGTTGACCCCGGCCATTGCGTTGCCAGACTTGGCGGCGACGAATTCGCGATCGTCCTCTCCGATATTGCGTCAATTGACGAAGCCGCGACGGTGGCCGACCGCGTTCAGCGGGAGCTGAGCCGGGCGCTTTATGTCGATAGCGCGGAGTTGTACATTTCTGCCAGCATCGGTATCAGCATTTACCCTAAGGACGGGGAAGATGCAGAAACGCTAACCAAGAGTGCGGATGCAGCAATGTATCTGGCCGCGGAGGCGGGAGGCAACACCTACCGCTTCCCGCAAACCAATGAAAAGCTTTCCGACCAGATCAGGCTCAGGGAGCGTCTGCATCGGGCAATCGAGCGCGACGAACTGAAGGTATTCTATCAACCGCTCGTATCGGGAGAGACCGGTCGTATTGTCGGCGCAGAAGCCCTGCTGCGCTGGGTCAGGCCGGAAGCCGGCTATGTCAGCCCCGAATTTTTTGTTCCCATGCTGGAGCAAGCCGGGCTGGCGGTGAGGGTCGGCGACTGGGTGCTGCGCACCGCATTGGCCAACAACATCGCGTGGCGCAAGGATTTCGACAGTGAGCTGTTCATTGCCGTAAACTTCTGTGCCGATCAAGTCGCGGACGAAAAGGCAGTCGAGAAAGTCGATGCCGTGATGAAAACCCTGGGTTTCGACTCGCGTTACTTGCATCTGGAAATCTCGGAAAGCACTCTGATGCGCGACGCGCCGACCGGTCTGGCCCTGCTGCATCGGCTCAAGAGTCTTGGCGTCGCACTTTCGATGGACAACTTTGGAACCGGATATTCCAGTTTGAGTTATCTCAACAGATTCCCCATCGACAACCTCAAGATCGACCGTTCCTTTGTTCAGGATACGCCCAACGACGCAGAGGCAGTTGCGATAACCCGGACCATCATCGCCATGGGCCATGCGCTGAAGTTCAAGATCGTGGCATCGGGCGTGGAATCCGCAAGCCAGGTCAACTTCTTGCGCCGGAATCGCTGTGACATCCTTCAGGGCTATCGGTTTTCGCAGGGCGTAAGCGCCGATGAGTTTTCCGTGTTGCTGGCGGAGAACCGGAAGAACGGATCTCTTTTCCCGGAGCCGGACACAACGGACCGCCTGCACTTGGTTGGATGACGGGCTGACTTCGCAGCCAGGATTGTCCAATCATTCTTGACCCCATAATCGATTGAACCCGGACTCGCTCCCTGTCCCGCGGCCCGCCTCCCTGGAGGCAGAAGTCAAGCGCTTGCGGGCCGAACTCGCCAACATACGCGAGCAGTTGGTCGATACCGAAAAGGCCTTTGGCCGTTTCGTGCCCCGTGAATTTCTGCATTTCCTGGACATCGACAACGTTCGGGGCGTTCGACTCGGCATGCAGACCGAACGCAAGATGACCATCATGTTCGCCGACATTCGAAATTTTACCGGCCTCTCGGAAACGATGACGCCGCAGGAGAATTTCGATTTTATGAATTCCTATTTATCGCAGATGGAGCCGATGATTGTCCCGTTTCGCGGACTGATCGACAAATACATCGGCGATGCGATCATGGCGCTGTTCCCCGAAGGCACGGATGATGCGGTACAGGGCGCCCTGGCGATGCTTGAACGACTGAAAGTCTATAACGAAGGCCGTGCGCGCGCAGGCTACTTGCCGATCCGGATCGGCATCGGCATCAATACGGGCATCGTCATGCTGGGGACGGTCGGCGGCATCGGACGGATGGAAGGGACGGTCATCAGCGATGCCGTCAACCTCGCTTCGCGGCTGGAGGGAATGTCGAAGGTTTACGGTGTGCCGATGCTGATCAGCGAGCACACTTTGCACAGCCTTGAAGATCCGTCGCGATACTGCATCCGGTTTCTTGCCCGAAGTCGAGTCAAGGGCAAGCTGGAGGCTCAATCCGTGTATGAGGTCTTCGACGCGGATCCGCCGCGCATGCTGGCGGCAAAGAAGCGCACACAGAAACGCTTCGAGGAAGCATTGGCCTTCTATTTCGTCGGAGACATCTCCCGCGCCAGGACGCGATTGGCGAGATGCCTGGAAGAGGTGCCGGAAGATGCCCCGGCGCGCCTCTATCTGAACCGCTGCGACGATTACTTGCGCAACGGTCACGCCGAAGGTGTCGAGGAGAATGAGCTGACCCAGACCTGGAGCGAGGAATGCAGTTCCGGCGTGGCCGAGATCGACAGCCGCCACCGGACCCGCTTGAGCCAGATGAATGCCCTGGCCACCGCAGTCCGCGAGAGGCGCACCAACGACACCCTGCCGATACTCGACCTCATCGAGAGGGGCGCGCAGGAGCAATTCGCCATGGAGGAAACGCTGATGCAGGAATCGCGCTATGCGTTTCTTGCGGAGCACTTGCAGCAGCACCGGCGGTTCCAGACGAACCTGCAGCGCCTGAGCGAGGAAATAAAGTCGGAGACGGAAAACCCCGTATGCATGGCTTTCCGCATCAAGCTGTTGTTGATGGACTGGACGGTCAATCACAGTACCAAGACCGATCGCCACCTCGGGCATCACCTGAAGTCGAGGAGCGGCGGCTAGGCGCCCAGTTCGTCCCGATGGCGGCTTGAGCCGCCGCACCAATGCACCAATTCGGTAGCTGCAGCAAAGCAAAAAGGCCGGAAACCTTGACAAGGTTTCCGGCCTTCGATTACGTGAATCCTGGTGGGCGGTACTGGGATCGAACCAGTGGCTTCCACCGTGTGAAGGTGGCACTCTACCGCTGAGTTAACCGCCCGCGAAAGAGCCGCGCATTTAACCACAAAGGACGGGCGGCGGTCAATCGCGCCGGCGCCGTGGCGTAGAATTCGGGCCTTTCCCCCATCATCGAATTCCCATGAAGGTTCGCACCCGCTTTGCGCCGAGTCCCACCGGCTTCCTGCACATCGGCGGCGCCCGCACGGCGCTGTTTTCCTGGGCCTATGCCCGTCGCCATGGCGGCAGCTTCATCCTGCGCATCGAGGATACCGATGTCGCGCGTTCGACGCCGGAGGCGGTGCAGGCGATCATCGACGGCATGCAGTGGCTGGGACTGAGTCATGACGAGGGGCCGTTCTACCAGATGCAGCGCATGGACCGCTACCGGCAGGTGATCGGCGAAATGCTGGCGGCGGGCACGGCCTATCACTGCTATACGTCGAAGGAGGAGCTCGACGCCCTGCGCGCCGAACAGGAGGCGCGCAAGGAAAAACCCCGCTACGACGGCCGCTGGCGACCCGAAGCGGGCAAGACCTTGCCGTCGCCGCCGGCCGGCGTGGCGCCGGTGGTGCGCTTCCGCAACCCGACGGAAGGCGTGGTGGCGTGGCAGGACCAGGTCAAGGGGCGCATCGAATTTGCCAACGGCGAACTCGACGACTTCATCATCGCCCGTGGCGACGGCACGCCGACCTACAACTTCTGCGTCGTCGTCGATGACCGCGACATGAACATCACCCATGTCATCCGCGGCGACGACCATGTGAACAACACGCCGCGCCAGATCAACCTGCTGCAGGCGCTCGGCGCACCGGTTCCCCAGTACGCGCACCTGTCGATGATTCTCGGCGACGACGGACAGAAGCTGTCCAAGCGTCACGGCGCGGTGTCGGTGATGCAGTACGACGACGACGGCTATCTGCCCGAGGCGGTGCTGAACTATCTGGCGCGTCTTGGCTGGTCGCATGGCGACGAGGAAGTGTTCAGCATGGAGCAGTTCGTGCAGTGGTTCGATCTGGATCACATCACCGCTTCAGCGGCACAGTTCAATACCGAGAAGCTGAACTGGCTCAACGCGCACTACCTTAAACTGGCCGCTCCGCAGCGACTCGCCGCCGAGGCAACGCGCCGCCTGGCGCGCCAGGGCGTGGCGGTCGCCGGCGGGCCGGATGTGGCGCAGGTGGCCATGCTGTACCGGGATCGCGTCGGCAATCTGAACGAACTGGCCGATGCCTTGCATCCCTATTTCCTTGCGCCGCGGCCTGGCGCCGAGATGGCGGCTCAGCACCTGACCGAGGTGGCGCTCAAGGGCCTGCACGCCTTGCGCGAGCGGCTGGCGGCATGCGATTGGCAGGCGGCCGAACTGGGCCAGGCCGTCAAGCAGAGCGCTGCCGAGTCCGGGCTGAAAATGCCGCAGCTGGCGATTCCCCTGCGCGTCGCCCTGCTGGGTCTGCCGCAGTCGCCTTCGATCGACGCCGTGCTGGAGGTATTGGGACGCGAGCGCGTGTTGCAGCGGCTGGCGGCGGCGCTGTCCACCTGAATCGCCGCCTGAAGCGGATTGACATTCGCCCGCGACAGGGCGAAAGTTAGCGCAGCTCATTTCGGCACGAACCATGTCCCGCGTTCTGCTCCTGCTGCTCCTGCAGTTTTTCGTGACCGCATGCGCCACCTCGCCCGGGGGCCGCACGCAGGTGATGGCGCCGGCCGCCTTGCAGGGCTTCAGTGCGGTCTATTCGGAATTCGACATGAACCTGCTGTTGGTGACTGCCGCCGATGCGCCGTCATGCGTAGCGGCCGAGTGCCTCGCGGATCGGGCTTTCGACCAGCGAATTCTTGCCCTGGGACGTCGCCTTGCCGATACGGCGTTTCGCCAGCACGCCGATCTGCAACTGCGCTTCCCGCGCTTCGAATTCATCGTCGCCGACAAGCTGGATGCCGGGGCGGCGTCCAGCGCCGCCGGAACGGTGGTGATCTTTCGCGGCGTGCGCCGCCTTGAACTCGACGATGCGGCGCTGGCCTTCGTCCTGGCGCGGGAAATGAACCATATCATCGCCGGCCATCACGACGAAAACGTGACCACCAGCATTCTGGTGGCAGTAGCCGCCCAGATATTTCTGCCGGTACTCAATATCGGGTCCCTGTTTTCCGCGACCACGGCTGCCGCCACGACCGCGGCGAGTTCAACGGCGACAAGCAGCGCGGTGGCGTCGGTCGCTTCCTTTGCCGGTTCGCGGGTGCTACGCGCCAACGATCGTCCGCTGCAGGTGCGGGAGGCTGAAGCGATGGCCATGAGCCTCCTGGCGGCAGCCGGCTGGGACGGCCACGAGGTCAGCGATCAGCTGCAAGCCCTGCGTCCGGCTTTGCAGGAAGAAGCCGAGTGGACTACAGAACTGCGCGAGTCGACGCTGCGCATTGCCAGCCTGATGCAAGGTCCGGCGCTTGTGGAAGATACGCCGGCCGTCGGCATCCTCAGTCGGGTCGAGCCGGGCTTGTCGCTCGATCTGCCGCCGCCCATGGTCAGCAAGCCGTTTTAACTGCGGCAGCTGCAAGAGTTGGCGCTGGCGACACGGCGCGGCTATTACAAACCGGCCTTGCCGCGACGCAGGTCGCGCAGATGGAAGCGCGCCGGGTCCACGGCGCGGGCCAGTTCGCGCTCGACCGGCAGCGGATCGCCGGCGAGCTGGCTGGCGAGCAGTTCCGCGGCCAGCGGCGCCCAGACCATGCCGCGGGCGGATAGCCCGAGCAGGGCGTGCAAGCCCTTCAGGCGCGGCAGCTTCTCCAGCGTCGCCGCATTCCCGACAATTGCCGACGTATCGGGCAGGGTACCGATCAGCGGCAGCCGATCGGGCGTGGCCGCGCGCAGGCCGACGCGGCCATCCAGCAGCGCCGCATCGATGTCCGTGGCGGCGCCCGGCAGGAGTTCGTCCAGGCGTTGCAGATTGCCTGCATGGTCCGCGGTGCGAATTCTCAAATCGCTGTCGCCACTGTCGAAGCTGGCCCCGATGCAGACCGTGCCGGCTTGCGGTGGCGTGATGTAGCCGGAGCGGCAGATGACGTGATGCAGCGGCGGCATCATCGCATCGGCAATGGCAGGCGGCAGATAGCTGACCTGGCCGCGGATCGGGGTCAGCGGCAGCGCCTGCGCCAGCAGCCGGTTCGCGTCATGGGCGTTGGCGAGAACCACGTGAGCTGCGTCGGCCAGCATACGGCCGGCGGCATCGAATGCCTGCCAGCCGTCCGCCGTCCGGCGCAGCGAGGAGACCTCGGTGTCGAAGTGCGCATCGACCGCGTCCCCGGCAGCAGCCAGCAGGGCGCTGCAAACACTGGCCGGATTGACCCAGCCGCCGCCGGGAAACCACCAGCCGCCATGTGCCAATGGTCGGCCGATCAGGGCCGCGGCGGCGTCTTGTTCGAAAAATGCGGCAAAGTCGGGCGGCAGTCCGAGTTGATCCACCGTGGCGCGTTGCAGGGATTCGTGGGCCGCGTCGCGGGCGACCTGCAGCACGCCGCAGGGCGACCAGCGTAGATCGGCCAGATCGGCAAAGCGCCGCAGCGCATACAGGTAACAAGCGCGCGACAGGCGCGCCGCCAGCGCATCATCCTTCGCCAGGTGCGGCAGCAGTATGCCGGACGGGTTGCCCGAGGCTTCCTGGGCGGGGGCGCCGTGGCGCTCGAAGAGTTCGATCTGCCAGCCGCGGTTTGCCAGCCGTTCGCTGATGGCGATGCCGGCGAGCCCGGCGCCGATGACGATGGCGCGGCGCTCGGCGGGCGCGCAGGGCAGATCAAGAGTTGGCGCTGGCGACCCGGCGACGCCGCGCAGCATCTCGCGCTTGCCGGCAAAGCCGGGGCGGCGCTCCACCTGCCAGCCGAACTGCTGCAGCGTGCGGCGCAGCTCGCCGGCGACGCTCCAGGTCGCCAGCGTTGCGTGACTCCTGCACAGACGGCTGACCGCGGCGAGCAGGGGCGGTGACCACAACGCGGGATTCTTCGCCGGCGCGAAGCCGTCGAGATAGACCGCATCGACATGCGCCGCCAGTTGCGGCAGCAGTGTCTGCGCGTCGCCCAGCAGGAGCGTCAGCGTGACGCGGCCCGCATCGAAATGCAGGCGATGAAAGCCCGGCGTCAGCGGCGGCCACTGGCGCAACAATTCGCCGGCGAGGGCGCCGAGTTCGGCATGGGCGGCCAGCAGCGTCGCGAGAGCATCGCGGCGGAAAGGATGTTTTTCGACAGAGACGAAGCACAGCCGGCCTCTGGCGCCGGACTCGCGCCACGCCTGCCAGGTGGCGAGAAAGTTCAGGCCGAGGCCGAAACCGGTTTCAAGGATGACGAAGCGTTCGGCTTCCATCCAGCGCGCCGGCAGCGTATTGCCGGCGAGGAAGACGTGGCGGGCCTGGGCCAGCGCGCCGTGCGCGGTGTGATAGACGTCGTCGTAAAGCGCCGAATACGGCGTACCGTCGCCGGTTGCCGCCGGTTCGGCGGGAACCAGCGGAGATGACATCACTCCGGCATCATTCCGGCCGCATCTGCGGGAACAGGATGACGTCGCGGATCGAGGCCGAGTTGGTCAGCAGCATCACCAGGCGGTCGATGCCGATGCCGCAGCCGCCGGTGGGCGGCAGCCCATATTCGAGGGCGCGGATGTAGTCGGCGTCGTAGTACATCGCTTCCTCGTCGCCGGCTTCCTTGGCCTTGGCCTGCTGCATGAAGCGCGCCGCTTGGTCCTCGGGGTCGTTCAGCTCGGAGAAGCCGTTGGCGATTTCACGGCCGACGATGAACAGCTCGAAGCGTTCGGTGATGTCCGGGTTGTCGTCGTTGCTGCGGGCCAGCGGCGAGACTTCGGCCGGGTAGTCGATGATGTAGGTCGGGTCCCACAGCTCGGCTTCGGTAGTCTCTTCGAACAGCGCCAATTGCAGCGTGCCCAGGCCGGCGCGCGCCATGTGCGGCGATTTCATGTCGACCCTGAGGTCGGCGAGCTTCTGCCGCAGCCAATCGATGTCGTTCAGTTGCTCGAACGTGTAACCGGGGTGGTAGTGGTGAATTGCGCCGACGATGGTCAGCCGGGCGAAGGGTTTGGACAGGTCCAGCGTGCGTCCCTGGTATTCGAACACCTCGGTGCCCAGCGCCTCGCGCGCCGAGTGGCGCAGCAGGCCTTCGGTGAAGTCCATCAGCCGCCGATAATCGGTGTAGGCCTCATAGAACTCCATCATGGTGAACTCGGGGTTGTGGCGCGGGCTGAGGCCTTCGTTGCGGAAATTGCGGTTGACCTCGAACACCTTCTCGAAGCCGCCGACCACCAGGCGCTTCAGGTACAACTCCGGCGCGATGCGCAGGAACAGTTCCATGTCCAGCGCATTGTGGTGGGTCGTGAAGGGCTTGGCCGCGGCGCCGCCGGGGATGGGATGCATCATCGGCGTTTCCACTTCGAGGAAGCCGTGGTGCATCATGTAATTGCGGATCGACTGGATCATCCGGCTGCGTGCGACGAAGGTGAAGCGCGTCTGCTCGTTGGTGATCAGGTCGAGTTCGCGGCTTCGGTATTTTTGTTCGACGTCGGTCAGGCCGTGGAATTTCTCCGGCAGCGGCCGCAGCGACTTGGTCAGCAGGCGGATGCTGCTGCATTGCACGGTCAGTTCGCCGGTCTTGGTCTTGAACAGCGTGCCCTCGCAGCCGACGATGTCGCCCAGATCCCAGCCCTTGAACTCCTTGTGCGCCTCTTCGCCCGTGCCGTCGTTGCTGACGAAAATCTGGATGCGGCCGGAAACGTCCTGGATGCTGGCGAAGCTGGCCTTGCCCATCACCCGCTTCAACATGATGCGACCGGCCACCTTGACCTCGATCGGCGCCGCTTCGAGTTCTTCGCGCGTCTTCGCGCTGTAGAGTTCGTCGAGCTTGCCGGCGAGGTTCTCGCGCGAGAAATCGTTGGGG
Organism: Sulfuritalea sp.; assembly: GCF_031426875.1. Classification (NCBI taxonomy): domain Bacteria; kingdom Pseudomonadati; phylum Pseudomonadota; class Betaproteobacteria; order Nitrosomonadales; family Sterolibacteriaceae; genus Sulfuritalea; species Sulfuritalea sp. Next base: position 91,134 of record NZ_JASJPC010000003.1, read on the forward strand.
AAAGCCTTGCCGGCGGCGCGCCAGGCCGCGAGTTTTTCGCGGCGCTCGGCGATCAGGCGGTTTTCGTCGGCGGGTTGCTGTTGCGGGTCGCTCATGATGATGGTCCGATAGCGGAGATGGATTGTGGATCAGACGCCCTGCTTCAGGCTGGCTTCGATGAACTGGTCGAGGTCGCCGTCGAGCACCTTCTGCGTCGCGGAGATTTCGACGTTGGTGCGCAGATCCTTGATGCGCGAGTTGTCCAGCACGTAGCTGCGGATCTGGTGGCCCCAGCCGACGTCGGTCTTGCCGGCTTCGAGCTTGTCGGCCTCGGCCTGGCGCTTGCGCAGTTCGAGTTCGTAGAGGCGCGACTTGAGCATGGCCATGGCCTCGGCGCGGTTGCGGTGCTGCGAGCGGTCGCTCTGGCACTGCACGACGATGCCGGTCGGGACGTGGGTGATGCGGATCGCCGAATCGGTCTTGTTAATGTGCTGGCCGCCGGCGCCGGAGGCGCGGAAGGTGTCGGTGCGCAGGTCGGCGGGGTTGATCTCGACCTCGATCGAATCGTCGATCTCGGGATACACGTAGAGGCTGGCGAAGCTGGTGTGGCGCCCGCCTGAGGAATCGAAGGGCGATTTGCGCACCAGTCGGTGCACACCGGTTTCGGTGCGCAGGAAGCCGTAGGCATAGTCGCCCTCGACCTTGATCGAGGCACTGCGGATGCCGGCCACGTCGCCGTCGGTCTGTTCCAGCAGTTCGGTCTTGAAGCCCTTGCGTTCGCAATACTTCAAATACTGACGCAGCAGCATCGAAGCCCAGTCGCAGGCTTCGGTGCCGCCGGCGCCGGCCTGGATGTCGATGAAGCAGTTGTTGGGATCGGCCGGGTTGTTGAACATGCGGCGGAATTCGAGATCCGCCACGAGCTTTTCCGCTTCGTCGAGATCGCTTTCGACGGCCATCATGGTTTCGTCGTCTTGTTCTTCCCGCGCCAGTTCGAACAGGTCGCGGGCTTCGGTGAGTCGCGAACCGACTCCGGAAAGCGTGCCGACTACGGCTTCGAGGGATTTCTTTTCGCGGCCGAGTGTCTGGGCGCGCTCGGCGTCGTCCCAGAGCTTCGGGTCTTCGAGTACCTGATTCAGTTCAGCGAGTTTTTCCGCTTTTCCGTCGTAGTCAAAGATACCTCCGCAGTTGCTCGCCACGACCGGTAAGGTCGGCGATACGGTTGGCGACGGCGTTGATGCGTTCGGCTTCCATGACTGTTCCTGCGCGGGGCGAAAGCGGGGAATTATACGCGCTGCACTCCCGGTCTTCATGGGCTTCTGGCGGGCAAAATGTGCGCCGTGACGCGATGTGATAGCCTCGGTTTTTTGCGAATGGATTCCATTGCGATGTCCGAAATGATCTTCTACGAGCGCGTCGTGGCGCTCAGCGACCAGGCGCACGCAGCGCTCAAGGTGCGGCCGGCAAAGAATTTTGCCTACGCCGCGAAGACCAATTCCGTGCCCCTGCTGGCCGGCGAATTCTTCGATTGCGCGCGTGAATACCCGATTGTCTTTGCCCGCAGCGCTGCCGGTGTCTTGCCGGCGGCGCTGCTGGGCCTGCGCGAAAACGAAAACCTCTACGTCGACGCCGCAGGGAAATGGGATGCGCGCTACATACCGGCTTTCGTGCGGCGTTACCCATTCGTTCCCGGCAAAGGGGCACAGGGCGAACTGCTGGTCTGCATCGACGAAGCCTCGCCCTGCTTCGACCATAGCGAAGGCGATGCGTTGTTTGCCGACGGCAAGCCCACCCCGCAACTGGAACATGCGATCAAGTTTCTTTCCGAGTTTCATCAGGCGGCTGCCGCGACGGAAGCGCTCGGGCAGCGGCTGGAAGAGCTGGGCTTGTTGCGGCAGGCCGATTCCGTGGCGCAGCTCAATGACGGCAGCCAGTTCCGCCTCAATGGCCTCAATGTGGTGGATGAGACCAAATTGCGTGCGCTGGATCGCGATACGGTCCAGGAACTGTTTGCCAACGGCAGCCTGGCCGTGATTTATGCCCATCTCATGTCGCTGGGGAATCTGGCTGCGCTGGTCGACCGCCTGAGCCGGCGCGATGCGCGCGGCAAGCCGCCGCAACGTCCCTGATCGCTGCCTGAGCGCACCCAGAGCGCACCCAGAGCGCACCCGGGGCGCGCCGAATCGCCCGCCCGGCGCGGGGCTTCTAAAGGGCGGGAAATTTCCGCTATCATTGGAATTTCCCGCTCCTGCATTTCCATGGCCAAATACGTTTTCGTTACAGGCGGTGTCGTGTCCAGTCTGGGCAAGGGCATCGCAGCCGCCAGTTTGGGCGCGATCCTTGAATCCCGCGGCATCAAGGTTACCCACCTCAAACTCGACCCCTACATCAACGTCGACCCCGGCACCATGTCGCCATTTCAGCATGGCGAGGTGTTCGTCACCGAGGACGGCGCCGAGACCGACCTCGACCTCGGCCATTACGAGCGCTTCACCAGCGCCAAGATGGGCAAGCGCAACAACTTCACCACCGGCCAGATCTACGAGTCGGTGATCAAGAAGGAACGCCGCGGCGAGTACCTCGGCAAAACCGTCCAGGTCATTCCGCACATCACCGACGAAATCAAGATATTCATCAAGCGCGGCGCCGAAGGCGCCGACGTGGCGATCGTCGAAGTCGGCGGCACGGTGGGCGACATCGAGTCGCTGCCCTTCCTCGAAGCCATCCGCCAGATGGGCATCCAGGAAGGCAAGAACAACGCCTGCTACATCCACCTCACGCTGGTGCCCTGGATTCCCACCGCCGGCGAACTGAAGACCAAGCCGACCCAGCATTCGGTCAAGGAACTGCGCGAGATCGGCATCCAGCCCGACATCCTGCTGTGCCGCGCCGACCGCGAGATACCGGCCGAGGAAAAGCGCAAGATCGCGCTGTTCACCAATGTCCAGCCGGAGGCGGTGATCTCCGCCCTCGATGCCGACAGCATCTACAAGATTCCGGCCATGCTGCACGACCAGATGATCGACGAGATCGTCTGCCACAAGCTGGGCATCCTGGCGCGCGCCGCCGACCTCTCGGTGTGGAAGAAGCTGGTCGAGGCCCTCGAACATCCGCAGCACGAAGTGAACATCGCCTTCGTCGGCAAGTACGTCGATCTGACCGAATCCTACAAGTCGCTGACCGAATCGCTGGTGCATGCCGGCATCCATTGCCGCAGCAAGGTGAACATCCAGTACATCGATTCCGAAGACATCGAGAAGAACGGCCCCGGCGTACTGGCGACGATGGATGCCGTTCTGGTTCCGGGCGGCTTCGGCCGGCGCGGCACCGAGGGCAAGATCGCCGCGATTCGCTACGCGCGCGAGAACAAAGTGCCTTACCTCGGCATCTGCCTCGGCATGCAGCTCGCGACCATCGAGTTTGCCCGCCATGTCGCCGGTTTCGAGGGTGCCAACAGCACCGAGTTCGATGCCGACACGCCGCATCCGGTGGTTGCGCTGATCACCGAGTGGCAGGATCGCGAGGGGCGCGTCGAAAAGCGCGACGCTAGCTCCAATCTCGGCGGCACCATGCGCCTCGGTGCCCAGCGCTGCCCGGTCAAGGCCGGCACGCTGGCGGCGAAGTGCTACGGCGCCGAGGTGAATGAGCGGCATCGTCACCGTTACGAGGTCAACAACACCTACGTGCCGAAGCTCGAAGCCGCCGGCATGGTGATTTCGGCGCGCACGCCGACCGAGGATCTGCCCGAGATGATGGAGTTGCCGGCCGAAATCCATCCGTGGTTCGTCGGCGTGCAGTTCCACCCCGAATTCACTTCTAACCCGCGCACAGGCCATCCCCTGTTCATCGCCTATGTCAAGGCGGCGCTGGCGCACAAGGGCATCAAGTGAAGCTGTGCGACCCAACACGGAACGTCGCATCATGAAGCTGTGCGACCCAACATGGAACGCCGCGCCATGAAGCTGTGCGGCTTTGAGGTCGGCCTCGACCATCCGCTGTTCCTGATCGCCGGTCCCTGCGTCATCGAATCGCGCGAGATGGCCTTCGACACCGCGGGACAATTGCGGGAGATCTGCCGCAAGCTGGGTGTGAACTTCATCTACAAGTCGTCCTACGACAAGGCCAATCGCAGTTCCGGCAAGTCCTTCCGCGGACTGGGCATGGAGCAGGGCCTGGCCATCCTGGCCGACGTCAGGCAGCAGCTCGGCGTGCCGGTGCTGACCGACGTGCATGCCGAACATGAAATCGCTGCCGTCGCTGCCGTGGTCGATGTGCTGCAGACGCCGGCATTTCTCTGCCGGCAGACCGACTTCATCCAGGCCTGCGCGGCTTCGGGCAAGCCGGTGAATATCAAGAAGGGCCAGTTCCTCGCGCCGGGCGATATGAAACAGGTGGTACTGAAGGCCAAGGAAGCCAACAATGGTGCCGACAGCATCATGGTCTGCGAGCGCGGCGCCTCCTTCGGCTACAACAACCTGGTGTCCGACATGCGCAGCCTGGCGATCATGCGCGAGACCGGCTGCCCGGTGGTGTTCGACGCCACGCATTCGGTGCAACTGCCGGGCGGGCAGGGCGATCGCAGCGGCGGTCAGCGCGAGTTCGTTCCCGTGCTGGCGCGGGCGGCGGTCGCCGTAGGCGTTTCCGGCCTGTTCATGGAAACCCACCCCGATCCCGCCAAGGCGCTGTCGGACGGCCCCAACGCCTGGCCGCTGGGTCAGATGGCGGCACTGCTCGAACAATTGATGGAACTCGATGCACTGATCAAGCAAAAGGGAATGACGACATGAGCAAGCCTGCCTACATGGTGGTGGACGCGCGTTCCAGCGATCCGGAACGCATGGCGGAATACCGTCGCCTGTCGCAGATCGCCGTCAATGCCTACGGCGGCCGCTTTCTGGTGCGCGGTGCGCCCTATGTCACGCTGGAAGGCAGTTGGCAGCCGCAGCGCGTGGTTGTCGTCGAGTTTCCGAGCATGGACGCCGCCAGGACCTTCTACGATTCTCCCGAATATGTGGCTGCGCGGACGGCGCGCGCCGGCGTGTCGGATTTCGACATGCTGCTGGTCGAAGGCTTCTGAATTTAACAAAAGGAAATAGCCATGAGTGCAATCGTTGATGTCGTCGCCCGCGAGATTCTTGACTCACGCGGCAATCCCACCGTCGAGGCCGACGTCCTGCTCGAATCGGGTGTCATGGGCCGCGCCGCAGTGCCTTCCGGTGCTTCCACCGGTTCGCGCGAGGCAATCGAGCTGCGCGACGGCGACGCCGGCCGCTACCTCGGCAAGGGCGTGGTGCAGGCGGTGGAGAACGTCAATACCGAAATCTCCGAAGCCGTCATCGGGCTCGACGCCGAGGAGCAGGCCTTCATCGACATGGCGCTGATCGACCTCGACGGCACCGAGAACAAATCGCGCCTGGGCGCCAACGCCATCCTCGCGGTGTCGATGGCCGTGGCCAAGGCCGCCGCCGAGGAGGCCGGCCTGCCGCTGTACCGCTATTTCGGCGGCTCGGGACCGATGCAGATGCCGGTGCCGATGATGAACGTCATCAACGGCGGCGCGCACGCCAACAACAACCTCGACATCCAGGAATTCATGATCCTGCCGGTGGGCGCAGGCAGCTTCCGCGAAGCCCTGCGCTGCGGCGCCGAAGTCTTCCATCACCTGAAGAAGCTGGTGGACAAGAAGGGCTACCCGACCACGGTCGGCGACGAAGGCGGCTTCGCGCCGAACGTCGCGGGCAATGACGAAGCCATCGAGCTGATCCTGCGCGCCATCGAATCGGCCGGCTACACGCCGGGCCAGGACGTGGTGCTGGGCCTCGATTGCGCGGCGTCCGAGTTCTATCGCGACGGCCGCTATGTGCTGGCCTCGGAGAATCTGGAACTGACGTCGGAGGCCTTCACCGACTATCTGGCGACTCTGGCCGATCGCTACCCGATCATCAGCATCGAGGACGGCATGGCCGAAGGCGACTGGCCGGGCTGGAAACTGCTCACCGACCGCCTGGGCAAGCGCGTGCAGATCGTCGGCGACGACATCTTCGTCACCAATCCGAAGATCCTCAAGGAAGGCATTGCGCAGGGCATCGCCAATTCCATCCTGGTCAAGATCAACCAGATCGGCACCCTGACCGAAACCTTCGCCGCCGTCGAAATGGCCAAGCGCGCCGGCTACACCTCGGTGATTTCGCATCGTTCCGGCGAAACCGAGGACTCGACCATCGCCGACATCGCGGTGGGCCTCAACGCCATGCAGATCAAGACCGGCTCGCTGTCGCGTTCGGACCGCATCGCCAAGTACAACCAGTTGCTGCGCATCGAGGAAGACCTCGGCGATACGGCGGGCTACCCCGGTCTCGACGCCTTCTACAACCTGAGGAAGTAGGCCCCCCGCGGCGATTCGCAATGAAGTGGCCGACGCTGGTGCTGGTCGCCCTCATTGCCCTGCTGCAGTATCCATTGTGGCTGGGCAAGGGCGGTTGGCTCCGCGTCTGGGACTACGAGCGCCAGTTGCAGGCGCAGCGCGAAGTCAATCAGGCGCTGGAGCAGCGCAATGCCGGACTGGATGCCGAGGTGCGCGACCTCAAGGCGGGCTACGAGGCGATCGAAGAGCGCGCCCGCTATGAATTGGGCATGATCAAGGAAGGCGAGGTTTTCGTCCAGGTGCCGCAGAAGACGCAGCCTGCGCCCGCCGCAGGCAAGCCTGCCGCAGCGAGATAATGGACTGCAGCGCGAACACCTGGGGCGGACCGTAGGGCGGACTTCAGTCCGCCATCCACCGTTGGCCGACTGAAGTCGGCCCTACAACACAATCCACCCTCAGCCGGTCGGCGCCAGCAGCGCGCGGTAGCGCCGCGCGTTTTCCACATAGCCTTGTGCGGCAAGTATGAGCCGCGCGACTTCCTCGTCTGTCAATTCGCGCACCACCTTGCCCGGCGAGCCCATCACCAGCGATCGTTCGGGAATCACCTTGCCTTCGGCGATCAGCGAGTTGGCGCCGATGATGCAATGGCGGCCGATCACCGCCTTGTTGAGGATCACCGACTTGATGCCGATCAGGCTTTCCTCGCCGATGCTGCAGCCGTGCAGCATCACCAGGTGGCCGACGGTGACGCGGGCGCCGAGGGTCAGCGGCACGCCTTCATCGACATGCAGCACCGAGCCATCCTGGATGTTGCTTTCGGCACCGATGGTGATCGTGTCGTTGTCGCCGCGCAGCACGGCATTCCACCAGATGCTGGCGTTGTCGCCGAGGCGCACATCGCCGATGACCGTGGCGTTGGGGGCGACCCAGGCGTCGCGTCCCAGGCTGGGCTGGCGCTCGCCAAGGCTATAGACGGCCATGAAAACTTCTCCTCGTCCCGAATGCCGGCGCAGGGCTCAGCGTTCGCGCTTCTTCCATTCCGGCTTGGCGCCGGCGGGTTTTTTCCAGTCCGGCTTCTTGCCGTCGCGGGCAGGCGGCGCGCGGCGCGGCGGGCGGGTGTCGACGAACTCGCCCGCTTCCATGACGCGTGTCTTGAGCGCGAACTGGCGCACGCGGATGCGGCGCAGGATATCCATCAGATCGTCCGACAGATTGGCCGGCAGTTCCACCGAGCTGTAGTCTTCGAACAGGTTGATCTGGCCGATGTCCTTGCCGGCGATGCCTGCTTCGTTGGCGATGGCGCCGACGATTTCCTTGGGCAGCACGCCCTGGTTGCGGCCGATCTCGATGCGGTAGCGCTGCATCGTGGCGCCGTCGGCGAACGTGCGCTGCTTGACCGGCGTATCGCTGCGGCCGGCCGGGCGCTCGCGGCGCGGCTCGGCGGCCGGATAGCTTTCGGCCGGCTTGGTGCGGGCCTTGAAATCCGGCTTGCGTTCGAAGTCGCGCGCAGGAGTTGGCGCTGGCGCTACGGCAGGAGTTGATCCCACCTCACGCGGCGCATGGTCGTTGGCGCCGGGCATTTGCAGCGGACGCTCGCGCGTCGCCAGCCAGGCCAGCGCGGCGGCGATCTCGCGCGCCGCGATGTCGTTCTCGCCTTCGATGCGGCGCACCACGTCGAAGAAGAAGTCCAGCTTCTCGGTCTTGATGATGTCGACGATCTGCTGGGTGAACTGCGCGACGCGGCGGTTCGCCACCTCGCCCGGCGTCGGCATGGTCAGTGCGGTGATCTTCTGCTTGGTGGCGCGCTCGATCAGCTTCAGCATGTACATCTCGCGCGGCGCCAGGAACAGGATGGCGCGGCCGGTGCGGCCCGCCCGGCCGGTGCGGCCGATGCGGTGCACGTAGGCCTCGGTGTCGTAAGGCACGTCGTAGTTGATGACATGGCTGACGCGCGCCACGTCGAGGCCGCGCGCGGCGACGTCGGTGGCGACCACGATGTCGATGGTGCCGGCCTTGAGCCGTTCGATCACCTGCTCGCGCAGGCCCTGGGTCAGGTCGCCGTTGAGCGCCGCAACGGAATAGCCGCGCGCCTCCAGCTTGTCGGCGATTTCGACGGTGGCGGTCTTGGTGCGGACGAAGACGATGGCGGCATCGAAGTCATCTTCGACTTCGAGGATGCGCGTCAGCGCTTCGAGCTTCTGCCCGCTGTGGGTCTGGCAGTAGGACTGGCTGGTGGTAACGACCGTCGAGGTGGCCGAGCGGATCTTGATTTCCTGGGGCTCGCGCAGGTGCTCGCGCGCCACGCGGCGGATCACGTCGGGCATGGTGGCCGAGAACAGCGCGGTCTGGCGCTCCGCTGGCGTGTGTTCGAGGATCCACTTGACGTCGTCGATGAAGCCCATGCGCAGCATTTCGTCTGCTTCGTCGAGCACCAGCATCGATAGGTTGTTGAGCACCAGGCTCTTGCGCTCCAGGTGGTCCATGACACGCCCCGGGGTGCCGACGATGACGTGGGTGCCGCGCGACAGGGCGCGCAACTGCACCACCATGCTTTGTCCGCCGTAGATCGGCAGCACATGGAAGCCGGGCATGTGGTGGGCGTATTTCTGCAAGGCTTCCGCGACCTGGATCGCCAGTTCGCGCGTCGGCGTCAGGATCAGGGCCTGCGGCACGGCGCGCTTGAGGTCGATCTTCTGCAGCAGCGGCAGGGCGAATGCCGCCGTCTTGCCGGTGCCGGTCTGCGCCTCGCCCAGCAGGTCGTGGCCGGCCAGCAGCACGGGGATGCAGGCGGCCTGGATCGGCGAAGGGGTTTCGTAGCCGACGTCGGCCAGGGCTGCAAGCAATGGTGCTGCGAGCCCGAGGGTGTCGAACCCGGCGGCATTAAGATCTGGGGAGGTGGTCATGGCGTGCCTGCGCTGGGCAGGGAATTTCGGGGAAAAGGCGGGCCGGGCATGCTGTAACCGGCCGGAGAACCGCGCATTATCGCAGAGTTTGGGCGAAATTGCCCGATTTTGTTGGCCCGTGACAGACACTCGCCCGGAGCAGGCCGAGACGGCCGCGCAAATCACGCGGCGACCGACGCGGTGATGCGGGTTCGGGCAGGACTTATTGCTGCAGCCAGCGTTTCAGGCGGCGCAGCACCAGGGCCGTGACGATGAAGACGACGCCCAGGGTGCCCGTGGCATCGGTCAGGTTGTTCAGTGCCGGGCCCTGCGCCGGATCGACGCTCAGTTCGACCACCCGGTAGGCCCTGCCTTCGGCAGCGCGCGACAGCAACTGGTGCACCTCGTCGGCGGACAACCCGCTTACCGTGAAGCTGCGGTCGACGCTGCCGGCGGATACTGTGACGAGGTAGGTGTTGTTACCGATCGCTGCCATGCCACAAAGTCTAGGCAGAGGCGCGCGCTACCGCTATCGCGGGCCCTGTGGACTTCATGTCGTCGGCGAACTACGCCGGACTCGATTTGCCGCGGCGGTGCGGCGGTGCGGCGGCGCGGCGGGCCGCGGCCTACACGCGCAGCAGGGCGATCTTGAGCGGCGGCTGGCCGTCGGAACTGGGGAAATCGGCCTCCGGCATGATCCACTCCATCTCGCGGATCGGCCGTCCGGCCTTGGCGGCGCTGCGCTGCAGTTGGTCGAGCCAGGCATCGCGTTGCACGTCGGCGACGTTGTTGGTGCAGATCAGCGTGCCGCCCGGGCTGGTGCACAGCAGGGCCGGCTTGAACACCGAGGCGTAGTCGTTGATCAGGTCCACCACGCCGAAGGGGCTCTTGGCGTAGCGCGGCGGATCGAGGAAGACCAGGTCGAAGCTCTGCGCGTCGAGCTTGGGGAAGGGCGGCATGCGCTTGCCGCGCACCCGTTCGGCCTGGCCCAGCCCGGCGTACTGGCGCATCGCGGCGAAAGCGTCGCTGAGGACGAAGCGCGGGCGCACCGGCAGATCGTTGAGGCGCGCATTTTCCTTGCCGACTGAAATGCTGGATTCGGCGAAATCGACATTGACCACGAAGCGCGCGCCGGCCTTGGCCGCCGCGATGCCGACGCCGCAGGTATAGGCAAACAGGTTCAGCAGCGATTTGCCCGGCACTTCCTGCATCACGCGCCGCCGCGCCGCGCGCAGGTCGAGGAACAGCCAGGGGTCCTGGCCCGCGTGACGGCCGGCGATGCGGTAGTTGACGCCCATTTCGTGGATTTCGCGCGGCATCATCGCCGCGTCGATCTGCTCCGCCGGCAGCGGATTGCCGATACGCGAATTGGCGTGGCTGCGATCGTTGTAGACCGTGATCAGGCCGGGCAGCAGCGGGGTGTAGAAGGCCTCCACGGCGGCCAGGGTTTCCGGCGCCAGCGGGCTGTGGAAGCACTGCACCAGCAGCAGGTCGCCGTAGCGGTCGATGGTCAGGCCCGGATGGCCCTCGACGCTGCCGTGGAACAGGCGGTAGGCGTCGGTCTGCTCGGCGTGCAGGCGCGGCAGGAGTTCCGCGCGCGCATCGAGCGCGGCAGCAAGCAGGGGGACCAGGGCATCGGACATGGGGGATTCTCGGCTGGGGCTCCGCGCTCGCCAGGCTTGGCAATCGCGGAAAAGGGCGACATCTTACGCGCATGCGGGATTTGCGTCGCCGCTGCCTGCCCGCGCAGGGGAATCAGGTCGTTTCGGGGGGAATCAGATCGACCCGCAAATAATCCGGGCAGGTCCATTTCGCGTCTATGCTGCGCTCATAGTGCCGTTCGAGCCGGCCTTTGGCTTGGTCGAACAGCGGCGAATCCGTTTGATGCTTGGGTTTGAAGGCGCCGGTCGCGGCATGTTCCACCAGCGGCATGGGCTGGATCCAGAAGGCGCGCACCCCGCGCCGCGCCAGCACCGTCTGCGCAAAGGCCCGCGCCAGGGGCGTACCGAGCCCGTGTCCCTGATGTTCGGGCGGGGAGGCGATCAGCGCCAGCAAGGCTATCGCGCCCGCCTCCATCAACGAGGGCGGGCATTGCTCGCAGTTTCTCCTGAGGCAGGCCGCCCAGTCGTCCCCCACCGGAGAGTGCGATTCGAGCGCTTCCAGCGTGCCGTCCTTGCCGCCGGTGACGCCCATGTCCACCAGCAGCCAGCGCATGTACACCAGATCGTTGCCGGCCGCGTCGTCCACGCGCACGGCGTACTCCGTGATGCCGGGCACCTCGACGTAGCCCGCGGATACCTCCCACGTCGCGACATAGGGGCAGCCGTCCACCTGCAGGGTTTCGCGCCGGCTGTCTGCCGTGAATTCACCGATTACCTTCATGCCCTTGCCTCGTCAGTTTGAGGACCGCCCAGCGGGAAATGTACATTATGACGCGCGTTTTTTGGTTCCCGTCGGTACCGGGCGGGTAAGCGGGTGGGTAGCGGTCCGGCAACGACGGCGTTGATCTTTTCGGCGATCGGCGCGACGATTGACATATGAACAATCTGTCTTTCCGCGAATCGGCACGGCCCGCCGCGAGCGAAGCCTCCGTTGCGGCCATCGGCGCCACGCTGGAGGCCGTCTACCGCAATGAATCGCGGCGCGTGCTGGCGACGCTGATCCGCCTGCTGGGCGATTTCGACCTGGCCGAGGAGGCGCTGCACGAAGCCTTTCGCGCCGCGCTGGAGCACTGGCCGCGCGACGGGCTGCCCGCCAATCCGCGCGCCTGGCTGGTGTCGGTGGGGCGTTTCAAGGCCATCGACGGCATCCGCCGCGGTGCGCGCTTCGCCTCGATCGAGGACATGGCCGAGCAGATCGAGGCGATTCCCGACCAAACCACCGACGAAACCGCCGACAACTCCGGCGATGGCATCGAAGACGACCGCCTGCGCCTGATCTTCACCTGCTGCCATCCGGCGCTGGGGCCGGATGCGCAGGTCGCCCTGACGCTGCGCGAGGTCTGCGGCCTCACCACCGAGGAAATCGCCCATGCCTTCCTGACGCCGGCGCCCACCCTGGCGCAGCGCATCGTGCGCGCCAAGGCCAAGATCCGCGATGCCGGCATTCCCTACCAGGTGCCGTCCGTCGAGGAACTGGCGGAACGGCTCGACAGCGTGCTGCGGGTGATCTACCTGGTCTTCAACGAAGGCTATTCGGCCTCGCTCGGCGCCGACCTGACGCGGCACGATCTCTCGGCCGAGGCGATCCGCCTCGGCCGCCTGTTGCTCGAACTGCTGCCCGAGCCGGAGCCCGAAGCGGCCGGCCTGCTGGCCCTGATGCTGCTGCACGAATCGCGGCGCAGCGCACGCGCCTCGCCCGGCGGCGAATTGATCCGGCTCGAAGACCAGGACCGCACGCTGTGGCAGCGCGAGCTGATCGGCGAGGGCGCCGCGCTGGTCGAAGTCGCCCTGCGCACGCGCCGCTTCGGCCCCTATACGCTGCAGGCCGCGATCGCCGCGGTGCTGGCCGAGGCCCCCAGCCCCGGCGCCACCGACTGGAAAGAAATCGTCGGCCTTTACGACCTGCTGCTGCGCGCCGAACCCTCGCCGGTGATCGAGCTGAACCGCGCCGTGGCCGTCGCCATGGAGGACGGCGCCGCGGCCGGGCTGGCGCTGGTCGAGGCCCTGCTGGCGCGCGGCGACTTGGCCGACTACCGTTTCGCCCACGCCACCCAGGCCGACCTCTGCCGCCGCCTGGGCCGGAAGGACGAGGCCCGCGCCGCCTACCGGCGCGCCCTGGAGCTAACGCAGCAGGCGCCCGAGCGGCGCTTTATCGAACGCCGCCTGGCCGAACTGGACCGGCCATGAACAAATTTTCACAACGCTGTCGATTTCGGCGCCGCGCGTTCGACCAGTGAGCAGGAGCGGCTCAAAGCGAACCGCAATCCCCCACCCAGCCAAGGAGAAACACCATGCGCTTCATGATCATCGTCAAAGCCAGCGCCGACTCGGAAGCCGGCGTGATGCCCGAGGAAGCCCTGTTGACCGAGATGATTCAATTTCACCAGGAAATGGCGCAGGCCGGCGTCCTGATCGACGGCTCGGGCCTCAAGCCCACCAGCAAAGGCTGGCGCATCCGCTACGGCGGCGGCAGCCGCAGCGTCGTCGATGGGCCCTTCGCCGAGACCAAGGAGCTGATCGCCGGCTACACCATCATCCAGGTCAAGTCGCGGGAGGAAGCCCTGGCCTGGAGCAAGCGCTTCCCCAACCCGGTCGGCCCCGACCGCGATGGCGAGATCGAGGTGCGCGAATTCTTCGAAATGGACGACTTCGTCCAGTGTCCGGCAATCGAGCTGGCCCGCGAACTCGGCCTCGGCGAAAAGGTCTGAATCCCTCCGGCGCGGCTTGCGCGCCAACCATCGAAAGGAGAAGCAATGACCGAGAATCCCGTCCGCTGGTTTGAAATCTACGTGCAGGACATGGCGCGCGCCCGGCGCTTCTATGAAACCGTGTTCGCCACTACGCTGCAGCAGCTCAAGGCGCCCGCCGGAGAACTGGAAATGTGGGCCTTCCCCATGGCCATGGACCGCGGCGGCTGCGCGGGTTCGCTTGTGAAAATGGAAGGCTTCCCCTCGGGCGGCAACAGCACGCTGGTGTATTTCGCCTGCGAGGATTGCACGGTCGAGGCCGCGCGCGTCGCCGGCGCCGGCGGCAAGCTGTTCCGCGAGAAAATGTCCATCGCCGAACACGGCTTCATCGCGCTGGCGATCGACACCGAAGGCAACATGCTGGGCATGCATTCCATGAAATAGCCGCGCGCCGGGCCGCCGCCACGCTCGGCGGCCCGGCCCGGGCCTGTCTCATCCACGGGAGCACACGATGAAATATCTCTGCCTGGTCTATCTCGACGAAAACCGGCTCGACGAACTGCCCGACGCCGAGTGCGTCGCCTATGACGAAGCGGTCCGCAGCAGCGGCCACTGCCTTGCCTCCGAGGCACTGCAATCGGTGCATACCGCCAGCACCTTGCGCGTGCGCAACGGCAAGCTGGTCATCACCGACGGCCCCTTCGCCGAGACCAAGGAACAGCTCGCCGGCTTCTACCTGATCGAAGCCCGCGACCTCAACGAAGCCATCCAGGTCGCCGCGAAAATTCCGCCCGCGCGTGTCGGCAGCATCGAAGTCAGACCGATCCGGCCGATCCGCGAGGACGTCGCCGCCGCGGCGGGGCAGCGGGGGCGCTGACGCGGCCGGCGGTCGAGGTTGGGCGCCACCTCGGCGTGTCGCCAGCGCCAACTCTTGGGGAATAGCCGCGCTCGCGCGGCTCAGGTGGATTGTTCGGCGGATGGCTTGTGGCTTGAACGACCGCCGGTTTTTTATCCGTGCAACCGTTCGCTGGAAGTCGTGAGCCAGAGTGAGTCAACGGCCGGTCGCAACACTGCTATCGGTGCTTTGTGCCCATAGCAGACCCGGGTAGTTAGAGAATGCGGGCGCTCAGAAACGTATAGCTAACCAGCGCTGGGCGGCCTCATTGCGTAGCCTCCATGTTGACCGATGGGCTACGCCTCTGCGGGGTCAATGTTAGTGGCGAGTTTCATCAGGTGGCGTATGGGAAGGAGACTTCACAACTTCTTCGAGCCACTGCCACAAGTTTTCCTCTTCGGCACTTTGGCGCGTGGCTTGGGCCAGCAGACGGTCGCGGACTTCGGCGGGAAGAAGCCTTATTGAAGCAAGCGCTCGGTCAATGGCCTGACCATCGCGAGACACGAGGGCCTCGTGAATAATCTCCTTGGTTCTATCGGGAATAACTTCCTCTTGATCGAGCAATCCCGATAGGGCTTGAATTAGCGGAAGGCGTTGGTCTGACATCGAAGCTCTCCATTGGACAGTGAATCGCTTAACTGCTGCTAAGGCAATCGGGTTCCTTTCGCCTCGACAATGAGCCACTCATGTTTTTGGCTTGCAGGCCAATTGACGCTAATGAAGAAGTCGTGGCTTGATAACGGTTGAACTGTAACGGTGACTTTATACCGCTCCATTCTCTGCGCTGCATTGCCCTGAGACATTTCTTTGCCTCCGATCTTGTTCTTTAACTCGATCGGGTCTGCAAGCAGGATTGTTATTTCTTCGACGATCCAGTCCTCATTCCCGTTGTAGATATTGCCGCTCCCACCAAGATTAGAAATACCAAAGCGACCATCGATCTTTCTCGAGGCATCTGGAGGGAGCTGCGTCAATGACTTTGCCCCCAACAATTCTGGAAACTTGCTTCGGCATGCGCTAGCAATAGTAGCTGCGACAGCCTTGTCCATTCCCGCCTTTACCTTCTGAAGAATGCAGTCATCGTAGGTAGTTGGTTCAGCCGTGCATGCAGCAAGTGCGAGGAGGACCAACAATGCTGCTTGGCAACGAAGTCTAGCGGGGGTCATTGCGGGGCGCTCCAGTGAGGTGTGGCCTAGCGTTCAGTGTTCCCTGTGTCACAGGGTTAGAGCCGGGGTCTCGCGGGCTTCATTTTCGCTTTCATCTTGCTGATTGAATACGTCGCAGATAGCAATTAGCGCTTTAGCGAGAAAATTCCAATGTCCCATTAGGTCACGCATCGGCTTTTTATCGAGTCCTTCCATTGTGAGCGACCATTTACGAAGTGCGCCTGCCCCATGAGCTTCTGCCGTGCGGTAGGTGTTGTCGAATTGCTCCAGAGCTGACAGGAGGCCAGCCACGAACTCCTGCGGTAGGTTGTCTATTCTTGATGCAACCTCTCGAAAGTATTTCTTTCTGCTCTTCGCATTCGAAAATCCATCGTAGGCCTCGGGCAAAAAAAGGAGGAGAAGGAATCCCATGATCTTGTCCCATAAGGCGCGGTATCGAAGAATGTATGCAGAGGAGTAGCGGTGAATGTCCATTTTTCCGAAGAACTTGGCGCTCGAGTCGAGCACCGAGCCTCCCTCAAGCTTTCCTTTCGAGAAGCGGGAGTTCCATATTCCGCCCACCGAAGTGAGGTCCAGATGAAGCATGTGCAGGTTGAGATAAATGTCGAGTAGCGCCGAAAATACTCGACCGCCATCCGTTTGTTGATGAAGTTGGTCCCACGCTCTCACCAAAGGGATGTAGTTCAGCGCCACGTCGGCTCTTACTTCGGAGTACTGACGCATCAGTTCCTCGAAGCGCTCAACCTCCTCCCGCGACTTAAGTTTGAAGGCGTTGCCAGTCATTGTGTATGGAGGCTCTCGAGCTGCTGTTCAACGGACCCACTGGTCCGTACTATTGAAATTCGCTGAACATGCCGGTTCGCCGTAACTGCCTGATTCATCGTGGGTGTGCCCAAGTTGCCTGCCCGCATATGCAATGATAATACTGACAGAGAATTCGAGTGGCTGCCACCGGGAAAATATTCGACTGGCCGGAGTTAGCCGGAAATGTGAATCCCACAAATTTCCACAATGAAGCCATTGTCCAGCTCGCCACGATGCGGTGGCCGTCAATGACTAGTTGCTTTCAGGCAAGCTCAAGCTGGGTCCGGCTACCCATTTGCGCAGATCAGCCCAGCCGAAGCTTTCTTGTTTCGCGAAGGGAACCAGGCGTGCCACGGGTTTCCCGCGGCGGGTGATGCGCACTTGCTGACCAGATTCGACGGCGACGATCAGGGCGGATAGTTGCGACTTGGCGCTGGCAATGCTCACAGTCTTCATGCTGCGGAACCCCATGGATGCTTATCCGATGCAGGATTATTGATCGAGATGGTCGCTTTGCATAGGAGCCGCAGAACCTCGATACGCCTTGCATGACGAAGTTCGATGCGACGTGGTGGCGCGGCGCCTGCAGCGAGTCAGGCCGCCGTAGCGCCAGCGCCAACTCTTGCCGGCATCGCCAGCGGTGAACGGAAACTCGACTTAACCCTTCTCACACAATGGATTTGCTCAGTAGCCGGCGCTTCCTTATTCCCGGATGACATGGCAACATGCGGATCGGATGGCAAGCAGAATGCATATTGCACTTGTCGTTGTTGTGGGCAAGCGGTGGCGCGATCCGCTCTCCCGTCATTTCGTTTATCAGGAGGTTTGCAGGTGCTCAAGTTTTATGTTTTCTGGGGATTGTTTGCCCTGGTCCTGATCGGCGTTGCGGCGACCCTGATCCGTGACCGGCAGCGGCGCCTGAAGCGGGAGGCGGAGGAGGCGAAGTCCCGCGCAGTCGCTGCGCCGCCCCACAAGCCTGTCGTTCGTTCCGTGGAAGCGCCTTACGATCCGACTGCGACGCGGGTTCATGTCCGCTCGACGCCGGTCGGCACGCACAGCGAGTTGCCGGATCGCGAGGAAGCGCGGCTGCCGAGCGAAGCCGTGCCGCGGCTGGTGTGCGTGGGCGGCAGCCAGAAGGACCACAGTTTTCCCGTGACGGTCGCCGGGGTCACGGTGGGACGCAGCAAGGACAACACCGTCGTCATCACCGATCCGCGGGCGTCAAACCACCACGCCTGGGTGGGCATCGTCGATCACAAGGTGGTGCTGCGCGACCTGGAGTCGACCAACGGCACTTTCCTCAATGCCCAGATCGACGCGCCGGTGGGCGAGGTGGTGCTGAGTCCGGGCGACACGATTTTCTTCGGCGGGCACGGGCGCGACCAGTTCCGTTTCGTCGTGGATTGAGATTCATCGACGGCGCGGCGGCCGCCAGTCCGGATTCGCGGCGGGCTGGCGTATGCAGCGGGGCGCTGGTCGCCGTGTCGCCAGCGCCAACTCTTGAAGCTATCCGTGTATCCCGTCCCAGCCCAATGCCCCGAGCACAGCGGCGAAGCTTTGCTCCGGCGGCGCGCTGATGATGAGCGCGCGGCCGTCCTGCGGATGCTGGAGTTCGAGCCGGGTGCAGGCCAGCAACAGCCGCCCGCAGCCGAAGCGTTGCTGGAAGAAGCGATTGTGTATGCCCTTGCCCCAGGTGGCATCGCCGATGATGGGATGGGCGATGTGCTTGAGATGGCGGCGCAACTGGTGCTGGCGGCCGGAGCGCGGCGAGAGTTCGACCAGCGCGTAGCGCGTGCTCGGGTAGCGGTCGACCGCATCGGGCAGTTCGACCCTCGCCAGGCGGCGGTACTCGGTGACCGCCGGCAGCGCTGCGGCGGCGGCGCTGTCGGCGCCCAGCTTGCGGCCGTAGTCGTCGAACTGGCGCGACAGCGGATGGTCGATGAGGCCGGCTTCCGGCGGCCAGCCGCGCACGACGGCGAGGTAGCGCTTGGCTATTTCGTCGCGCTGGAACTGCCCGCCGACTTCGCGCGCGCAGTCGGCATCGAGGGCGAACAGCAGCACGCCCGAGGTGCCCTTGTCGAGCCGGTGCAGCGGATGCACGCGCTGCCCGATCTGGTCGCGCAGCAATTGCACGGCGAAGCGCGTTTCGTGGCGATCGATGTTGCTGCGATGAACCAGTAGCCCGGCAGGCTTGTTGATCGCGACGAGGCGGTCGTCGCGGTAGAGGATTTCCAACATGCCGCGCGGCGGCTAATACTGGACGCCCTGCGCCTCGCAGAGGAATTTCATCAGCGGCGCGGCGGCGGCGAAGCGCTCGCTGGCGAGCTTGACCAGGCCGGGGCCGGTGGCGTCGCTGAAGGACAGCGCGGCGAGGCCGATGAAGTCCTTGCGCTTCAAGTCCTCGATCGCCGCGTGGTCGGCCGCGTAGCCGCGCGGCGGTCGCGTCAGGCTGTCGCCGGCCAGGGCCCAGTGCGAGGAGAACTTCTTGTCATCGCGCGCCGCGAGCCAGCGTTTCGGCTGCGCCGCGATCAGGTCGCGGATGCGTCCCAGCGCGTCGGCCTCGGGATGCCAGCAGCCGGCACCGAAGAAGCATTCGTTCGTCGCGATGTGCAGGTAGAAGCCCGGCGCATGGACGTCCTTGCCCAGCTCGTGGCGCAACTGGATGCCGATGTTGGTCTTGTAGGGGCTCTTGTCGCGGGCGAAGCGCGTGTCGCGGAACACGCGCATCAGCGAGCCGCCCATCTTGCGCGGCTCGGCGCGGAAGTGCGGGGCGAACTTCGCCAGCGGGGCCGCCATCGCGGCGATGAATTCCAGCGCGGGTTCGCGCACCAGTTCTTCATAGCGCGGCTTGTTCTCCTCGAACCAGGCGCGCTCGTTGTTGGCGGCGAGTTCGTCGAGGAAGCCGAGGGTGGCTTTGCTGAACATGGCTTACTCCTCTCTGCGCGACGCTCGATTCAGGCTGCCGCTGCGACTTTCAGGCCGAGGCGGCGCGTCATCCAGTTGTCGATTTTGGCCGCCGCATCGGTCCATTGCGGCTCCATCATCAGCATGTGTCCGGCGCGCGGCACGACGCAGGTTTCGGCATTCCAGCCGGTGGCGGTGTACAGCAGCAGGTTGGCGGGGAACACCTGGTCGAGTTCGCCGCCCATGACCAGCGCCGGGATTTTCGGCCGGCGTACCGGCGGGCGCCAGGCCAGGGCCATCATCTCGGCGATCGCGGTGCGCGACTCGTCCTGCACCAGCGGCTGGAAGGCGACAAATTCCTCGTGGCTCACGTCGGGTGAAAAATACACTTCGCGCATGACGCGGATGGTGTTCGCGGTGTATTTGCCGCGCACGGCGTAGGCGGCTTCGCGCAGGAAATCCGGATGTTTGCGGGTGAGCTGGATGCTGCTGGCCGAGAGCCCGGTGGCCGGCACCGGCGCCATCATGATCACGGCCGCGGCCTTGCCCTTTTCCAGATAGCGCTGCACCACCGCGGCGCCCATCGAATGCCCGATCAGCACCGGCGGTGCCGGCAGTTCGGCCACCGCCTGGGCGACGTCGGCGGCATAGTGGTCGAGGTCGTAGCTGTGCAGATCCTCGCGGCCCTCGCTGGCGCCATGGCCGGAAAGATCGATGGCGTGGCAGCTGTAGCCAAGTTCATTGAAATGCCGCATGAAGTTCACATCCCAGCAGCCGCCGTGGATGTAGCCGCCGTGCACGAAAAGCAGCGGAGGAAGGCCGTTCGGCTGCTTGGCGGGCCGATGCAGGGTATGCAGTTTGCGGTGTTTCAAGGGCACGCTCCGTGGATGAAAATTCAGGTCAGAACAATATCACGCCGCGTGCATTGCGCCCTGCGGCGAGGTCGGCGAAGGCCTGCGGCGCTTCCTCGATGCCGTAGGTGCGGGTGATCAGTTCGTCGAGCTTGAGCCGGCCGCTGCGATACAGGCCGATCAGGCGCGGAAAGTCCTGCTGCGGGCGGGCCGAGCCGAAGTAGCTGCCCTTCAGCGTCTTCTCTTCGAAAGTCAGCGTCGCGGTGCGGATGGTGGTGGTGTCCTTGGGGCCGGCGACGCCGACCACCACCGCCGTGCCGCCCTTGCGCAGGCAGCCGTAAGCCTGTGCCGCGACTTCGCCGAAGCCGACGCATTCGAAGGCGTAGTCGGCGCCGCCCTCGGTGAGCTTCTTCAGCGCCTTGACCACGTTCTCTTCGTTCTTCGGGTTCACCGTGTGCGTGGCGCCGAAAGCCCTGGCCATTTCCAGCTTGGCATCCGAGGTGTCGACCGCGACGATGATGCGCGCGCCGGCGATGGCGCAGCCCTGGATGGCGTTGAGGCCGACGCCGCCGCAGCCGAACACCGCCGTCGCCGAACCCGGTTCGACTTTCGCCGTATTGACCGCGGCGCCGACCCCGGTCATCACGCCGCAGCCGATCAGCGCGGCCTTGTCGAGCGGCATCGCGGCATCGATCTTGACCACGTTGTCGACGTGCAGCGTGGCGTATTCGGCCATCACGCCGCAGCCGGAGAAAATGTTGAGCGGCTTGCCGGCGGCATCCTTGAAGCGCGTGGTGCCGTCGGGCAGCGTGAAGCCGGCCTTGGCGGCCTGGTCGCAGAGCTGCGGGCGCCCGGTCTGGCAGTAGCGGCATTTGCCGCACATGCTGACGAAGGAGCTGACGACGTGATCCCCGATGGCGAAGCCCGTTACGCCTTCGCCGACCGCGACGATGCTGCCGGCGCCTTCGTGGCCCAGCACTACCGGCGGCGGCAGCGGCAGCGTGCCGTTGGTGGCGGACAGGTCGCTGTGGCAGACGCCGCAGGCAGCGAGCTTGATCATCACTTCGCCGCGTTGCGGCGCATCGACGCTGACGGTTTCGACGACGACGGGTTTGCCGACTTCGCGGCAAATGACAGCACGGGCTTGCTGGGTCATGGCGATGCTCCTATGGGTTACGGATTATTCGGAAAACTTTTTAGCCACAGAGGACACAGAGCACACAGAGCACACAGAGAGAATCAAAGCTCAAAAATTGGAATCGGAACACTAGTACGCAGACATGTTGAAACCGATGGATGTAGGAGCGAGCTTGCTCGCGATAGCGGCTTATCGCGAGCAAGCTCGCTCCTACAGGGAATGCGCCTTTTCCTTGTTGACTGACTACTAGCTGCTGTTTTTCCTCTGTGATCTCTGTGTCCTCTGTGGCAAATGCCTTGGCCTTTGATTTCATTCCTTGTACCAGACCAGTTGCTGGGTGGTGGCGAGCAGTGTGCCATCGGCGCTCCAGACGTGGCCGTGGTGGTCGAAGTGGCCGTCGCTGAAGGCCTGGGCCTGGGCCACGGTCAGCACCGGTGCGGCGCCGTGGCGGGTCAGAGCTGCTTCGCCGGCATGGAAGTAGATGTTGATCGAGACCGTGCCGATCGGCACGAAGTCCGGCCGGCGCAGGAAGATGCGCGGCAGGAAGGAATCGCACAGCGCGGTCAGCGAAGCGAAGTCGAGCGGGCGCGGCGGCACGTCGGAAACCCAGACATGGGAGAGGCTGTCTTCGTTCACCGCGAAGGGTGTGCCGCGCACGATGCGGAACTCATAGCGCTGGAGGAAGCCCGTGGCCTTGCGCGGCGGCGCCGGCGGGCATTGCTCGGGCGGCGGCACCTCGGGCGGCGCGGCTTCGACCAGGCTCCAGGTTTCTCGGCGCAGGGCGCAGATGGCGATGGCCTGGGCCAGCACGCGGCCGGCCTGCGAGAGGCGGATGGCCCAGTGCTGGCTATTGCGGTTGGCGCGCACCAGTTCGGTGTCGATCGCGTAGTCGCCGGCGTTGATCGG
Source organism: Sulfuritalea sp. (assembly GCF_031426875.1). Classification (NCBI taxonomy): domain Bacteria; kingdom Pseudomonadati; phylum Pseudomonadota; class Betaproteobacteria; order Nitrosomonadales; family Sterolibacteriaceae; genus Sulfuritalea; species Sulfuritalea sp. The sequence goes on from NZ_JASJPC010000003.1 coordinate 113,371, forward strand.
CGCCAGGAAATTCAGCGTAAAGGCCAGCGGCGTGCCGCGCCGCTCGGGATGGTCGAGCATGGCCTGCATCATGGCGCCGGCCGTGACGCCGCCATAGGGGCTGACCATGTTCCAGTAGTCGTCGCTGGTGCGGCCCCGCCAGCGGTCGGGCGGCTCGTGTGTCAGCGCGATGGCGGTGTCGAAGGGATGCGGATTCATGCCGTCACCTGATCCCCCTCTCCCTTGACGGGCGTGTGCGCTAACCTAACCGTGCCGATGCACGTCTCCCTCCCCTTCAAGGGGAGGGCTGGGGTGGGGATGGGGGAAAATGTTGTGGATACTTGCCCCATCCTCCACCTAACCTCCCCCTTGAAGGGGGAGGAACAGGATAAGGTAGCGCTTATGCCTTTACGGGAAGGGCTGGAAAGGGAAGCATTGGCAGGCGTTGGGCGGCTTGTCTTCATGGTCAATCAGGCTCATATCCTGCGCGAACGGCCGCCCCAATAGACATCGCGGATCTTGCGCTTCTGCACCTTGCCGTTGTCGTCGCGCGGCAGGGCGTCCACGATGTCGATGCGGCGCGGCACCTTGTAGCCGGCGATGCGCTCGCTGAGTGCCATGCGGATGGCTTCGGCATCGAGCGTGGCACCGGCTTCGGCCACCACCTGCGCCGCCAGCGACTCGCCGAATTCGTCGTCGGGGATGCCGACCACGGCGCAGTCGATGATGCCGGGCAGAGTGATCAGCACGTGTTCGATCTCGGCCGGGTAGATATTCACGCCGCCCGAGATCACCATGTCCGCGGCGCGATCGCAAACGTAGAGAAAGCCGTCGGCATCGAGATAGCCCATGTCGCCGACGCTGATCAGGCCTTCGCGCTCGATGGCGCGGCGCGCGGCGTCGTTGCCGTGGTAGCTGAAGTCGGAATAGGCCGGTTGGTGCGCGTAGATGGTGCCGATTTCGCCGTTGGGCAGGGTATGGCCGTTGTCATCGAAGATACGGATTTCGGCGCGACCGACGGCGCGGCCCGCGCTGCCGGGTTTGCGCGCCGCGTCCTGCGGGGGCATCACGGTGATGTAGCCGGTTTCGCTCGACGCATAGGCCTCGTAGATCACCGGGCCGAGCCATTCGATCATGGCGCGCTTGACCTCGGGCGCGCAGGGCGAGCCGGTCGAGGCGACGAACTTGAGCGAGGACAGGTCGTAGCGCGAGCGGACTTCGGCCGGCAGGCGCAAGAGGCGCACGTACATCGTCGGCACCAGGTAGACGGTGTCGATGCGGTGGCGCGCGATCAGGGCCAGCGTGGCCTCGGCGTCGAACTTTTCCTCCAGCACGAACAGCGAACCCTGCAGCAGCGATTGCTGGGCGAAGGAACTCGGTGCGCTGTGGTAGAGCGGCGCGGAGACCAGGCTGCGCACGCTGGGGTAGATGCCCAGCGCATCCTTCACGACCTGTGCGGCCAGGGCCTGCTGCTGCGGCGTGGGCGGCAGGCGGCGCACGCCCTTGGGCCGGCCGGTGGTGCCCGAGGTGTAGGCCATGTGGCCGCGCGGCGTGCGCGGCGCTCCGGCGTAAGGCGCCTGCGCGGCGAGCCAGGATTCGTATTCGCCTGCGGCGTGATCCGGATCGATGACGATCACCTGCACCTCGGCCGGGATCGCGCCGGCTATGGCGGCCAGCAGTTCGGGCTGGATGAACAGCACGTTCGCGCCGCAGTCGTTGAGGATGAAGCCGGCCTCGTCGCGCTTGAAGTGCCAGTTGATCTGGCAGTAATAGGCGCCGGCGATGCGGCAGCCCTGGATGATGTCGACGTAGGCCGGATGGTTCTTCAGCATCACGGCGACGGTGCCGCCATCCTCGACGCCGAGGCGGGCCAGCGCGCCGGCCAGTCTTGCCGCGCGCCGGTCGATTTCGGCGCCGGCGCGTTCGAGCGTGCCGCAGACCAGCGTTGCGGTCATGCGGCGGGCGACGCCTGTGACAGGTTCGTGGCGAAGCGCTGCAGATGGAAATCGGTATCGCCGAATGTCATTTCGATGACGGTCAGGCGCTTGAACCAGTGGCTCAGGATCAGCTCGTCGCTCATGCCCATGCCGCCGTGCAGTTGCACCGCGTTTTGCGCGATGAAGCGACAGGCCTGGCCGATGGTCACCTTGGCGGCCGAGAGCGTGCGCTGGCGTGCGGCGGTATCTTCGTCGGTGCAATGCATCGCGGCAAGATAGCTCATCGAGCGCGCCTGTTCCAGATGCAGCAGCATGTCGGCCATGCGGTGCTGCAGCGCCTGGAAGCGGCCGATGGGCTGGCCGAACTGCTGGCGCGTCTTGAGGTAGTCGGTGGTGGCGGTGATGGTTGCGTCCATGATGCCGACCGCCTCCGCACACAGCGCGGCGAGGCCGATGTCGAGCGCCGCCTCGATGGCATGCGCCGTGTCGCCAGCGCCAACTCTTGTGGCCGGCGCATTGCTCAGCACCAGATCCGCGGCGCGCTGGCCGTCGAGCGTCGGGTAGTCGCGCAGGTGCACGCTCTCGGCGCCCGAGGTCACGGCAAAGAGTCCCGTACCGCCGTCGGCGGTGCGCGCCGACACCAGCAGCAGGTCGGCGCAGCCGCCGTGGGCGACCACCGCCTTGCGCCCCGACAGGTTGCCGCCGATTTCCGTGACCGGCTCGTTGCGCGCATCGGCATGGGCCAGCACGACGATGGATTCGCCGGTGGCGATGTTCGGCAGCCATCGCTCCTGAAAGTTGGCGCTGGCGGTACGGCGAATCAGCGCCGGTGCGATCACGGCGCCGGCCAGATAGGGCTCCAGCAGCAGGCCGGCGCCGAAAGCACCCATCACCAGCCCGGTTTCCTGCGGTCCGTAGCCGAGCCCGCCGTAATCCTCGTCGATGTTGAGCGCCAGCACGCCGAGGTCGGCCAGCCCCTGCCAGACCTCGCGGCTCCAGCCGGGTTCGGCATCGCGGATGGCGCGGCGCTTCTCGAACGTGTATTCCCTGGCGACGAAGCGCTGCACGGTGTCGGCCAGCGCGCGTTGGTCTTCGCTGTAGTCGAAGTTCATGCCCGGTTCCTCACAGCCCCAGGATCATCTGCGAGATGATGTTCTTCTGGATTTCGTTGGAGCCGCCGAAGATCGACAGCTTGCGCAGATTGCAGTAGCCGGCGCCGAGGTTGGCGGCATAGTCCGGGCCGACGTCCTGCTGGCCGAAGGGCAGGGCGTAGGGACCGACGGCCTGCATCATGAGTTCGGCGATGGCCTGCTGGATTTCCGTGCCCTTGATCTTGAGGATCGATGCTTCCGGGCCCGGCGCCTTCTTCGCACGTTCCGCGGAGAGCACGCGCAGATTGGTGATTTCCAGCGCCATCAGGTCGATCTCGATCTGTGCCACGCGCGCCGCGAACAGCGCATCGGCCAGCCGCCCCTCGGCTTCGGCGATGCGCTTGAGGCGCGCCAGCTCGCGCTTGGCGATGCCGATGCCGGCGATGTTGGTGCGTTCGTGGCCGAGCAGGAATTTGGCGTAGGTCCAGCCCTTGTTCTCCTCGCCGATCAGGTTCGCCGCCGGCACCCTGACCTCTTCGAGCCAGACTTCGTTCACTTCGTGCGCGCCGTCCAGGGTGATGATCGGCCGCACCGTGACGCCCGGCGATTTCATGTCGATCAGCAGGAAGGAAATGCCGCTTTGTTTCTTCGCCGCGGGATCGGTGCGGACCAGGCAGAAGATCCAGTCGGCGTACTGGCCCAGCGTGGTCCAGGTCTTCTGGCCATTGACGACGTAGTGGTCGCCTTCAGGCGAGTTAACCCTTACCGCCCGCGTTTTCACCGAGGCGAGATCGGAGCCGGCGCCGGGTTCGGAATAGCCCTGGCACCACCATTCCTCGCCGGCCATGATCTTCGGCAGGAATCTGGCTTGCTGCGCCGGCGTGCCGAAGGCCATCAGCACCGGCGCGATCATCTTGAGGCCGAAGGAAATCAGGCGCGGCGCACCGGCGGCGGCGCATTCCTCCTCGAAGATGTATTGCTCGGTCGGCGTCCAGCCGGGGCCGCCGAATTCCCTGGGCCAGCCGGGGCCGCCCCAGCCGCGCTGGTGCAGGGTGCGCTGCCAGAGTATGTGGTCGACGCGATTCAGATGCACGCCGTTCATCACCTTGTCGCGGATGTGCGCGGGCAGTTTTTCGCCGACGAAGTTGCGGACTTCGGCGCGGAAGGCGCTTTCTTCGGGACTGAAGTTCAGATCCATGGGCTGGCCCTATTCCGGCGCAGCGCCGAGCGGCACGATGGTGCCCTGCGCCGTGGCGCAAAGTTTCTCCTCGCCCTGATTGACGGCAAACACATCGCAGCGGCAAACGGCCTGCGTCCGGCCGGCGTATTGCACGCTGGCACGGGCGACCAGGGTTTGGCCGATGGCGGGACGCAGGTAATTGATCTTGTATTCCGAGGTCACCACGCCCTGTTGCGGCAGGACGCTGCCGCCGGCATAGGTCAGGGCGTTGTCGGCCAGGTAGCTGACCACGCCGCCGTGTACAAAACCGTGCTGCTGCTGGTGCTCGCGGCGTACGGCCAGAGTCAGTTCGGCGCGGCCCGGTGCGAAGGCCGTGAGTTCGGTGCCCAGCAGGACGCTGAAGGGTTGTTCGGCGAGGATGCGGCGGCCGAATTGCAGAAGGTCAGCGTTCATCCCGGAACTTCTTGAAGGTCTGCATAGCGGAACAATGTTCTGTTAGATGTGGCAAGGTGTGGATTCTTCCCGCAAGGGCAAAAAAAGTCAATGATTCCCATCAATCTGGTTCTTTATGCGCTGTTGCCGGGGTGCGCGGAACGCTGGCGGACCCCGTTGCGGCTTGACGCTGCTTTGAATGCTGTGCCACTATCCGGAACAAGATACTGAATATTGACCCTATTCATAAAGACTCATGAGCGCCCCCGCCGGGCCGCCCCAAGGGGGCGCAGCTAACACATGGAGCCGCGCAGCGGCGAACCGCCGTCACCCCCTGCCTTGGGCAGGGGGCCGGGGGGAGGGCGGTGCATGAGCGCCGAAACCGAAGCCCGGCAGCGGGAAGTCGCGGCGATGTTCGACCGCCACGGCCCCGGCTATCGCTGGTGGGTGGTGGTCACGGTGATGCTCGGCACGGTCTCGGCGATCATGGAAGCCACCGTGGTGAATGTCGCGCTGCCGGAAATCATTCGCGCCTTCCATGTCGGCCACGACCAGGTGCAGCTCCTGTCCACCGGTTTTCTGGCCGCCACCACGGCCTCGATGCTGGTCGCCACCTGGGCCATGCAGCGCTTCGGCCTGCGCCGCACCTATGTCGTTGCACTGCTGCTGCTGGTCATGTTTTCCATCCTTGCCACGCTGACCGACCGCTTCGAACTGCTGGCGCTGTGCCGCATCGGCCAGGGCAGCATCGCCGGCCTGATCCAGCCGCTGGCCATGGTGGCGATCATCGACGTGTTTCCCATGCACGAACGCGGCCGGGCGATGGGCGCCTATGGCCTCGGCATCGTGCTGTCGCCGGCGGTGGGGCCGGTGGCGGGCGGACTGCTGGTCGATCACTTCGGCTGGCGCGCGGTGTTCCTCGTCACGGTGCCGCTGTGCCTGGCGGCGATTGCGCTGGCGCCGCGTTTCGTCGTCCCCGGCCGTCCGCTGCCCGGAGCCCACAAGCGGCCATTCGATGCGATCGGCATGGTGCTGGTGGTGGCCGCGCTGTGCGCCGTGCTCGGCGGCCTGGCGGCGCTGATCCGGGCGCCGCTGGCGGGCGCCGCAGGGCTTGGGCTCGGCGTCGCGCTGGCTTATGGCTTCGTCGTCTGGGAACGCAACACCCTGCATCCGCTGCTGGATTTCCGCATCTTTCGCGAACCGGGGTTCAGTGCGGCGGTGCTGGTCGCCGCGGCCTATGGCGTCGGCATTTACGGCTCGACCTATCTGGCGCCGATCTTCGCTCAGATCGGCGCCGGCTTTTCGGCCTACGAGGCGGGTGTCATGCTGCTGCCGGGCGGCGCCGTGCTGGCCGTGGTACTGCTGCTTTCGGGACGGCTGGCCGATCGCTTTCCGCCCAACCGGGTGGCGATGGCGGGACTGGCCTTCTTCGCCGTCGCGGCCATCCTGATGGGATTTTCCTCGCGCGCCACGGGCTTCTGGCTGCTGGCCCTGTGGGTTGCGATCGGCCGCGTCGGCCTCGGCCTGATCATCCCGGGGCTCAATGCCGGCGCCTTGCGCCTGCTGCCCCACGGCACCGAGGCAGCCGGTTCGGCTTCGATCAATTTCTTTCGCCAGCTCGGCGGCGCGCTCGGCGTGACCATGTTGGCCTTGTTCCTCGAAGCTCGCGAGCGCCAGCTGGATGCCGTGCATGGCTTGCAGCCGATGCAGGAAGGCTTCTTCCTGATCGCCTTCGTCTATTGCCTCGCACTGATTCCCGCCGGCTTGATGACCGGCCGGGCGCAACGTGCCCAATCCGTTTAGGAGAGCCCATGTCCCTGCCCAAAGTCCTGCAAGACAATCTCGCGCTGCCGGTGATCGGCGCGCCGATGTTCATCGTCTCCCAGCCGCCGCTGGTGCTGGCGCAATGCCTGGCCGGCATCGTCGGTTCCTTCCCGGCGCTCAACGCGCGGCCGAAGGAGAGCCTTGACGAATGGCTGACCCTGCTGACCGCGGAACTCGCCGCCGCGCGGCGCGCCGAGCCGGCGAGGAAGATCGCGCCCTTTGCCGTGAACCAGATCGTGCATCACTCCAACGACCGGCTCGATCACGACGTCGCGCTGTGCGTCAAGCACCGGGTGCCGATGATCATCACCAGCCTGCGCGCGCCGGGCGACGTGGTCAAGGAAGTGCATGCCTACGGCGGCCTGGTGTTCCACGACGTGATCAGCGTGCGCCACGCGCAAAAGGCGCTGGAAGCCGGCGTCGACGGCCTGATTCTGGTCGCGGCCGGCGCCGGGGGGCACGCCGGCATGCTCAGCCCCTTCGCGCTGGTGTCGGAGGTGCGGCGCTTCTGGGACGGGCCGATCGCCCTGTCCGGGGCTATCGCGCGCGGCGAGCAGATACTCGCCGCGCAGGCCATGGGCGCCGACCTGGCCTACATCGGCACGCGCTTCATCCCGACGCCGGAAGCCAACGCGATCGATGGCTACAAGCAGATGATCGTGGACAGCAGCGCGGCGGACGTCGTCTATACTCCCTACTTCACTGGCGTGCATGGCAATTACCTGCGCCCGAGCATCACGGCGCAGGGGCTCGATCCCGACAACCTGCCGCTGCGCGACAAGACCAGCATGAGCTTCGGCTCCGATCGCACCAAGGCCTGGCGCGACATCTGGGGCGTCGGCCAGGGCGTTGGTTCGATCGACGAGATTCTTCCCGTAAATGAAGTGGTGGCGCGACTCGGACGCGAATACCGGGCCGCCCGAGACGCGCTGTGCGCGCTGAAGGACTGACATGAGCAAACAGAACAAGGACACCGTCGCTGCCGCCCCCGAAGCCGTTGCGGAAAAGTCCGCCGGCAAGGAGGATCGCCATTTCGTCACCGCCCTGGCGCGCGGGCTTTCGGTGCTTTCCTGCTTCAGCTCCGGCGAAAAGATGCTGGGCAATCTCGATATCGCCAAGCGCTGCAAGCTGCCCAAATCCACCGTCTCGCGCCTGACCTACACGCTGACCAAGCTCGGTTACCTGGTCTTCGTCGAGGAGACCGGCAAGTACCGGCTGGGCACCTCGACGCTGGCGCTGGGCAGCGCGATGCTGGCGCGGCTGGACGTGCGCGACCTGTCGCGACCCCTGATGCAGGAACTCGCCGACTTCTCCAAGGCCATGGTGTCGCTCGGCAGCCGCGACCGCCTATCGATGATCTATGTCGGCAATGCGCGCAGCACGGCGGCGCTGACGCTCTCGCTCGACGTCGGTTCGCGCATCCCGATCGCCACCACGGCGATGGGCCGCGCCTACCTGGCGATGATTCCAGAGCGCGAACGCGAGGACATCATGGAACGCGTCAAGGAGCTCGACGAGGTGGCCTGGCCGGCGATCCGCGACGGCATCGAACGCGCGCTGCACGAATACCGGGAGACCGGCTGCGTCAGTTCCTTCGGCGAATGGCAGTCCGATGTCAATGCGATTGCCGTGCCGCTGCGTCCCGGCGGCGGACTGCCGCCGATGGCCATCAACTGCGGCGGTCCGGCGTTTACGCTGTCGAAGGAATTCCTGCTCGGCGAAGTGCGCCCGCGCCTGCTGATACTGGTCAAGCAGCTGGAGGCGTCGCTGGGCTTGCGGGGTTAAGTCGCGCGGTCGCGAGGAGAGACGCACATGATCACAATTGCATCGGCGCTGCTGGCTGCGAGCTCAGCCATCGTCCTGCTGCTCGGCCTGGCCCATCTCCTGCTCACATTTCGCGGGCCGCAGCTGCATCCGCGGGACTCCGCGCTGGAAGCGGGAATGAAGCAAGTCTCCCCCGTACTCACGCGCCAGACGACGATGTGGAAAGCCTGGGTCGGCTTCAACGCGAGCCACAGCAATGGCGCCATCCTCTTCGGCCTGGTGTATGGCTATCTGGCACTGGCCCATGCTTCCTTCCTGTTCCAGTCGCGCTTCCTGCTGCTGGTGGGGCTGGCCATGCTGGTCGGCTATGTCTTCCTTGCCAAACTCTATTGGTTCAGCATTCCGTTGCGCGGCATCGCGCTGGCGACAGCGCTGTATTTCGCCGCACTGGTGGTCAATCAGGCATCGACAGGAGGTCTTCAATGAGTACGGCACTGCTGGTTATCGACATTCAGAACGATTACTTTCCGGGCGGCGCCATGGAGCTGGTGGGCAGCGCCGAAGCCGGCGCCCGGGCCGGGAAGCTGCTCGAAGCCTTCCGTGGCAAGGGCTTGCCGGTGATTCACGTCCAGCATATTTCGACGCGTCCCGGCGCCAGCTTCTTCGTGCCCGGAACCAGCGGCGTTGAAATTCATCCATCGGTGTCGCCGCAGACGGGCGAAACCATCATTCAGAAAAACTTCCCCAACAGCTTCCGCGGTACGCCTTTGCTGCAGCATCTGCGCGACAAGGACATTACCCGTCTGGTCGTTGCCGGCATGATGACCCAGATGTGCGTCGATTCCACCGTGCGTGCCGCGGCCGACCTCGGCTTCGAATGCCTGCTGGCACATGACGCCTGCGCGACCAAGGACTTGTCCTTCGGCGGCGTGACGGTTCCCGCCGCGAGCGTGCACGCCGCCTTCCTCGCGGCGCTCAGCGGGCTGTTCGCCCGAGTGCAGGCCGTCGATGAGGTGCGCGGCGGGCTCTAGTCTTTCGCCCGGAGCCGGTACCGTCACCACCCGCTGCGGTGGCGTATCCTGTCCGCCATGACGCTACCTGGATTCAAGAAATCCTTCTCGATGATTCGGGAGTTCCACCTGGCCGACTGGTTCACGCTGGGCAACGCGGTCTGCGGCATGGGGGCGCTGTTTTCGGTGATGACCTACCTGCAGACGGGCGAGGTCATGCATGTCTACTTCGCCTGCGGCATGGTGTTGGCGGCTTTTATTTTCGATGTCCTCGATGGACGGATTGCGCGCTGGCGACAGCAGACGTCTGCGATGGGCCGCGAGCTTGATTCCCTCGCTGATGTCATTTCCTTCGGCGTGGCGCCGGCGGCGATCGCTTACGGTTGTGGCATGCAGGGTCTGTACGACCGGATCGTGCTGGTCTATTTCGTCGCCTGCGGCGTATCTCGCCTGGCGCGCTACAACATTACGGCCGAGTCGCTGTCCGTCGGCGGCAAGGTGAAGTACTTCGAGGGCACGCCCATCCCGACGTCGCTGCTGCTGGTTGCACTGCTGTTCGTCGCGGCCTTGCAGGGTGGGTTGCGCGAGTCGCTCTGGTTCGGCGTGGTCGAAATCGCCGGCTTCATGTTCCATCCGCTGGTTTTGGTTTTCGCGGTTTCCGGCTCGCTGATGGTCAGTCGCATACGCGTCCCAAAGTTCTGAGTCGGCGCCAAGCGCCGGATGGCGTGATATCTTCCGGGCATTTCCCCCGACAGGAGCAATCCTATGCCTTGCATGCCCAAGCTGATGCTGACCTTCCTGTGTGCGTCGCTGCTGCCGACGATGGGCCTGGCCCAGGTCGAAGTCAAGGAGATCGGCACGCGACCCGGCGTCACGCTTCGCTTCGTCTATGCCAGGGCGGAAAATCCCGTCGCCAGCGCGGTGCTGTTCCAGGGCGGCGGCGGCAATATCGGCATCTTTCCCAATGGCTCCATGCGCAACGAGAACTTCCTTTCCGGCGGTGCGCAGCGCTTCGTCCGCAACGGCATCAGCGTGGTGATCCCGGACGTGCCCTCGGATCGGCGCAGCCTCGACGAGTTCCGCGATGGCGCCGAGCATGCGCAGGACAATGCGGCGCTGATCGAATTCCTCAGGCAACAGGCCAAGGTTCCGGTATGGGCGGTCGGCACCAGCAACGGCTCGCTGTCGGCTGCGGCGGCCTCGACCCATCTGAAAGACAAAGGCCCGGACGGTCTGGTGCTGACCTCGTCGGTCACCAAGGCGCCGTTTGCGGCATTGCATCTGGTCAGCCTGGCGCCGCTGCGTGAAATCAAGGTGCCGGTGCTGGTGGTGCATCACAAGCAGGACGGTTGCAGGTTTACGCCCTGGGACGCCATGCCGGAACTGGTCGCCGCATTCAAGGCGGCAAAAAAAGTCGACCTGATGCCGGTGGAAGGCGGCAGGGAGGGCGGCAACCCCTGCCACAGCGGCTACCATCAGTTCCTTGGCATCGAAGCGGCCGTGACGGACGACATCGCGGCCTGGATCAAGCGCTACCAGGCGGAAGCCGGGCGCTGACATGGCGCTTAGCGTCAGCGAGCCGCAGCCAGGACCGAAACGAACGGAGCCATCCTATGCCTCACGACCACCGTTACGCCACCCGCACCGAATGGACCGGCAACCTGGGTGAGGGTAGCGCCAGCTACCGCGCCTACTCGCGTGAGCACGTGATTTCGGCGCCGGGCAAGCCGGACCTGCCCGGCTCGTCCGATGCGGCCTTCCGCGGCGATGCGTCGCGCTGGAATCCCGAGGATCTACTGGTCGCCTCGCTGTCGTCCTGCCACATGTTGTGGTATCTGCACCTCTGCGCCGAGGCGAAGATCGTGGTGCTGGCCTACCGCGACGATGCGCAGGGAACGATGGTCGAGGACGCCGGCGGCGGGCGCTTTACCGAAGCGGTGCTGCGGCCGGTGGCGACGCTGGCGGCGGGTGCCGACGCGGCGCGGGCGACGGCGCTGCACGAAGAGGCGCACCGCCAGTGCTTCATCGCCAATTCGGTGAGTTTTCCGGTGCGCGTCGAGCCGATCGTGCTGGTCGCGGACTGAGCGGTCAGGGCGGGTCGCCTCGAAACCGGAGCCTGTCTGCGCATGATCGAACGCATCGCGGCAGACCTCGTCGTTGTCCTGCACCTGGCCTTCATTCTTTTCGTCGGCCTCGGCGCCCTGCTGTCGCTGCGCTGGAAAGCGGCCGCCTGGCTGCACCTGCCCGCGCTCGCCTGGGGCGTGGCCATCGAGTTAACCCACGGCGTCTGTCCGCTGACGCCGATCGAGCAGCGGCTGCGGGTGGCAGCGGGAGACGCGGGCTACTCGGGCAGCTTCATCGGGCACTACCTGCTGCCGCTGATCTATCCGACCGGGCTGGATGAACGGTCCCAGTACGCGCTCGGCATTGTGCTGATCATCTTCAATCTGGCTGTGTACGCCTGGGTGCTGTTGCGTCGTTCGGCTCGCGGACCCGGCAAGTCGCGGGGCCAGCGGGGCCAGCGGCTTTGACCATCCGGCGATGGCGTAGTAGGCTTGCCTGCAGTCGCCCACCTGTGGTTCGGGGCCGGGAGACGGGGCCTACAATAAAATCGGCCGACGGCATCGGGCAAGGCGCCAGTCGGGCAACAGGAGATTGAAATTGCATATCATCGAGTGGACCAGCGACTTTGCGCTCGGCATCGACGAGATCGACGAGCAGCATCGCGCCCTGGTCGGCATGATCAACGCGCTCGATTCGAGCACGCATGAGAAATACAGTCCGGAAAAAATGCGCAAGTTGCTGGCCGACCTGAGCGACTACGTGCGGGACCACTTCGGTTTCGAGGAACGCCTGATGGCCGGCAGTGGCTGCACCCAGGAGTTTGTCACGCGGCATTGCGGCGAGCACGCCTATTTCCGCAGCGTGCTGAGGGATCTGACCTCGGACTTCGAAAGCGGACGGCGCAGCATCACCGTTCCCCTGATCGAATACCTGGTGCATTGGCTGTTGCACCACATCGCGGTGGTCGACCGGGCGATGGCGCACCAGCTCAATGCCACGGAGCCCGAACTCGGTGCTCGCGTGGCGGCGGCACTGATGCAGGAAGTCACCGACGACCTGACCGAATCGGAACGGCACCTGCTCGCCGAACTGCGCCGTGCCAATGACCAGGTCGAACTGCAGGTGCAGGAACGCACGCGGGCCTTGAGCGAGAAAAACCGCCAGTTGGAAGCGGAACTGCGCGAACTGAAGGCGCAGGTCGAACGACTGAGCGCGCAGCGGATCGCGGGCGGCTAGGCCTTTTCGGCAGGGGCTGTATTGCCTTCCTGAAGAAACTCGCGGATTGCCGCGCTGACCCGTCGCGGCTGTTCGTGGATCACCCAGTGGCTGCCTTCGGCAATGCGCCGGATGCGCAGGTCGGGGACGACTTCTTCGAGGCCTTCGAGCAGCACGGTGCCCAGCGCGGTATCGGCCTCGCCCCAGATCACCAGCGTTGGCACGCGCACCGTGAGCGCCGCGCAATCGAGCTTGAGCGCCGCGGCGCCGGGATCTTCCGGTGTCGGTGGATAGAGCGGCGAGGCGCGGTAGAGATTCAGCGCGCAGGTCAGCGCGCCGGGCCGGGCCCAGGCTTCCAGATACAGCGGGATTTCGTCGTCGGTCAGCGCGCAATGGCCGTCGGCCGTGCGGCTGAACATCTTCAGCAGGCGCTCGTAGTTGTTGGCTTGCAGCACGCGCTCGGCCTTGGCGTGGCGCAGCAGCAGCATGTAATTGCTGGCTTCCTGCTGTACCGGGTCGCTGGCCAGTGCACGGGCGAAGGGTACGGTGTGCGGCGCGTTGATGATGACCAGCTTGTTCACATACTGCGGGTAGGCGGCGGCGAAGGTCCAGGCGATCGCGCCGCCCCAGTCGTGGGCGACCAGGATGCAGGACTTGTCCTCCTTGCCGGCCTGCAGGTGCTCGATCAGCTGCTTCAGGTCTTCCAGCAGCGGCTTGTGACGATAGGCCGCGACGCCCTCGGGCTTGTCGGAAAGATTGTGGCCGCGCAGGTCGAAGGCCACGGCGCGGTGGTCCTTGCCGAATTCTTCGAGCTGGCTTTTCCACGCATACCAGAACTCGGGAAAACCATGGACGAAGAGCATCAGCGGTGCGTCGGCCGCGCCCTCGGATACGCAGTGCAGGCGAATCCCGTTGACCGGAGCGAAGAAGTGTTCCATGCGGCTCATAGGTTGTGAAGAAATCGTAGCGAGCGGGCCGCAGCGGGGTGCGGCCGGAGCGCAGCTACCGGAATGTACGTTTCTGTACATGAGGATAGCGAGCACCGCCCAAGCCCCGATCCGGCACGCGCAGTAGATTTATTCATAAGCTATCAGTCTTTGAACACCGGATTGCGCTTCTGCATGGCAGCCGCGCCGGCTTCGAACAAGTCCTTCGACAACAGCATCGCGGCATTCCAGGTGGCGATGTAGTTCAAGCCGTCGGCCACGCTATGGTCGCGGCCGTAGGTGATCATTTCCTTGCAGCCGCGGATGGCCAGCGGCGACTTGGCGGCGATGGTTCGCGCGATTTCCATGACGCCGGCTTCGAGCGCCTCGGGGGTTTCGAAGCAGCGGTTGACCAGGTGAACTTTCTGCGCTTCGATGCCGTCCACCTTGCGGCCGGTGTAGGCCAGTTCGCGCGCCATGCCTTCGCCGATCAGGCGCGGCAGGCGCTGCAGGGTGCCGACATCGGCCGTCATGCCGACGTCGATTTCCTTGACCGCGAACCAGGCATTGGACGAGCAGTAGCGCATGTCGCAGGCCGTGACCAGGTCGATGCCGCCGCCGATGCAGGCGCCGTTTACGGCGGCCAGCACCGGCTTGCGGCAGCGTTCGATGGAGGTCAGGGTGTCCTGCAGGCGCAGGATCAGGCGGCGCAGCTTTTCGTGGCGGCGGCCGTCGTCTTCGTCCTCGATCTTGGCGCCGAGACTCATCAAGAGCGAGAGGTCTATCCCTGATGTGAAGTACTTGCCGCGCCCGGTGAGGACGCCGACGCGGGCTTCGGGTGTTTCATCCAGCCATTGCATGGCCTGTTCGATTTCGTACCACATCGGCTCGCTCATCGCATTGGCCTTGTCCGGCCGGTTCAGCGCGATGGTGGCCACATTGGCGTCGAGCGAGACTGCGAGGGTGCTGAATTCCATGGCGCTTCCTTTCAGAGGTCGGCGGGCGGGACGAAGGTGTCGCGCAGTTCGCGTTTCAATACCTTGCCGATGGCGCTGCGCGGCAGGGCGTCGACGATCTCGACGGCGGCGAGGCGCTGGGTCTTGCCGAGGCGCTGGTTGGCCCATTCGCGAATCTCGGTTGCCATATCCGGTAGGAGCGAGCTTGCTCGCGATGGCGGGTGTTTCGCGAGCAAGCTCGCTCCTACGACGACAAAAGCCACCGGCGTTTCGCCCCAGCGCTCCGAGGCGACGCCGACCACGGCCGCCTCGCTGACAGACGGATGCTGGATCAGCACGGCTTCGAGGTCGCTCGGATAGACGTTGAAGCCGCCCGAAATGACCATGTCCTTCTTGCGATCCATCAGGGTCAGGAAGCCGTCGGCATCGAAGCTGCCGACGTCGCCGGTGCGGATGAAGCGCTTGCCGTCGGGCGCGTACCACTCGGCCTCGCGGGTCTTCTCGGGCTGGCGATGGTAGCCGCTCATCATGGCCGGCGAATGGCCCACCACTTCACCGATCTCGCCGCGGGCGACTTCACGGCCGGCTTCGTCGATCAGGCGGATGTCGTGGCCTTCGGCCGGCGCGCCGACCGTGGCGAGCTTGTCCGGGTGTTCGTGGGCGGCGAGGATGCAGGTGCCGCCGCCTTCGGTCATGCCGTAGTACTCGACCAGGCCGCCGGGCCAGCGCCTGAGGATGTCGGCCTTGAGCGCCGCCGCGAAGGGCGCGCTGGTGCATAGCTTCATGCGGAAGCATGAGAGGTCGTGACGATCGAAATCCGGGTGGGTCATCAGGCGCTGGTACTGCACGGGCACCAGCATGGTGTGGGTGGCGCGGTGCTGCTCGGCCAGCGCCAGGTACTTCGCGGCGTCGAACTTCGCCATCAGCACCACGCTGCCGCCCAGCGTAACAGTGGGGAAGAAGCTGACCAGCGTGGTGTTGGAGTAGAGCGGGGTCGCGATCAGGGTCACGGCATCGGGTCCATAGCCCTGCAGGCGTGCACGCTGGATGTGGGACCAGCGCATGCCGTGCGGCTGGACGATGCCCTTGGGTGCGCCCGTGGTGCCCGAGGAATAGATGATGTTGAAGGGCCAGTCGGGGCGGATGGTCACTTGTTTCGGCACGCTGCCGGCCGGCATCAGCCAGCGCGAAAAGGCTATGCCGTCGGCGCTGTCGTCGAGCGCGACGAAGTGCGCCGCGATGTCGCCGCGCAGGGCAGCCAGTTCCTGCGCGGTCGCGGCGTCGACGAACAGCAGTTTTGCGTCGGCATTTGCCGCCATGTCGGCCAGGCTTTGCGCGGTCGAGGAGGGCGCCAGCGGCGCCACGGCGACGCCGGCGCGCAAGGCGCCGAGGAACACCGCGGCGTATTCGAGCGAGGTGGCGGCGCAGATCGCCACGGCCTCGGTGGGGCGGATGCCTTCGCGCTGCAGCGTGGCGGCGACGCGATCCATCATCGCGTCGAGCGTGGCAAAGGAAACCTGACGTGCGTCCTGGATCAGCGCCGGATGGTCGGGGCGCGCCAGCGCGTGCTCGTGTATCAGTTCGGCGTAGGTGCCGAAGGGCTGCTCGATCGCTTCGGCGGGACTCATTATTCCTTCGGTGCCCCCGGGTTGCGCCGCCGATACATGCCGTAGCCCTCCATCTGCATGACTTCCTCGTTGTTCTGGTTCAGCACCTCGGTGCGCACGCGCAGCAGGCCGACGTGGGGCTTGCTGTCCATCGGCCGCGCTTCGAGCACCACCGAACGCACATGCAGGGTGTCGCCGGGGCGTACCGGCTTCAGCCAGCGGATGTTCTCCAGGCCCGGCGAACCGAGGCTGGCCGATTCAAGGATGTAGCCGTCGCACATCATGCGCATGGCCATGGCGCAGGTATGCCAGCCGCTGGCGCACAGCCCGCCGAACAGGCTGTTTTTGCCGCCTTCCTCGGAGAGGTGGAATGGCTGGGGATCGAATTTGCCGGCGAAGTCGATGATCTCCTCGGCGCTTACCGTCATGTTGCCGAATTCGCTGACCTTGCCGACGGGAAAATCTTCCCAGTAGTACTTGTAGGTTTTCTGTGGGGCGTTCATGTTTGACCTTGTTTGGGTTTACACGGGGCGTAGCGCACCGTCCTGCAGCAGCGGCACCACGTCAAAACAGCTTTCCTGCGCGGCGAAGGCGACTTCGGCATCGAGCCGGCGCGCCAGCATCATGCGCCCGACACGGGCGCGGCGCAGGGCGTCGAGGCCGTCGCAATGGTCGTGCAGCAGTTCCGCGGCGAGCGCGGCATCGGAATAGTCGGCGCTGGCCGCGTTGGCCAATAAGCGGTGACGAAACAAGGACACCAGGTAGCCGGCGCCGTAGAAGTCTTCCAGATTGAAGTTGTCGGCCGAGCCCGAGCAGACGATCAGGATGGTGCTGTCCGGATGCTGCTTGACGATGTGCTCAACCACGGCGCGGCCGTTGAGCAGGGCCGCGGCATAGACGTGGGCGGCGCCCTGCGACTTGGCCAGCGCCACGGTGCCGTTGGTGGTGCAGTAGATCAGCAGGCGGCCACTGACGCCTTCGGCCAGCAGGGCCTTCGGTGTCGGATGGACAAAGCCGGGCAGGGTGTCGGCATTGAGTTCGCCGGAGAGCACGTAGGAACCGGCGGGAAACTCCTTGGCCGCTTCCTGCGCGGCGCGGCCGTCGAGGGTCGGGATGACTTCCGTGGCGCCGTGGGCCAGCGCCGTGACGATGGACGAGGTGGCGAACAGGATGTCGAGCACCACCACCACCTTGCCTTCGAGGCGCTGGGCGTCGAGTTCTTCCTTTTTCAGGAGTACATGGATTTTCTGCATGTCGTCTTCAGCCGTCCGGTTGCTCGCGCGGCGTGGCGGGCTTCATCAGGGCGAAGACGCCGGTGCCGGTCATGATGGTGCGCTCTCCGGTCCGCAGCGTGCAGCTGGCATAGGCCAGGCGGCCGCCCATGCGGTCGATGTCGACATGGGCCTCGACCCAGTCGCCGGGCTCGGCGGCGGTGATGAAGTTGGTGGTGAGGCTGACCGTGACGATGGGCTGCGGCGGCTCGCGCGAACTGGAAACGACGATGCCCAGCGCCGTGTCCACCATGGTGACGAGAAAGCCGCCGTGGGCGATGTGGCGGATGTTGGTGTGGCGGTCCTCGATGCGGATGGCGAGAACGATCTGGCCGTTCTCGCCTTTCGTTTCGTCGATCCGGTAGTACCAGGGGCCGAGGCTGGTCAGGTAGCCGCCGCCGCGCTTGAGCGGCTTGAAGCCATCGGGGATGTCGGTGCTCATGTCTTGTGTCCGTGGATTTTGGTGGGGTCGGGTGGGCGTTTTTCGAGGAAGGCGGCGAAGATTTCCTTCGCGGCCGGAGCGGCAACCAGGTCGGAGAAGAAGACCACCTCTTCGTCCATGGCCTCGCGCGCGCTGCGCTCTGGCGGACGCTTCATCAGCGCCTTGGTCACGGCCAGGGATTGCGCCGGCCGCGCGGCGAGTTTGCGTGCCGCGGCCATGGCGGTTTCCATCAAGGCTGCGGCCGGCACAACGCGATTGACGAAGCCCGCAGCGCAGGCCATCGCGGCGTCGAAGGGTTCGCCCAGCAGCAGCAGTTCGGCCGCGCGCTGGTGGCCGGCGACGCGCGGCAGCAGCAGGCTGGAACCAGCCTCGGGACACAGCGCGAGATTGACGAAGGGCAGTTGGAATTTCGAGTTGTCGGCCGCATAGACCAGGTCGCAATGCAGCAGCAGCGTCGTGCCGATGCCCACCGCATTGCCGGCGACGGCGGCGACCAGCGGCTTTTCGAAGGCCGACAGCAGGTGCAGGAAGGGAATCGCCGCGCTGGGGTCATTGGCCTTGCGCTGCAGGAAGTCGGTCAGGTCGTTGCCGGCGGTGAACAGATCGTCCTGGCCGCGAAGCAGCACAGCCCGGACATGGGGCTGTTCGCGGGCGCGGCTGAGCGCCGCGCTCATGGCGCGGTACATGTCGCCGGTGATGGCGTTCTTCTTGTCGCGGCGGCTGATCTCGATGCTGACGATGCCGTCGCTGTCGCTGACGAGGATGTTGGGGTGGCTCATGATGTTCCGTCGAAGATATGTCGTTGGGCGAACTGTAGGGCGGACTGTAGGGCGGACTTCAGTCCGCCATCCACGCCCGGCCGGCTGAAGCCGGCCCTACACCGCCATCCACGCTGGCCGGCTGAAGCCGGCCCTACAAGGTTTGCGGAAAGGTTTGCAGAATATCCGAAGCTGCGCACTAGAAGCTCTCCGGCTTCATGTTCAGGGTGGTGTCGTCGAGGCTGCGCAGCAGTTCATGCCACTGGCGGGTCTTGGGCAGTTCCCAGCGATAGAACCAACGGCAGGCCGCCAGTTTGCCACGATAGAAGTCCGCATCGGCGGCGATGCCGTCGGCCACGCCGCGCTGTGCCGCCAGCGCCTGGCGCAGCCAGATCCAGGCGATCACCGTATGGCCGAAGGCTTCGAGGAAGAGCACGGCATTGGCCAGCGCCAGCGTCGGATTTGTCGCCAGCACGGGGCCGAGGGCCTGCAGCGTGGCTGCGACGTCGCCCAGCGCCGCGTCGAGTTCGGCGGCGTAGCCCGCAAGCGTGGCGTCGCGTAGCGCCTCGGCGATGGTCTGCTGTGCCTCGCGGACGAACAGCTTCATCGCCGCGCCGCCGTTCATCACCGCCTTGCGTCCGAGCAGGTCCAGCGCCTGGATGCCATGGGTGCCTTCGTGGATCGGATTGAGCCGGTTGTCGCGGTAGAACTGCTC
This sequence comes from Sulfuritalea sp., assembly GCF_031426875.1. Taxonomy (NCBI): domain Bacteria; kingdom Pseudomonadati; phylum Pseudomonadota; class Betaproteobacteria; order Nitrosomonadales; family Sterolibacteriaceae; genus Sulfuritalea; species Sulfuritalea sp. The sequence continues at coordinate 132,542 of NZ_JASJPC010000003.1, forward strand.
GACCGGGTATTCGCGCGTGTAGCCGTAGCCGCCGTGAATCTGGATCGCCAGGCTGTTGGCTTCGAGGCACCACTGCGAGGGCCAGGACTTGGCGATCGGCGTCAGCAGGTCGAGCAGCAATGACGCCTCCATCTTCGCCGTGTCCCCAGCACCAACTCTCTGTTCATCGACCAGCCGCGCGCAATACAGGCACAGCCCGTAACCGCCCTCGACGTAGGCCTTCTGCGCCAGCAGCATGCGCCGCACGTCGGCGTGCTCGATGATCTTCACTTGCGGTTCGGCCGGATTCTTGTTGTTCGGCGCGCGGCCCTGCGGGCGTTCGCGGGCGTAGTCGAGCGAGGCCAGGTAGCCGCGGTAGCCGAGCATCACGGCACCCATGCCGACGCCGATGCGCGCCTCGTTCATCATGTGGAACATGTAGGACAGGCCCCGGTGCGCCTCGCCCACCAGTTCGCCGACGCACTGGTTCTGCTCGCCGAAGGAGAGCATGGTCGAGGTGGTGCCGCGGTAGCCCATCTTGTGGATCAGGCCGGCCAGGTTGACGTCGTTTCTTTGCCCGAGCGTGCCGTCGTCATTGACGCGAAACTTGGGCACGATGAACAGCGAGATGCCCTTGACGCCCGGCGGCCCGCCGGGAATCTTGGCCAGCACCAGATGCACGATGTTTTCCGAGAGCTCGTGGTCGCCGCCGGAAATGAATATCTTGTTGCCGCGCAGCGAATACGTGCCGTCCGCATTCGGCGTCGCGGTGGTGGTGATGTCGGACAGGCTCGACCCGGCCTGAGGCTCGGTCAGCGCCATGGTGCCGAAGAAGCGGCCTGCCAGCAGCGGCGCCAGGTATTTCTCTTTCTGCGCCTCGCTGCCGAAGCGGTGGATGACGTTGGCGTTGCCGATGGTGAGGAAGGGATAGGCCGCGGTGCCGACGTTGGCGCTCTTGAACAGCGAGAACGCCGCCTGGGTCATGACTACCGGCAGCTGCATGCCGCCGCGTTCGAAGTCGTGCGCGGCGGCGATGAAGCCGGCCTCGCTGAAAGCCTTCAGCGCCTCCTTGACCTCGGGAATCATGCTCACACTGCGGCCGTCGAAGGTCGGCTCGTTGGCGTCGGCCTTGTGGTTGTGCGGCGCGAACTTTTCCGTGGCCATCGCCTCGGCCGTGTCGAGCACGGCGAGGAAGGTTTCCTTGCTGTGCTCGGCGTAGCGTGGGCGGGCGGTCAGGCTTTCGGTATCGAGGACTTCGAAGAGCTGGAATTCCAGGTCGCGGCGATTGATGATTCCAGCCATTTTCAAGCGGCCAGAAGCGTGTCGCTGAAGCGGCCGAGATGGTAGTCCGTGTCGCCGAAGCTCAGGCCGATCACCGTCAGGCGCTTGAAATAATGGCCGACGTTGAGTTCATCGACCACGCCCATGCCGCCGTGCAGCTGCACCGCCTGCTGGCCGACCAGGCGGGCCTGGGCGCCGATGTAGGCCCGCGCGGCGGCTACGGCGCGGCTGCGCTCTGCCGCATCGGTCGAGTCGACCCGCACCGCAGCGAGCGTGGCCATGGAGCGGGCCTGCTCGGTAGCGATCACCATGTCGGCCATGCGGTGCTGCAGCGCCTGGAACTTGCCGATAGGCACGCCGAACTGCTTGCGTGTCTTCAGGTATTCCAGCGTGACTTCATTGAGCGCCGACATGATGCCGACGGCTTCGGCGCAGAGTGCGGCATTGGCATAGTCGACAGCGCGCTCGATGACCGGCAGCGCATCGCCGGCCGTGCCGAGCAGCGCCTCGGCGCCGAGCTTGACGCCGGCCAGTTTCACGTCGGCGGCGCGGGCGCCGTCCTGCGTCGGATAGGCGCGCAAGCTGACGCCTGGAGCCTTGGCGTCGACCAGGAACAGCGATATTCCCGTGCCATTCCGCGCCGAGACGATCAGTTTATCGGCCGATGGGGCACCGAGCACCACGACCTTGGCGCCGTCGAGCCGCCAGCCGCCGCCCACGGCTGTGGCGGTGGTGGCGACCCGGTCGAGCGCATATCGGCCGCCGGCTTCGTAGTGCGCCAGCGCCAGCATCAGTTCGCCGCCGGCAATCGCCGGCAACAGTTCTTCCTTCTGCGCGGCGCTGCCGGCATCGCGGATCAGCCCGCCGCAGAGCACGACGGTCGAGACATAGGGTTCCAGCGCCAGGCCGCGGCCGAGCATTTCCATGACCAGCATGCTGTCGACGGCATTGCCGTTGAGGCCGCCGAAATCTTCGTGAAAAGGCAGGGCGAGGATGCCGAAATCGGCGAAGGTCTTCCATGCCGCGCGATCGAAGCCGTCGGCGGACTTCGCCAGCGCGCGGCGGTGCTCGAAGGGGTAGTCCTTGGCAATGAAGCGGCGCAGGGTGTCCTGCAGGGCGAGTTGTTCTTCGGTGTAGTTGAAGTCCATGAAGTCGTGTCCTTACAGTCCCAGGATCATCTGCGAGATGATGTTTTTCTGGATTTCGTTGGAACCGCCGTAGATGGTGGTCTTGCGCATGTTGAAATACTGTCCGGACAGCGGCGGTGCGTGGTCGGCATAGGCGGGCATTGCTGCGTCGCCGCTCCAGTCGGCGTCGAGGCCCTCGTCGAGCCAGGGCAGGGCGTAATGACCCAGGGCCTGCATCTTGAGTTCGGTCAGCATCTGCTGGATTTCGGAACCCTTGACCTTGAGGATCGAGGCTTCCGGGCCGGGTGCGCGCTTCTTCTCGCCTTCGGTAGCGCTGTCAGACGATATGACGCGCAGGTTGGTGATCTCCAGCGCCATGAGTTCGAGCTCGACCTGGGCGATGCGGTCGCGGAAGCGCTGATCCTCGATCAGCGGGCGGCCAGCCGAAGTTTCCTTGCGCGCGATCTCCTTGAGCTTCTTCAGTTCGCGCTTCGAGCGGCCGACGCCGGCAATCCCCGTGCGTTCGTGGCCGAGCAGGAACTTGGCATAGGTCCAGCCCTTGTTCTCCTCGCCGATCAGGTTTTCGGCCGGCACTTTGACCTCCTCGAACCAGACTTCGTTGATCTCGTGTTCGCCGTCCAGCATGATGATCGGCCGCACCGTGATGCCCGGGGTCTTCATGTCGATCAGCAGGAAGGAAATGCCTTCCTGCTGGCGACCTTCGGTCGAGGTGCGGACCAGGCAGAAAATCCAGTCGGCGTGCTGGCCGAGTGTGGTCCAGGTCTTCTGGCCATTCACCACGTATTGGTCGCCTTCCCGCACCGCCCGCATTTTGAGAGACGCCAAGTCGGAGCCCGAACCCGGCTCGGAATAGCCCTGGCACCACCAGTCCGTGCCGTCGATGATGCGCGGCAGGAAGCGCTGCTGCTGTGCCGGATTGCCGAAGGCCATGATCACCGGCGCCACCATCTTGAGGCCGAAGGGCAGTTGCATTGGCGCCCCGGCGTCGGCGCATTCCTCATCGAAGATATGCTGCTGCACGGCATTCCAGCCGGTGCCGCCAAAGGCCGCGGGCCAGCCCGCCGCGCCCCAGCCCTGGGCGTGCAGCAGTTTTTGCCAGCGCACGAAATCGTCCTTCGCCAGGCGTTTGCCGCCAAGCACCTTGCGGCTGATTTCAGGGGGCAGTTTGGCGCGCAGAAAGCCGCGCACTTCTTCCCGGAAGGACTGCTCCTCGGCAGTGAAATTGAGATCCATCGGTAGTCGGTCCTTTGCTGTGCGCCTTATTGGAGTTGGGATACTGCAGAGTGGAACAAGATTCTGCAAATATGGTACGCGAGATGAAGGTCGCTGACAAGCTCGGGATAGCGGATTCAGCCTGCAAAAAACCGGCAGCTTCCTGGGGCAGGCGCCGCTTTGCCATGCGCGGACCGGCGCGGATCGCCCTGTGGGATCGGCTGTGCCGCCGGCGCCGCGCTATCGCCGTGCCGTCAGCGCCAACTTTTGCTCGCTTCAAGCTTAAGGCCAAGGCTTGATTCTTTTCCGCCCTTCTCCCATAATTCGCCCCCTGCCCAACCGGGACCTGGTTCCGGGCGGCATGTTTTTCGGTGGTGGCTGTAGCTCAGTTGGTAGAGTCCTGGATTGTGATTCCAGTTGTCGTGGGTTCGAGTCCCATCAGCCACCCCACCCGAATCGAGAACGGAGCCCGCGGGCTCCGTTTTTTATGTCTGCGGCGCATAGCCGCAGACGGTATCCCCCGGTGGGATATGTCTGCGGCGCCCTGCCGCGGACGGTGCTTTGCACGCCTGGGATTCCGCTTTGCGGGCAGGCGTCCCCCGGTGGGATTCGCCCTCAGGTCGTTCCCGGTCCCATCGGCACGTAGCGGAATCCCCCGAATCGCCCTGCGCCACTGGTCTTGACGCCGAGGACGCGCGAGTTCTGGCGGCATTGTTGATCGTGTCATACAATTGAAACCTGATATATCGATTGCTGCGATTCGTCGCCTGGCATTTTCGCAAGCGGTCAGGAGGGCACCCGACGCAGTGTCTGCCCGATAGACTGCAATCTCGAACAAGCAACGAAGCAAAGGATCATTGGCCATGTCGATACGTAAACTCGTGGTTGCCAACGGAATCTGCTTTGTCGAGATACCGGCTGCCGGTATCTATCTGCTGTGCGGTTCGCCGGCCGACAGCGTCAAGCATCTGTTGCGGCGGGGCATCATCCAGACCACCGAACGCAACGGCGTGGCCTTCGAGAACGGCCCCAATGCGATCCTGCTGTCGGACTCGATGATCCAGAACGGACACCTGTGCAATCTGGCCGAGTTCCCCATCCTGCAGATGCTCTACCGGCAGGGCATGCTGATCCCGAACCATCCCAACAATACCGGCATGAAGCCGAAGCTGATCGGCACGCCGGAGCAGCTGGCGGCCCAGTTGCGCTACATCCATCGCGGCAACTACGGCCTGATCTCCGCCGAGGAAATGATGAAGGCGGGTGTCGAGGAGGCCGCGGCCGACGAACTGATGCGCGTCAAGCTCAAGTTCGCCTTCGGCCAGATCGCGCGTCCCGAAGCTTTCGTCGAATGCCATCCCCTGACCGCGGGCAGCATCGATATCGGCAACGGCGTCAGCATCAAGCGCCTCGCCCATAATGTCTTCGACATACGCCATGGCGAGGATTTCGTCGAGGTGGATCTCAACCTCGAACCGCATCAGATCTATCCCTGCCCCTATCCGCTGAGCCATGTCGCGATCGACCGCCACTATTTCGCCGTGGTGCATGCCGGCGACGGCGACGGCTGGGACTTCAACCGCCCGGCCATGGGCAGCGTGCTGATCCATCAGGGCCGCGTGTACCTGATCGACGCGGGCCCCAACATCCACTACAGTCTCGACGCACTGGGCATAGGCAAGAAGGAAGTGGCGGGGATTTTCCACACGCATTGCCACGACGATCATTTCGCCGGGCTGACGACGCTGCTCCAGTGCGACCGGCCGCTGCAGTATTTCGCCACGCCGCTGGTGCGGGCGTCGGTGACGCGGAAGTTCTGCGCGCTGCTGTCGATACCGGAAAGCGAGTTCGCCCGATACTTCGACATCTGCGACCTGGTGGAAGGGGAGTGGAACGACATCATGGGCCTGGAAGTGCGGCCGACCATTTCGCCGCATCCGGTGGAGACCACGATATTCAATTTCCGCGTGCTCTGGGAAGGCGGCTACCGCACCTATGCCCACCTCGCCGACGTCGCCTCGTTCCGCGTCATCGACGCCATGGTCAGCGCCGACGCGACTGCGCCCGGCCTGAGCCCGGAGCGCGCGCAGGCGATCAAGGCGTCCTACCTGGAAGCGGTGGACCTGAAGAAGATCGACATCGGCGGCGGCATGATCCACGGCTGCGCCGAGGACTTCGCCACCGACGCCACGCCCCGGCTGTTGCTCGCGCATACCTCGCGCGATCTGACGCAGGAGGAGCGACGCATCGGTTCGGGCGCGCCCTTCGGCACCCTGGACGTGATGATTCCGGGGGAGCAGAACTTCCTGCTGCGCGATGCCAGCGAATTTCTCAAGAGCTATTTTCCGACGGTGCCGGTCGAGCGCCTGCACATGCTGCTGAACAACCGCATCGTCACCTTCAATCCGGAAACCATCATCACCTCGGCGGGGACGGTGCCGCAGGAGATCTATCTGCTGCTGGCCGGCAAGGTCGAAATCCTGACCCAGGATCCGAACAGCGCCCATTTCCTGTTCAGCGGTTCGCTGCTGGCCGAATCGGCCGCGATTCACAACCGGCAGAGCGAAGATACCTATCGCTCGGTGGGTTTCGTCCAGGCCTTGCGCCTGCCGGCAGACCTCTACCGCAATTTTGTCGAGCGCTTCTTTTCCAGCGCCGAACTGCTCAAGGTGCGCACGGTCGAGGAGCGCCTGCGGCGCACCTTCCTGTTCAGCGATGCGGTGACCAACACCACGCTGTTTTCACTGGCCAAGAATTGCACCATCACCCGCCTGCACGCCGGCCGGCATTTCATCGGCGATCCGCATCAACTGCACCTGATCGGCAAGGGACGGCTGGCCAAGGGCAATGACGAGAAGGCGCCGGTGCTCGGCAAGGGCGAGTTCTGGGGCGCGGACAGCCTGTTTGCCGCGGTGTCCAAGGGCGCCGGCGAACCGGCCACAGCGGCCGAGCCGGAACCCAGCCTGGTGGCGCTGGACAGTTGCGAGGTCTATTCGGTGCCGCTGAAACTGGTGTCGCGGATTCCGGTGGTGCGCTGGAAGCTGTTCGAGGCCTTCCGCAACGCCCATCCCTACGCCGCGCCGCGTTATCGCGGCACGGCACGCTAAGCCGCGCGGGTTGCCTGCTCTCCATCCGGACCTTCGTCGCCGAGGGCCATCAAGCCGGCATTGCCGCCCGTCGCCGCCGTATTGACGCTGACCAGGCGCTCGACCAGCATGCGGTACAGCGGGTAGAGCGCGCTTCTTGCGCCGGGCTGGAACACGGGTATCAGGGGTCCCGGCGTATCGGCCAGGCGCGGCCGCCTGGCCGATACGCCGAGGTCGCGGGTCAGCAGCACGCCCGCCAGGCCAAGGCAGTCCACCTGCGGTAGGAATTCGATCCGCATCACCAGTTCCCGGGGCAGCGCGGCCCTGATGCTCCTGGCCGGCGCGCCGTCGACCATCACGGCGCTGCCGTCGACCGCGAGCACCGCCGCAAGCTGTTCGAGCAGCGCGTCTGCGTCGCACGCCAGGCAAAGCAGGCGGCCGCGCGGCACGAAGCTCAGGGTGTTGCGTTCGCCGGTGGCGCCCGGCAGTTCGAGCCGGACCTCACGCAGCGACAGTTCGCCATAGCGCGCGCAGCATTGGGCCAGGGCGCTTCGTCCGTTGCCGGCGGCCCATGCCGCCAGCGTGTGCAGCGCGGGTAGAGGATCGGCGGCAGCGCAGCCGAGGTCCGCCGGCGCGACCTGCTCGCTGCCCGCCAGCGCATGCAGATACAGCGGCCCGCCGGATTTCGGTCCGGTGCCGGACAGGCCCTCGCCGCCGAAGGGCTGCACGCCGACCACGGCGCCGATCATGTTTCGATTGACGTAGATGTTGCCGACGCGCGCCGCCTTCACTACTTTCCCGACCGTTTCGTCGATGCGGCTATGCACGCCCAGGGTCAGGCCGTAGCCGGTGGCATTGATGGCCGCCACCAGGCCTTCGAGGTCGTCGGCGGCGAAGCGCAGCACGTGTAGCACCGGGCCGAAGACCTCGCCCTGCAGCTCGGCCAGCGCATCGATCTCGATCAGCGTCGGCGCCACGAAGCAGCCGCTGCGGCAGGCCGCCGGCAGGCTGGCCTGCCACACCGGCCGGCCTTTTTCGCACATCCGCGCGACGTGGTCGAGCAGTGCGTCGCGGGCCTTGCCGTCGATCACCGGGCCGATGTCGGTCGCCAGGTGCGCCGGACTGCCGATCTGCAGTTCTCCCGCCGCGGCCTTCAGCAGCGGCAGCACGCGGTCGGCAATCTCGTGCTGCAGGCACAGTACCCGCAAGGCCGAGCAGCGTTGGCCGGCGCTGTCGAAGGCCGAGCTCAGCACGTCCTGTACCACCTGTTCGGGCAGGGCCGAGGAATCGACGATCATTGCGTTTTGGCCGCCGGTTTCCGCAATCAGGCGCACCTCTTCGCGTACGGCGATGCGCTGGTTGATCAACTGCGCCACCTCGGTGGAGCCCGTGAATAGCACGCCGCGCACGCGCGGATCGGCGACCAGCGCGGCGCCCACGGTTTCACCGCGCCCGGGCAGCAGTTGCAGGGCTTGCGGCGGAATGCCGGCCTGGCGCAGCAGTTCCACGGCAAGACAAGCGATCAGCGGCGTCTGTTCGGCCGGCTTGGCGATCACCGGGCTGCCGGCAGCCAGGGCCGCGCTGATCTGGCCGACGAATATCGCCAGCGGAAAATTCCAGGGGCTGATGCAGACCACCGGCCCCGGGATCGCGTCCGCCGGCTGATAGCGGCCGCTGCCGAGCTGCGCGGCGTAGTAGCGACAGAAATCCACGGCTTCGCGAATTTCGGCCAGGCCATTGCTCCAGGTCTTGCCGGCCTCGCGGATGCACAGACTCAGCAGTTGCATGCGCTGCGCTTCGAGCAGGTCGGCGGCGCGCAGCAGTGCCGCCGCGCGCGTGGCCGGCGGCGTGCGCCCCCAGTCCGCGGCGCAGGATGCCGCGGTCGCCAGCGCCAGTTCAAGCATCGCGGCATCGGCCTCGGTCACTTCGCCGACCCTGTCTCCATGGTCGGCCGGATTCAGCACCGGCAGGGGCTGGCCGGTGGCTGCGGTGGCCGCGCCCGGCAACGGCCGCGCCGACCACTGTCGGGCGGCAAGCTGCGCCAGGCCGGATTCGAGTTCGGCAATGCGCGCTTCGTCGGTCAGGTCGACCCCGGCCGAGTTGAGCCGCTCGGCGCCGAAAATCCGCGCCGGCAGGGGGATCGCCGGGTGCGGCGCGCCGCCCTGCTGCCTGACCCGGCTCAGCGGATCGGCGAGCAGTTCGTCGATCGACACCGATTCATCGACGATGCGATTGACGAAGGAACTGTTGGCGCCGTTTTCCAGCAGCCGGCGCACCAGGTAAGGCAGCAGGGTCTCGTGGCTGCCGACCGGGGCATAGATGCGGCAGCGCCTGCCGCCGTTTTCGGCGCCCACCAGGTGGTCGTAGAGCGCCTCGCCCATGCCGTGCAGGCACTGGAATTCGTAGTCCTCGATGCCGCGTCGGCGCGCCAACTGCATCACGGCGGCGACGGTCTGCGCATTGTGGGTGGCGAACTGGGGATAGATCGCGTCTGGCGCCGCCAGCATGCGGCCGGCGCAGGCAAGATAGGACAGATCGGTATGGAACTTGCGCGTGAACACCGGGTAGTCGGCGAGGCCGTCGACCTGGGCGCGCCGGATTTCGCTGTCCCAATAGGCGCCCTTGACCAGGCGCAGCATGATGCGCCGCCGCTGTCGCCGCGCCAGCCCGATCAGCCAGTCGACGACGTGGATGCCGCGCTTCTGGTAGGCCTGGATCACGAAACCGAGACCGTCCCAGCCGGCCAGGTCGCGGTCGGCGGCGAGGGATTCGAGAAGGTCGAGCGAAAGTTCGAGGCGCTCGGCTTCTTCCGCATCGATGCTGAGCCCGATGCCGTAGCGCTTCGCCAGCAGCATCAGGGATTTCAGTGCCGGTCCGAGTTCCGCCATCACGCGCGCCTTCTGGCTGTACTGGTAGCGCGGGTGCAGGGCCGAGAGCTTGACCGAGACGCCGGCCCCGGCCACCACGCCGCGCCCGCCGGCGGCAGTGCCGATGGCATGGATCGCGCTTTCATAGGCGCGCCGGTAGCGCTCGGCATCGGCGGCGCTCAAGGCCGCCTCGCCGAGCATGTCGAAGGAGTGGGTATAGCCGTCGGCTTCCTTGGCGGCGGCCTGCGTCAGCGCCTCGGCTATGGTCGTGCCGGCAACGAATTGCCTTGCCAGCAGAGTCATCGCATAAGCCACCCCGCGGCGCACCAGGGGTTCGCCACCGCGGCTCAACAGGCCGCCCAGCGCCTGGCCCAGGACGCCGTGCGAGGGCGCGGCGACCAGCTTGCCGCTGAGCAGCAAAGCCCAACTGGCGGCATTGACGAACAGCGAACGCTGGCCGCCGAGGTGCGCTTGCCAGTCGCCGTGGCTCAGCTTGTCGCGGATCAGGCGATCCGCCGTGGCCGCATCGGGAACGCGCAGCAAGGCCTCGGCCAGGCACATCAGGGCAATGCCTTCGGGTGTCGATAACGAAAACTCGTGCATCAGGTGGTCTGCGCCGCCGGCGCCGCGCCGCCGGCTACGCACCGCCTCGACCAGGGCTCGCGCCTGCGCCTTGATCGCCGGCGCGGCGAGTTCCATGCCTTCCAGTTCGGTCACCAGCGCCGCCACACAAACGGCTTCGGCGCTTCGACAGGCTTCCCTGATTGCGTGTCGCGACATATGCGACTCCCTTAGACCGGCATGGACATGCAAGGCGACATTCGGCTGGCGCGATTTGGCCGGCGCGGTTTCCCCGCATCGAACGTCCCGCAGCGATTGCTGTCTACATAGTTTAGTAGAACCCGCCGTCCGCACGCAGCGATCGACGAATGCAAGCGCCGGGCGAGGATTGGCCGGCAGCATCCTGGGAGATGGTCATGAACGACAAGGTCATCGCTAAGCAGCGCCCGGTGCGTCTGATCGGCGTGGTCAGCGGGCTGGGGGTGCCGCCGCGGACCTGCGCCGGCAGCATGCGCGCGGCGGCGGCCCTGGAGCTCGCCGACGCCGGCGGCGGGATGCGCAGGAACGGCATCGATTGCGCATGGGACGGGCTCATCGCGCCGACGACCGAGCGGGATCTGCCGCGGGATGTCGCATTGCGCCGGCTCTGCGGCCAGGTCGCCGAGCGCGTCGCGGCCTGCGTCGACAGTGGCGCCCTGCCGGTCGTGGTCAGCGGCGATCATGCGCTGGCGGTCGGCACCTGGCAGGGGGTGGCGCGGGCGCTCGGCAAGTCACCCGGCATGCTCTGGATCGATGCCCATCTCGATGCGCATACCGAAACCACGAGTCCCAGCGGCAATCCGCACGGCATGCCGCTGGCGGCGCTGCTGGGGCGCGGCCCCAATCCCTGGCAAAGCCCGCAGGCGGCGCTGGACGCGGCGCGCTGCTGCGTGTTCGGCGCGCGCAGTTACGAGGATTCCGAAATGCGCCTGCTGCAGGAACTTGGCGTACGCGTCGTGGATAGGGAGGAAATACGCCGGCGCGGCCTGCGGTCGGCGCTGGACGAAGCGCTGGCCCATGTCGGCGGCGGCAGCTTCGGCATTTCGATCGATCTCGACGCGGTCGATCCGGGCGATGCGCCCGGGGTCAATACGCCCAGCGCGGGCGGCCTGGACGGCGCCGACCTGGCCGATGCCCTGCGCAGCCTGGCCCGCAAGCCGGAACTCGCCGCGCTCGAAATCGCCGAGTACAACCCGGAACGCGACGTTGCGGGCCGCACCGCGCGGCTGGTGGCGCGCCTGCTCGAATCGCTGAGTGCGCCGGACGGCGACGAGTGCCGGCGGATCGAGGCCGCCAGCGGCGCGCACAACTATGCGCCGCTGCCGGTGGTGTTGGCGCGCGGCGAGGGCATCCACGTCTGGGATACGGCGGGCAAACGCTACATCGACATGATGTCGGCCTATTCGGCGGTGAGCCTGGGGCACGGCCATCCGCAACTGGTGGCCGCGCTGACGGAACAGGCGCAGCGTCTGGCCGTCACCTCGCGGGCCTTTTACAACGACCGTTTGCCGCTGCTGCTGGCGCGCCTGTGCGCGGTCTTCGGCTATGAGGCGGCGCTGCCGGTCAATACCGGGCTGGAGGCAGTGGAAACCGCGCTCAAGGCGGTGCGCAAATGGGGTTACCGGCATAAGGGCGTTGCCGCCGATCAGGCCGAGATCATCGCCTGCGAGGGCAATTTCCATGGACGCTCGATCGCGATCATCGGTATGTCCTCGGAGGCCCAGTACCGCGACGGCTTCGGCCCGTTTGCGCCGGGCTTCAGGCGGATCGCCTACGGCGACGCCGCCGCGCTCGAAGCCGCGATTGGGCCCAATACCGTGGCCTTCCTGGTGGAACCGGTGCAGGGCGAGGGCGGCATCGTCGTGCCGCCCGACGGCTATTTGCGCCGCTGCGCCGAAATCTGCCGGCGTCACGGCGTGCTGCTGATCTGCGACGAGGTGCAGACCGGCCTCGGCCGCACCGGCAAGCTGCTGGCCTCCTGGCACGAGAAGGTGCGGCCCGATGGGGTGATCCTGGGCAAGGCACTGGGCGGTGGCCTGCTGCCGGTATCGGCCTTTCTCGCCGACCGCGAGCTCATGGATGTGTTCACCCCAGGCGACCATGGCAGCACCTTCGGCGGCAATGCGCTGGCCGCGGCGGTGGCCCTGGTCGCCCTCGACCTGATCGTCGAGCTGGATCTGTCGGCGCATTCGGCGCTGCTCGGCGAGCATCTGCTGGCGCGGCTGCGCGCCTTGCGCCATCCGGCGATACGCGCCGTGCGCGGGCGCGGACTGTTTGCCGGGATCGAACTCGATCCCGCCATTCTCGACGCGCACACCGCCTGCCTCAGGCTGCTCGATGCCGGCGTGCTGACAAAGGATACCCATGGCACGGTGATCCGGATCGCGCCGCCGCTGATCATCGACATGGCCCAGCTCGACGACGCGATCGACCGCATCGCCGCCGTCCTGCAGCAGATGCCGGTCGACCAGGCCCTCGCCGCCTGACGGGACGCCATGGCTACCCTCGACAAGAATGACATTCTGGAACGCCTGGGCATCGTCGGCAGCCTGGCCCGGGCCGGGGCCGGATTCGCCTCGGAAAACCCGGCGACAGGTGAGCCGATTGCCTGGGTTCGCCGTGCCGCCAGCGGCAACTATCAAGCGACCGTGACGGCGGCCGAGGCCGCTTTCGTGAAATGGCGCGAGGTGCCGGCGCCGCAACGCGGCGCGCTGGTGCGTGCCCTGGGTGAGGAACTGCGGCGGCAAAAGGGCCTGCTCGGCAGCCTGATCTCGCTCGAAATCGGGAAGATCAAGGCCGAAGGCGACGGCGAGGTGCAGGAAATGATCGACATCGCCGATTTCGCCGTCGGCCTTTCGCGCCAGTTGTACGGTCGCAGCATGCAATCGGAGCGCCGGCAGCACCGGATGTTCGAGCAGTGGCAGCCGCTGGGCCCGGTCGGCGTGATTACCGCATTCAATTTCCCCGCCGCGGTGTGGGCGTGGAACGCGCTGATCGCGGCGGTCTGTGGCGACACGGTGGTATGGAAGCCGAGTCCGAAGGCGCCATTGACGGCGCTGGCCATTCATCGGCTGGTCTGCGAAGTGGCGCGGCAGCACGATGCCGCAGATGTCTTCGGCCTGCTGCTGTCCGACCGGCCGCAGCTCGGCGAACGGATGGCCGGCGACCCGCGCCTGCGCTTGCTCTCCTTCACCGGATCCTCCGCCGTCGGGCGTCGGGTGGCGCAAACCGTGGCGGGGCGCTTCGGCCGCAGCCTGCTCGAATGCTCGGGCAACAACGCGGTGATCGTCGATGAAACCGCCGATCTCGATCTGGCGCTGCGTGCCATTCTGTTCGGTGCGGTGGGCACCGCCGGTCAGCGCTGCACCTCGACGCGCCGCCTGATCGTGCACGAGTCGCGCTACGCCGAAATCGTCCGCCGCCTGCTGGATGCCTACAGCGAGGTGTGCGTCGGCGATCCGCTGGCTGCCAGCACTCTGATGGGGCCGCTGATTGACGAAGCCGCGCGCATCGACTTTGTCGCCGCGGTGGCCGAAGCCGAAGCCTGCGGCGGCACTGTGCTGTGTGGCGGCTGCGTTCTGGCGCGGCCCGGCTACTTCGTGCGGCCGACGCTGATCGAGGCCGAGAACGACTGGCCGGTGGTGCAACGCGAAACCTTCGGCCCCATTCTTTACGTCATGCGCTACCGGGACTTCGAGCAGGCACTGGCCATGCAGAATGCCGTGCCGCAAGGTCTGTCCTCGGCCTTGTTCACGCTCGACCTGCGCCATGCGGAAAAATTCCTCGCCGCATCCGGCAGCGATTGCGGCATCGCCAACATCAATCTCGGCACTTCGGGCGCCGAAATCGGCGGCGCCTTCGGCGGCGAAAAGGAAACCGGCGGCGGCCGCGAGGCTGGCTCGGACGCCTGGAAGGCTTATATGCGCCGGCAGACCAATACGATCAATTGGGGTAGCGATCTGCCGCTTGCTCAGGGAATTGAATTTCTCCCCGGCGGAGTACAACGGAGCCGATAGTAAATTTGGCCGACAAAAAGAGTCAACCTTTGAAATCTTTTGGCCGTTGAGCTATCTAAGAAGAGAAATGGAGTTTACAGGCAACCGCGAATAATCAGAGAGGAGGCGTGTCATGTCGATCTTTGACCGTTATCAGGGCCGCTACGAATCCGCGCTGGAAGAAGACATGTCGGTTCAGGAGTACCTGGATCTGTGCCGCAACGAACCCGCGGCCTATGTCAGTGTCGCCGAGCGCATGCTCACCGCGATCGGCGAACCCGAACTGGTGGATACGCGGCTCGATCCGCGACTTTCCCGCCTGTTTGCCAACAAGATCATCAAGATCTACCCGGCGTTCCGCGACTTCTACGGCATGGAAGACGTGATCGAGAACATCGTCGCCTTCATCCGTCACGCGGCCCAGGGTCTGGAGGAGAAGAAGCAGATTCTGTATCTGCTCGGTCCGGTCGGCGGTGGCAAATCGTCTCTCGCGGAAAAATTGAAGTCCCTGATCGAGAAAGAATCTTTCTACGCGATCAAGGATTCGCCGGTGCATGAATCGCCGCTGGGTCTGTTCAAACCCGAAGAGGATGGCCCTATCCTCGAAGAGGACTTCGGCATCCCGCGGCGCTACCTGAATTCGATCATGTCGCCTTGGGCCGTCAAGCGTCTGCACGAGTTCAACGGCGATATCACCAAGTTCCGCGTTGTCAAGCTGCGGCCCTCGGTGCTGCGCCAGATCGCGGTGTCGAAAACCGAGCCGGGCGACGAGAACAATCAGGACATCTCGTCCCTGGTGGGCAAGATCGATATCCGCAAACTCGAAGAGTATTCGCAGAACGACCCCGATGCCTACAGCTACTCGGGCGGGCTGTGCCTGGCCAACCGCGGCCTGCTGGAATTCGTCGAGATGTTCAAGGCGCCGATCAAGGTGCTGCATCCGCTGCTGACGGCGACCCAGGAAGCCAACTACAAGGGTACCGAGGGCTTCGGCGCGATTCCCTTCGACGGCATGATCCTCGCCCACTCCAACGAGGCCGAGTGGATGGCGTTCAAGAACAACCGCAACAACGAGGCCTTCCTCGACCGCATCTACATCGTCAAGGTACCCTACTGCCTGCGCGTTTCCGAAGAGGTCAAGATCTACGAGAAGCTGCTGGTGAACTCTTCGCTGTCGAAGGCGCCCTGCGCGCCGGACACGCTCCTGATGATGGCGCAGTTCGCCGTGCTGTCGCGCCTCAAGGAGCCGGAAAACTCGGCGATCTACTCGAAGATGCGCGTCTATGACGGCGAGAACCTCAAGGACACCGACCCCAAGGCCAAGTCCTACCAGGAGTACCGCGACTACGCCGGGGTCGACGAGGGCATGACCGGCTTGTCCACGCGCTTCGCCTTCAAGATTCTGTCCAAGGTGTTCAACTTCGATCACCGCGAGGTGGCCGCCAATCCGGTGCACCTGATGTACGTGCTGGAGCAGCAGATCGAGCAGGAGCAGTTTCCGCCCGAGCTGGAACAGCGCTACCTGGGTTTCATCAAGGAGTTCCTCGCCCCGCGCTATGCCGAATTCATCGGCAAGGAAATCCAGACCGCCTACCTGGAGTCCTACTCGGAGTACGGCCAGAACATCTTCGACCGTTACGTCACCTATGCCGACTTCTGGATCCAGGACCAGGAATTCCGCGATCCGAATACCGGCGAAATTCTCGATCGCAGCGCCCTCAACGACGAGTTGGAGAAGATCGAGAAGCCCGCCGGCATCAGCAATCCGAAGGACTTCCGCAACGAGGTGGTGAATTTCGTGCTGCGCGCCCGCGCCAAGAACGACGGCATGAATCCGGCCTGGACCTCGTATGAAAAACTGCGCGCCGTGATCGAGAAGAAGATGTTCTCCAACACCGAGGAACTGCTGCCGGTGATCTCCTTCAACAACAAGGCCAGCGCGGACGACCAGCGCAAGCACCAGGATTTCGTCAATCGCATGAAGGCCAAGGGCTACACGGAGAAACAGGTCCGCCTGCTGGCCGAATGGTATCTCCGGGTGCGCAAATCTTCCTGAGTGTCCGGTTTGGCGCGCCCTGGGTGGCGCAAAGATAGCGAACGGGGGGCAGCATGCTGCAGATCATCGATCGGCGCAACGACAGCAAGAACAAGAGCGCCGTCAATCGCAACCGCTTCATCCGGCGCTTCAAGGGCCAGATCAGGAAGGCGGTGCAGGACGCGATTGCCCGGCGCAAGATCGCCGATATCGACAACGGCGAGAAGGTCGGCATCCCGTCCAAGGATATTTCGGAACCGCAATTCCATCATGGCCGGGGCGGGCGCTGGAGCGTGGTGCAGCCGGGCAACGACCGCTATCTGACGGGTGACGAGATCGAGCGGCCGGAGGAAGGTGCGGGGGGGCGCGGCAGCGGCGCCAGCCTGGACGGCGAGGGCCTTGACGATTTCGTGTTCACGCTGTCGCGCGAGGAGTTTCTCGATATTTTCTTCGACGACCTGGCCCTGCCGCACCTGATCAAGACGCAGTTGGCACGCATCACCGAATACAAGCGCGTGCGCGCCGGCTTCACCTCGACCGGGGTTCCGGCCAATATCAATGTGGTGCGTTCGCTGCGCGGCGCGACGGGGCGCCGACTGGCCGCCGGCGGACCCTACCGCAAGACGCTGCGCGCCCTGCACGCCGAGCTGGCCGAACTGGAAGAGTGCGGCGCGGGCGATGGCGAGCGGGCCACGGAACTGCGCGCCGAGATTGCCCGCCTGCTGCGCCGGATCGAGACCCTGCCCTTCATCGACACCTTCGATTTGCGCTACAACAGCCGCATCCGCGTGCCGGCGCCCTCGACGCAGGCCGTGATGTTCTGCGTCATGGACGTCTCCGGCTCCATGGACGAACAGAAGAAGCGCATCGCCAAGCGCTTCTTCATGCTGCTCTACCTGTTCCTGACCCGCACTTACGAGCACATCGAGATCGTTTTCATCCGCCACCACACACTGGCGCTGGAAGTCGACGAGGACGACTTCTTCCGCTCACGCGAGACCGGCGGCACCGTGGTGTCCTCCGCGCTCGAACTGATGCTGCGCATCGTGCGCCAGCGCTATGCCTCGAATATCTGGAACATTTACTGCGCCCAGGCCTCCGACGGCGACAACTGGGAGGCCGATTCGCCAAAATGCCGGGAGCTGCTCGAATCCAGCATCGTGCCGCTGATCCAGTATTACGCCTACATCGAGATTTCGGAGGGAGAACAACAGAACCTCTGGCGCGAGTACGCCAGGGTCATGGCCAGCCACCCGCAGCGCTTCGCCATGCAGCAGATCGGTGGTCCGGAGGACATCTACCCGGTGTTCCGCGAACTGTTCCGCAAGAGCCTGGCGTGAGTCGCCGATGAGCGAAATACCGCAGCCGCTGCCGACCGGATCCGAATGGAGCTTCGAGTCCATCGAGCTCTACGATCGCGAGATCGGACGTGTCGCCCGGGAATACGGGCTCGACGTCTATCGCCACCAGCTCGAAGTCATCACCGCCGAGCAGATGATGGATGCCTATGCCTCGATCGGCATGCCTGTGTATTATCACCACTGGTCCTTCGGCAAGCATTTCCTGAGTACCGAGAAGGGCTACAAGCGCGGCCAGATGGGGCTGGCCTACGAGATCGTGATCAACTCCGATCCCTGCATCGTGTACCTGATGGAGGAGAACACGATGCCGATGCAGGCGCTGGTCATCGCCCATGCCGCCTACGGCCACAACTCCTTCTTCAAGGGCAACTACCTGTTTCGCACCTGGACTTCGGCCGAGGCGATCGTCGACTACCTGGTGTTTGCGCGCAACGTCATCGCCGAGTGCGAGGAACGCTACGGCGAAGACGAGGTCGAGCAGCTGCTCGACGCCTGTCATGCCTTGATGAGCGTCGGCGTGGACCGCTACAAGAGGCCGCCCAAACTGTCCCTGAGCAAGGAAAAGGAACGGCGCAAGGAACGCGAAAGCTACCTGCAGTCGCAGGTCAACGACCTGTGGCGCACCCTGCCCCAGGGCCTGGAGCGGGAAGCCACCCAGAGCGAGCGTCGCTTTCCCGCGGAACCGGAAGAGAACCTGTTGTATTTCATCGAGAAGAACGCGCCCCTGCTGGAACCCTGGCAACGCGAAATCGTGCGCATCGTGCGCAAGATCGGGCAGTATTTCTACCCGCAGCGGCAAACCCAGCTGATGAACGAAGGCTGGGCCTGTTTCTGGCACTACACCATGCTTTACCATCTCTATGACCAGCGCCAGCTCACCGACGGCTTCATGCTGGAATTCCTCCAGCATCACACCAATGTCGTGTTCCAGCCGCCGTTCAACAGCCGCCGCTTCGGCGGCATCAATCCCTATGCGCTGGGTTTTGCCATGTGGCGCGATATCCAGCGCATCTGCCAGGAACCGACCGCCGAGGATCGCGAGTGGTTTCCCGAGCTGGCGGGCAGCGACTGGCGCGAGTCGATGGACTTCGCCATGCGCAATTTCAAGGATGAAAGCTTCGTCGCCCAGTACTTGTCGCCTCGGCTGATGCGGGAATTCAGGCTGTTCAACATTCTCGACGACCCGCGCGAGCCCACGCTGCGCGTGCGGGCGATCCACGACGAACAGGGCTACCGTACCCTGCGCCAGTGCCTCGCCGAGCAGTACAACCTCGGCAGCCGCGAGCCCGACATCCAGGTCTGGAACGTCGATCTGCGCGGCGAGCGTTCCCTCACGCTGCGGCATTTCAAGTACCAGGGACGGGATCTGGGAGAGTCCCGCGACGCGGTGCTGAAGCACGTTGCGACGCTATGGGGCTTTCCGGTCAGGCTGGAGGAGCAGGACGACGATGGCGAGGTTCGGCACCTGACCGAGGTCAGGATCGACCGGCGCAAGGAGAATCACCAGCCTTGACCGCGGCGGCGCTGCGTAGGGCGGACCGTAGGGCGGACTTCAGTCCGCCATCCACCCCTGGCCGACTGAAGTCGGCCCTACAGCGTCATCCACCCCCGGCCGGCTGAAGCCGGCCCTACGGGCGGGCCGGTCCGGCGGCGGCAGGGTCCTGGCGATAGAACTGCGTGAACTGGCGATACACCTCCGGGTACTCGTCGGCCAGCAACTGCGGCGTCTCGAAGAAGGCTTCGCTGGCGACGGCGAAGAACTCGGCGGGCCACTCGGCGCCATAGGGATCGAGCGGTGTTTCCTCACCGTCATCGACGCGCCGCCGGAAGTCCTCGAAGGCCTGGCTCATGACCGCGATCCAGCGCTGTCGCGACATGCCGGCATGCAGCGGCGGCATGCCATCGGCGTCGCCGCTCTTCATGTCCAGCTTGTGGGCGAATTCGTGGATCACCACATTGATGCCGTCGGCTTCCTCGGCATGGTCGAACCAGGAGATCAGCACCGGGCCGCCGTACCAGGCCTCGCCCATCACGTCGTCGTCGAACTCATGCACCACGCCGTCCTCGTCGATCATCCGCCGCGGAATCAGGAAATCGCCGGGATAGACCACGATGCCGACCCAGCCGGCATACCAGTCGAGGCCGAGGTGCAGGATCGGCAGGCAGGCCTGCAGTGCAATCGTCAGCTGGATGCGCGGCGTCAGCGGCAGCCCCTGCGCGCCGCTCCATTGCTTTTCGGCAATGAAGCGGCGTGCCAGTTGGCGCAGCCGGCTGCGTTCATCGGGCGTCAAACGGTGAAGAAAGGGCAGGCCGGCCTCGACCTCATGCCACAGCGATTCGCGGATGTCGAGCCGTTCAGCGCGGCGCTGCCGCCACCATGCCAGCAGCTTGCGTATCATCCGATGCGCCGCGTGTTGAGCCAGATCCCGGCGAAGATCAGGCCGATGCCGGCAGCGTGATAGGGGGCCGGCGTCTCGTCGAGAAAAATCATCGACAGCACGATGCCGAAGGCCGGCACCAGATGCATGAACAGCCCGGCACGCGCCGCGCCGACTTCGGCGACACCGCGATTCCACAGGATGTAGCCGAGGAAGGCGGGGAATACCCCCGTATAGACTATGCCGGCAATGGCGCCCGGCGTTGGGATCACATGGCGGCCCTGAGCCATTTCCCAGAGATAGAAGGGCAGCAGGAAAATCAGGCCGGTGACGCTGATCGCGGTGAGAAAGGACAGCGGGTGCACCGGCGGCCGGCGCGACAGCAGCAGGGTATAGGCCGACCAGGCCAGCACCGAGGCGAGGATCCAGAGGTCGCCGACGTTCAGCGTGAGTTCCCGCAGGCGCTGCAGTTCGCCGTGGGCGACGATGGCGAGCACGCCGACGAAGGAAACCAGGATGCCGGCCAGCTCGCGGCCGTGCAGGCGCTTGCCGGTCAGCAACCAGGAGATCAGCACGATCATGATGGGGATGAAGGAATTCAGCAGCGTGCCGTTGATCGCGGTGGTGTATTGCAGGCCGCCGTAGACCAGCACGTTGTAGCCGCCGGTGCCCAGTGCGCCGAAGAACAGCAGCCAGGGCCAGGCGGCGCACAGTTGCGGCCAGTCGCGCCGCACCTGGGGCAGGGACAGCGGCAGCAGGCAGAGCAGGGCCACTGCCCAGCGCCAGAAGGACAGGGCGACCGGCGGCAGCTCGCCGCGAAAGGCGCGGCTGACGATCCAGTTGCCGGCCCAGAACAGGTTGGCCAGGGTCAGCAGCAGGTAGGGGGAAAGTTGCGGCAGCTTCTTCATGGAATCGGGATTATGCACGGCGTGGGATAATTGCCCCATGGTCTCCGTAGTGCATTCCCTGCAGCCGTCGAGCGGCGAAGCCGAAACGCTGTCGCGCCTCTGTGTCGGCCTTCCCGTCGAAGCGGCGGCGCGCGCCGCCGCGGCGCTGGCGCTGGCCCGCGACGTTTATGGCGACAAGGAGCTGGGTACCGGCGAGGCCATCCTCCAGCATGCGCTGGGCATGGCCCTGATCGTGGCGTCGCTCGACCTCGATGCCGATGCGCGCATCGCCGCCCTGCTGTTTGCCGCCAGCGATCATGTGCCGGATAGCGACGAACGCCTGAAAGTTGGCTTTGGCGACACGGTGGCCGGACTGGTGGCGGGGCTGCACCGGCTGGGCAGCCTGCGTCCGCTGACGCGCGCGGCGGCGGGCGGCGGCGCGGCAGGCGAGGGCGCGGCCGAGCCGCGGGTCGACGTCAAGGCCCAGGCCGAGATCCTGCGCAAGATGCTGCTGGCCATGGTCGATGACATCCGCGTGGTCATGCTGCGGCTGGCGAGCCGGGTGCAGACGCTGCGCTTCCTCAACGTGCGGCCCGGCCCGCTGCGCGACGAAATGGCCAGGGAGAGCCAACTGATCTACGCGCCGCTGGCCAACCGGCTCGGCATCTGGCACGTCAAGTGGGAACTCGAAGACCTGGCCTTTCGCTACCTGGAGGCGGATACCTACAAGCGCATCGCCCGAATGCTCGATGAAAAGCGCACCGAGCGCGAAGGCTTCATCGACCAGGCCGTGGCGCGCCTGCAGGCAGAGCTGGCGGCTTCCGGCGTGCGCGCCGAAATCTACGGCCGGCCCAAGCACATCTACAGCATCTGGAACAAGATGCGCGGCAAGGACATCGACTTTTCCGAAGTCTATGACGTGCGCGCAGTGCGCATCATCGTCGATGAAGTCAAGGACTGCTACACGGCGCTGGGCATCGTGCACCACCTGTGGCAGCCGATTCACGGCGAGTTCGACGACTACATTTCCCATCCCAAGGGAAATTTCTATCGCTCGCTGCACACCGCCGTGGTGGTCGAGGACGGCCGTTCGCTGGAGGTGCAGATACGCACCCGCGAGATGCACGAGCATGCCGAACTGGGCGTCGCCGCCCACTGGCGCTACAAGGAATCCGGCAAGTCGGTGAAGGCCGGCGGCGCCTATGAGGACAAGATTTCCTGGCTGCGGCAGTTGTTGTCGTGGCGCGACGAAATCGCCGATTCGGCGGAGTGGGTGCAGCAGTTCAAGCGCGCGGCGCTGGACGACACGATCTATGTGCTGACGCCGCAGGACAAGGTCATCGACCTGCCGCGCGGCGCCACGGCGCTGGACTTTGCCTATCGGCTGCACACCGATCTCGGCCATCGCTGCCGGGGCGCGAAGATCGACGGCCACATGGTGCCGCTCAACACCGCGCTCGCCAACGGCCAGCGTGTGGAAATCGTCACGGTCAAGAGCGGCGGGCCGTCGCGCGACTGGCTGAACCCGGCGCAGGCTTACCTGGCCACGCCGCGCGCGCGGTCCAAGGTCAAGCAGTGGTTTGCGGCCCAGGATGAAGCCGAACTGCTGGCACAGGGCCGCAGCCTGGTGACGCGGGAACTGCAGCGCGAGGGACAGACCCAGTCCAATCTCGACGAACTGGCGGTCAAGCTCGGACTGAAGAGCGCCGAGGCGCTGTTCCTTGCCGCGGCGCGCGGCGAGATCGGCATGCGGGCGATCGACACGGCCTTGCGCGGTGGCGCCGAGCCTTTGCCGCCCGAGCCGGAAATCCAGACCAAGAAGAGCCGCGCCGGCGACAGCCGGATCCTGGTGGTCGGCGTGGACAAGCTGCTGACCCAGGTCGGCACCTGCTGCAAGCCGATGCCGCCGGACGCCATCGTCGGCTTTGTCACGCGCGGCAAGGGCATCTCGATCCACCGTGTCGAATGCATCAACTTCCGCAACATGGCGGCACGCAATCCGGAGCGCGTCATCGGCGCGGAGTGGGGCGAGCAGTCCGGCGCGGTCTATCCGGTCGACCTGGTGGTCGATGCGGGGGACAGGCAAGGACTGCTGCGCGACATTTCCGACGTGCTGTCGCGCGAGAAAATCAATGTGACGGCGGTCAGGACGCAATCCCGGGGAGGCATTGCCCACATGAGCTTTGTGGTTGAATTATCAGAGAAAGGCATTCTCCAGAGAGTGTTATCCTTGCTGCGCGAGGTGCCAGGTGTCATTCGCGCCGAACGACGCTGAGAAATCGCCAGCACGAGCCGGGTGTCTGTGATCTTGGAGAGGGTCGGAATCTGAATTCGAGCATGTTCGTCAACGCAAGGCCGCATCGCTGGGCAGTGGCCAGCGGATACCGGGTACGCATTGCCGCCTTTGTCCTGATCGGCGCGCCGATCGGTCTGCAGCTGTATTCGCAAGGCCATGGCGCGGTGCTCTGGGCCTTGTTCGTGCTGCAATTCCTGGCCTATCCGCATGTGCTGCACTGGCTGACGCGCAAGGCCTGGATCCGCGGCTGGACCGAGTTCAACAACATGCTGGTCGACTCCGTGTTGTGCGGCGCATGGGCGGCGGGCCTCGGCTTTCCGCTGTGGATCAGCGTGGTCCTGTTCGTCGCCAACCTGCTGAACCACACCATAACGCGCGGGATCTCCGGCGTCCTGACCTGCTCCGCGACCTTTGTCGGCGGCGCGCTGGCGTCCACCGCGGTGATTGCATTCCATGTGTCAACGGATACCGGCGGCCTGGTGACGCTGGCATCGATCATCGGGCTGGCCGTTTACCTGTCGCTGATCGGTGTCGAGTTCTTCGCTTATGTCGACCAACTGCACCAGGTCCAGGACACGCTGGATAGCCAGAAGCAGACGCTCGAAAATGCCAACGCGATGCTGCACGCGCAGATCGGCAAGATCAACGACTTGCAGGAAAAGCTCCACGACCAGGCCAATCGCGATTCGCTGACCGGTCTCTTCAATCGCCGCTACCTCGAAGGCACGCTCGAGCGCGAACTGGCGCGCTGCAAGCGGGAAGCCGTGCCGCTGTCGATGCTGATGATCGACATCGATCATTTCAAGAGCGTGAACGACACCCATGGACATCAGGCCGGCGACGAGGTGTTGCGGGTTTTCAGCCTGCTGCTGCTGGAGAATGCCCGCGCCGAGGACATCGTATGCCGCTACGGCGGCGAGGAGTTTCTGCTGGTGTTGCCGAAGATGCCGCTGGACATCGCCCGCGACCGCGCGGCGCAGTTGCTGCAGCTGTTTCAGGAGCAGGTGGTGTCGTTCGGCGACTTGCGGCTGCAGACCACCATCTCGATGGGGATTGCCGCAACGCCGGAGCATGCGGACACGGCAGACGGGCTGATCCGCTGCGCGGACGACGCGCTGTATCAGGCGAAGCGGGCGGGCCGCAACCGGGTGATGGTGTTCGACGCCATGCCGACCGACTAGGTCGGCATGGCCGCTGCGATACCGGCATGCGGCGCAACGTAGCCGTGGCACAGCAGGTGTTCCCAGTCGGGACGCCCGTGCGTTCGAGCCACGGCGGCCATGCTGCGGTGATCGTAGGGAAGCGCAATCAGTTGCGCATTCCAGCGGCCCTCCCGGTTTTCGATGATGGCATAGCGCGCGTCCGGGGCTCCGTTCTCGACGGCGTGATATACCGGCAGCTCGTCGTCCCAGGCCGGCTGGCCGACGCTGCCGGGATTCACCAGCATCTGTCCGTTGGCCGTGCGCAGCATGCGTGGCACATGGGTATGCCCGCAGAGGACGACGTCGGCGGTGTTTGCGCCGAGGCGGCGACGGATTTCATCCTCGGCCGCCATGCGCAGCCGGCCCGGCTCCAATGATTCGAGGAAATATTCGGCGTCGAGGGCCGGCGTGCCATGGCAGATGAAGACCTCGTCGCTCCATGCGCGGCAGTGGGGCAGGGAGGCTATCCAGGCCAGTTCCGCGGCGCCGAGCTGGGCGCGGGCATAGGCATCCGACGGATCGGCGCCTTGCGGGCTCAGCGTGAGGATCTGCCGTTCGTGGTTTCCCGCCAGTTGCACCCAGTCCTGCGCCATCAGGAAGCGCGCGGTTTCCAGCGGTAGCAGCGGCCCCGAAAGGCTGTCGCCGAGATTGACCACGGCGTCGACCGCGCGCCGCCTGAAATCCTCTACAACAGCCTCCAGTGCGGCGAGGTTGCCGTGGATGTCGGAGAGCACCGCGAGGCGCATGGCGGCCAAGCTATCCTAGGCGATCCGGCTTGCGAGCCGGCCCAGATGCAGGCGCGGCAGGGCGGCGCGCAGGCGTTCCGGATGCGCCGAGGCGTGCAGTTGCAGGCGGCCGTCGCCCTGGGCGAGGCGGCCGGCCAGACGTTGCGTCTGACGCGCCACCGCCGCCGCGACATCGACCAGTTGCGCGCGCGTGCCGACGACCTCGCGCAGCAGCGGCGCCAGAAAGCTGTAGTGCGTGCAGCCCAGCACGATGCGGTCGACCCCCTGTTCCAGCAGCGGCTCGACACGGGCGCGGACGTCCGTCGCCAGCGCCGGATCGTCGAGCTGCAGCATTTCGACATGCGTGGCCCAGCCGGGGCAGGGCTCGACGAAGACCTCGACCTGGCCGGCATGGTCGCGAATCAAGTGCCTCAGGCGCTGGCTGTTGGCGGTCGCCTCGGTGACCAGCACGGCGATACGGCCGCTTATGCTGTCCTGCGCCGCCGGTTTGATGCCGGGTTCGACACCGACCACGGGAATGCCCGGATGGGCGGCGCGCAAGGCCTGCACTGCGGCGGCGGTGGCGGTATTGCATGCCACCACCAGCAGTTCGCAGCCCTGCGTCGCAAGATAGTCGCCGATGGCCAGCACGCGGCACTGGATCTGCGCTTCGCTCTTGTTGCCGTAAGGGACGTGGGCGGTGTCGGCGAAATAGGCGAAGTCGGCCTGCGGCAAGGCCTCGACCAGCGCCGCCAGCACCGAGAGGCCGCCCAGGCCGGAATCGAAGACGCCGATCATGATGTTCTGGGAGGGAAAGGTTTGGCAGTTCGCGGGACGGTGGCGATCATCGGTGGGCAATCGAGTAGTTACAGGGGGTAGTTTCAGCAAGGGCGCGTGCAGTTTACCGTGGTCGGCCTGGCTGCGCGGTTAAGCGCCCCTTAAGCGCAAGCGGGCATACTGATTGTCGTCAACCCACAGGAGTCATTCAAATGTCCCGATCCCCGAACTTCGCCAGGAGACTGGTCGCCGTCATTGGCGGCGTGTTGCTCGTCGTCGCAAGCGTGGCTTTCATCACCATTCCCTATGCGCTCGGCGCTCATCCCGGGGAAGCCGTTGTGATGGGAGCAAACCAGCCTTATTTCCATGCCAGCTGATTCGCATCAAGGCTAGAATCGCAGCCAACCCGTGCTGCCGGAATCCCTGAAACGCTACGCCTGGCTGTCCATCGCGGCGGCGCTGGCCACCATACTGCTGAAAGGCGTGGCGTGGCGGCTGACCGGCTCGGTCGGGCTGTTGTCGGATGCCATCGAGTCCTTCGTGAACCTTGCCGGGGCGCTCATGGCGCTCTGGATGCTGATTGTCGCCGCATTGCCGGCCGACGAAGATCATCCTCACGGCCACGGCAAGGCCGAATATTTCTCCAGCGCCTTCGAGGGCTTCCTGATCCTGCTGGCGGCCCTCAGCATCGCTTATACGGCGCTCGCGCGCCTGCTGAGTCCCCAGCCGCTCGAAGCGGTCGGTATCGGGTTGGCGGTGTCGATGGCCGCCTCCGTCATCAATTTCGCCACGGCCCGCGTTCTGATGCGCGTCGGGTGCGAGCACCGCTCGATCACGCTTGAGGCCGACGCCCATCACCTGATGACCGACGTGTGGACCTCCGTCGGGGTCATTGCGGGTGTTGGCCTGGTCTGGCTGAGCGGCTGGCTCTGGCTCGATCCGGCGATTGCGCTGCTGGTTGCCGCGAACATCGTCTGGACCGGCTGGCAACTCATGCGGCGTTCCGCCGCCGGCCTGATGGACGCCTCGCTGCCGGTCGCAACGCTGGATCAGATCGAGGCGCTGCTGGCCGGGTATCGCCGCCAGGGCCTGGACTTCCATGCCCTGCGCACGCGCCAGGCAGGCAGCCGCACTTTCGTGACCCTGCATGTCCTGGTGCCTGGAAACTGGACGGTGCAGCAGGGTCACGACTGGGCGGAGCGCATCGAAGCGGACATCTGCGGCGTACTGCACAACGCGCATGTCACCACGCATCTGGAGCCCATCGAAGATCCGCTGTCCATGAAAGACCAGGCGCTCGACCGACCGCCGTCCTGAATTCCGATTCGACGCACCGGCGACCGGGCGAATGTCTGCCGCGTCCCACCAGAGGACGCCTGCCACAAAGCGGCTCGCATCAATGGCTATTTGGGCAGCAGCGCATCCGCAACCTCGGTCGAGGAATAGTCCGACTGTCCGACCTGATCCACGTTCAGTGGACGAAATGGTCGAAAGCAATCCAATCCATGGCTGTGTCAAGAGATGGCAGCGGCAGGGTTAAGCGGCACCCGCGGCCGCTGCCTACACTGCACTTGGATGTTTTCACCAACCAAAGGAGACACTGTGATGAAACGCTGGATTCAACACATCAAGACAGTCGCCGCCGCGGGTGCGGTAGGCCTGCTGATGAGCACCTTGACGGCGCATGCCGCGCCCGACGTCAAGTGGACGCTGGCCTACCTGCCGGTGCCAGGCTCAACCTACCACGAGATCGCCAACCATGTGTCGCAGCGCATCGCCAAGGCCACGCAAGGCCGCATGGAGATCACCGCCAACGGCTCGCTCATCGCCGGAAACCGCATGCTCGAAGCCATACGCGATGGTGAAGTGCAGCTGTCCATGCCGCTGTTGGGCTACTACACCGCGTCGCAGCCGCTGTTCGCACTGCTCACGCTGCCAGGTATCTCGGAAAGCCTGGAGTCCATGAACCGCATGATGGCGGGCGAATACGGCGCAGCTATCACCGCCACGTTGGCCAAAGACTACAAAGCCCAGCCCGTGTTCACTGGCGCGTTCTGTCCGCAGACCCTGTTTTCCACCGTGCCCATTCGCACCACGGACGACTGGAAGGGCAAGCGCATTCGCGTCAATAATTCAGGCACCGCCTTGATCGCAAATGAACTGGGGGCCAAGCCGACCTCGCTGGCCGCCGGTGAGGTGCTGCCGGGCCTCCAGCGTGGTGTGATCGACGGCGTGATCACCGACAGTTGCTGGGCCTACCAGGCGGGTTTCCACACCGCCGTCAAGTACGCTGCCGACTGGCAGCTCGGCTCCGTGACACCGTTCCAGATCGTGGTCTCGCAAGAAGCCTGGGCGCAGTTGCCGAAGGACTTGCAAGCGCAGGTCGCTGGCGAACTCAAGGCCATGGAAAAAGAGCTCAATGCCGACTGGAGTGCCAAAACAGCCAAGATGCCCAAGCTCTGGCGTGACAAAGGCGTAGATTTCCACAGTGTGGACGCGGCGGAGAAAAAGCGCGCGCAGTCCGACCAGTACTCCAGGCCCGCGTTCGAGGTCTGGTACAAGGCTGCGCAGGCCAAAGGCATTGATGCACGCCAATGGGAAGCCAACGTACGCAAACAGTTGGGCCAGTGATGGCCGGGGCGCAGGACGCCACAGCGTCCGGCGCTCGCCCCGCGTTCGGCGCGCATGCGCTGGTGAGGGGCGTGTCGCGCTGGCTGGGTATCGGCGCGGTGCTCGCAATGCTGCTCATAATGGTCCGGGAGATCGTCGGGCGCACGCTGTTTAACCTGCCCACCACCTGGGCCACCGAGTATTCGGGCTACCTGGTGGTGGCCATCACCTTCCTGGGCGCCGCAGCGGTGCAACTGGCCGGCGCCCATATCCGCGTTACGCTCTGGCTGGACTGCCTGGTCACGCCTCGACGCGAGCGCGTCGAGGCCAGCATCGCCTGGGCCGCGCTGCTGGTTTACAACATCGTAGGCTGGCGCGTGGTGGACTTCGTTCACCGCGAATTCACCGCCGGTACCCGCGACTGGGGGCTGGACAGCACACCCTTGTGGATACCGCAAAGTATCATGGCCGCGGGTAGTCTGGGCTGGACGCTGGCGTTGGCGATTCAGGCCATGGCGCACGGGCGCGCGACGGCAGGCCGGCGACTCGCCGCCGCTCTGGTGCTTTGGCTGCCGTTGCTGGCGCTGCACGCGGCCACGCTGGGCTGGTTGCCGCTCAAGCTGTCTGCCGCCCACGGTGTGTGGCTGCTGGCCGGCAGCACCGTACTGGCCGGCGCGCTGTGCTCGGGTGCTCGCTTGGCAATCGGGTTGCTGGCGGTGCTGGCGCCGCCGGCGCTGGCCTTCGCTGCATCGGCTGGTGCAGCGCTGGCGGTCAAGGGCCTGGTGCTGATACTCGGCATGCTCTACCTGCTATTCGCCGGCCTGGGTGTGGCCCACGTCATGGGCCTCCTGGCCACAATTGGGCTGATGGGCTGGCTGCCAGTGCCGCTGCTGCGCGTGCTCGGCGAACGCTCGTGGAATGCGACCAACTCGTTCGAGATGTCGGCCATTCCCATGTTCGTGCTGATGGGAGCTCTGCTGGTCAAGAGCGAGGTCTCGAGTGAAATGTTCCATGCCATGCGCGTGCTTTTCGGCCGCGTGCGCGGGGGGCTTGCCTATGCCGCCATCGGCGCGGCCGGGCTGTTCGCCGCCGTCTCCGGCTCCAGCCTGGCCACCGCCGCGACGATGGGCAAGGTTGCCGGCCCTCATATGCAGTCCGAGGGCTATGACAAGCGCCTGACCTACGGCGTGCTGGCCGCCGGCGGCACGCTCGGCATCATGATCCCGCCCAGCGTGGCGATGATTGTCTACGGCTCGCTGGCGAGCGTACCGATTACCCATTTGTTCATTGCCGGCGTTGTTCCGGGCCTGACGCTGATGGCGCTGTTCGCGCTGGTGACCTGGCTGTGGCTGCTGCGCTACCCGCAGGCCGCGCCGACCGGGCGCAGCTATACGTTCGCCGAGAAATTCTCGGCGTCAAGAGGCGTCTTGTCCTTTGCGGTTCTAATGGTCGCCGTGCTGGGTTCGCTCTACGCAGGCTGGGCCACTCCGACCGAAGCCGGAGCGCTCGGAGCACTGGTGGCGCTGCTACTGTGCAAACTTCGCGGCGCGCTGAGCCGCCAGATCGTCGTCGAAGCGCTGGAGGAGGCGGTGCTGGTCACGAGTTTTCTGCTGGTGATTGCCGCTGGGGTATCGCAGTTGAGCTATGTGATGGATTCCCAGAACATGGCCGGCAGCCTGGTGCAGTCCATCCGCGGACTGAACCTTCCAGCACCCTTGCTCATGGCCATGATCGTGCTGTTCTACCTGGTGCTGGGCATGTTCGTCGAATCGATGTCCATGGTGCTCATGACGCTGCCCGTGATGCTGCCGCTGATCGCGGCCGTAGGCTGGGATCCGCTGTGGTTCGGCGTGGTGCTGGTCCTGATGGTCGAGATCGGCCTCATCACTCCACCCGTGGGCATGATCCTGTTTATCCTGGAAGGCGTGTCTGGCGGCAAGGCCAATCTGCGCGACATCTCGGCGGGTGCCATGCCTTTCGTCGTCATCATGCTGCTGGCGACGGCGCTGTTCTACGCCGCACCGTCGCTCGTGACCTGGCTGCCTGGCCTGATGGTGCGGCAATGACGGCCTCTGCCGCGCTCGCCGGCCGGCGGCTGCGGAACCTGGGCGACTTCATCGAAGGCGAGGTCAACCAAGGCCTCGTCCCCGGCGCCGTGGTGCTGGTGACACAGGCCGGCCAGACCATATATGAAGCGGTGATCGGCTACAGTCAGCCAGTCGAGCGCACCCCGATGCGGCGCGACGCGGTGTTCTGGCTGGCGTCAATGACCAAGCCGGTCACCTCGGTGGCGGCCATGATGCTGATCGAGGCCGGTCAGCTCGGTCTGCACGATCTGGTACGGGACTATCTGCCGGCTCTGCGCCACCGGCCCGAAGAGCCACCTATCAAGGTACTCGACCTGCTGCGCCACACCTCTGGTCTGCCCTACGGCGCCCCCGATGTGTCGCCGCTGCACGCTCTGTACCACCAGGCGAAGCTGTTCGACATGACGCAGGACAACGCCGAACTGGCGGAAAAGATTGCCCGGCTGCCGCTCCTGAGCCCACCGGGGACGATGTTCGAGTACGGAATGTCCACCGATGTGCTCGGTCGTCTGATAGAGGTCGTCTCTGGCCAATCGCTGGCTGACTTCATCGGTCAGCACATCAGCGGACCGCTGGGGCTGGCAAGTTTCGGTTTCTCGGTAGGCGAAACGGACCGTGAGCGAATCGCCTGGCCGCTGCCCGGTGACGACACGACGCTGGCGCCGCCGCCTTTTCCGGCGGTGCGCTGGTGTGCGGGCGGCTCTGGCCTGTGGGCTACGGCGCAGGACTACACTCGCTTTGCCCGCATGCTGCTCGGAGAAGGCGAACTCGACCGGGTTCGCCTGCTCGCGCCGCTGACGGTACGTCTGATGACGCGCAATCACCTGCCCGAGGGCGTGCGCTTCGGACCTAGCGTAGAGGCGCTGGAAGCTACTGCACCCTTGCCCGAGCTTGGTCAAGGCTTTGGACTGGGCGTCATGGTCCGGACCAAGGCAGACGCAAATCCCGTTCCGGGCGCCGTGGGCGATTTCGGCTGGCCCGGCCTCTCCGGCACCACGTTTTGGGTCGACCCATCGCGGCAGCTCGTTGCGGTGCTGATGATGCGCTCCACCCGCCACCGGCTACGCTATCGCACCTTGTTTCGGGAATACGTATACGGCGCGTTGGAATAGACGGGCGCCCCGGCACCGACAAGGATATCCCCGCGGTGTTGCGATCCGGACTCTGGCTCTGCTACAGTGGGCACGCAGTTCAATTCGGCGCGCCCATGACCATCATAAACTTCGAAACTAGCCACCTCGCACCCCAGCGCCGTTTTGCCGCATGGCAGGACACGATGATCGTGGCCTTCGGCCCGATAGCAGTGACCTCGACCGACAGCAACTTCTACGGCCGGCTGCGTTCCGAGAACCGCGGCACTTGGTGCTCGCATCTGCTGCACTACAAGGGCCAGCAACTGCAGCGCAGCCGTTACGACGTCGAGCGACTCGAAACCGATTACTACACCCTGACTTGCCCTTTTAGCGGCCGGCTGCGCGTGCGCCAAGATAACCGGGAACACGTGCTCGACCCAGGTCATATCTACCTGTTCAACCATGCCGTACCTTACAGCGGCGTGCCCGACAACGAATACGGCACCGTCAGCGTTGCGTTCCCGGCTGCCGCGCTGCGCCAGCGAGAACGTCGTCCCCAGCCGCTGTACGCGCTGCGCCGCGACGACCCGCGCCAGACAGGCAGCATAGCGCTGCTCGAATCCTTCTGTCAGGCGTTTGTCAGCGGCTTTTCAAGCTGGAGCGAAATCCAGTTCAACTGCCTGAGCGAGCAGATGCTCGATCTGATCGCGTTGTTGGTTCTGGAGCCCACGCACGCAACGCAGGGGGAGGGCGACACCCGTTTCCGGCATCTGTGCCGGGCGCGCCATTTCATTGCCGGCCATCTGCACGACCTGTCGCTGACGCCGGCCAGCGTGGCTGGCGGTTGCGGACTGTCTTTGAGTTACCTGTACGAGGTGTTCCGCGCGCACGACCTGTCGGTGGAGCAGCACATCCTGCAACTGCGTCTGGAGCGTTGCCACGCTATGCTGCAAGCGCCTCGGCACAGCCATTTGTCGATCACCAGCGTGGCCTATATGTGCGGCTTCTCGCACCCCTCGCATCTCAGTCGAAGCTTTCGCAAGCGCTACGGCGTGAGTCCGAGTGACGTACGCGCGCGGGCGACTTCATTGTCAAGCCCTGGAATCCGGATACCTT
This sequence comes from Sulfuritalea sp., assembly GCF_031426875.1. Classification (NCBI taxonomy): domain Bacteria; kingdom Pseudomonadati; phylum Pseudomonadota; class Betaproteobacteria; order Nitrosomonadales; family Sterolibacteriaceae; genus Sulfuritalea; species Sulfuritalea sp. The sequence continues at coordinate 165,257 of NZ_JASJPC010000003.1, forward strand.
CCGTGCCACCCCGCTGCAACAGCTAAGCAAGGACTTTGGGAAGGGGAATGTCCTTGTTCCGAGAGCTTGCAACGGACGGGTGAACGGCAATTCAGTATGCAAATAACAATAGACGGCTCGCGGTCGGCAGCGGTGGCCCGCGATAAACCCGAGGCCGAATATCCGCTGCCCCCGAGGGCATCCCTTGGATGATTAAGAGAAGGTTCTTTCGCGGCCTTCCAGGCGCTCAGGCGACCTTGACCGGAATCTTCCCGATCTTCGCCTGCCATTCCTTCGGCCCGGTGATATGCACCGAAGTCCCCAGCGAATCGACGGCGACGGTGACCGGCATGTCCTTGACGTCGAACTCGTAAATGGCTTCCATGCCGAGGTCGGCGAAGCCGACCACCTTGGCCGACTGGATCGCCTTGGCGACGAGGTAGGCGGCGCCGCCGACGGCCATCAGGTAGGCCGATTTATTGTCCTTGATGGCCTCGATCGCGGTCGGGCCGCGCTCGGACTTGCCGATCATCGAGATCAGGCCGGTCTGTTCCAGCATCATGCGGGTGAACTTGTCCATCCGCGTCGCCGTGGTGGGGCCGGCGGGGCCGACCACTTCGTCACGCACCGGGTCCACAGGGCCGACGTAGTAGATGACGCGGTTGGTGAAATCGACCGGCAGCTTTTCGCCCTTGGCCAGCATGTCGGCGATGCGCTTGTGCGCGGCGTCGCGGCCGGTCAGCATCTTGCCGTTGAGCAGCAGCTTCTGGCCCGGCTTCCAGGCGGCGACCTGGGCCTTGGTCAAGGTGTTCAGGTCGACGCGGGTGGCGGTGGCGGCATCGGCTTGCCAGGTCACCTTGGGCCAGTCTTCGAGGCTGGGCGGCTGCAGTTTGGCAGGGCCGGAGCCGTCGAGGTGGAAGTGGCAGTGGCGCGTCGCGGCGCAGTTGGGAATCAGCGCCACCGGCAGGTTGGCGGCGTGCGTCGGGTAGTCGAGTACCTTGACGTCGAGTACGGTGGTGAGGCCGCCGAGGCCTTGCGCGCCGATGCCCAGGGCGTTGATTTTCTCGTGCAGTTCGAGGCGCAGTTCCTCAGCCCTTGTTTTGGCCCCACGAGCCTTCAGTTCGTGGATGTCCACCGGCGCCATGATGGCTTCCTTGGCCAGCAGCATGGCCTTTTCCGGCGTACCGCCAATGCCGACTCCCAGGATGCCGGGCGGGCACCAGCCGGCGCCCATGGTCGGTATCGTCTTGAGGACCCACTCGACCAGGTCGTCGGAGGGATTCAGCATGGCGAACTTGGCCTTGGCCTCCGAGCCGCCGCCCTTGGCCGCGCAGATCACTTCGACGTGATCGCCGGGAACGATTTCGTAATGCACCACGGCCGGGGTGTTGTCCTTGGTGTTCTTGCGCGTGCCGGCAGGGTCGGCCAGTACCGAGGCGCGCAGGGGGTTGTCGGCATTGCCGTAGGCGCGGCGCACGCCTTCATTGACCATCTCCTGGACCGAAAGCGTCGCATCCCATTGCACCTGCATGCCGACCTTGAGGAATACCAGTGCGATGCCGGTGTCCTGGCAGATGGGGCGATGGCCTTCGGCGGACATGCGGCTGTTGGTCAGGATTTGGGCAATGGCGTCCTTGGCCGCGGGCGACTCCTCGCGCTCGTAGGCTTCGCCCAGCGCCGTGATGTAGTCAAGCGGGTGGTAGTAGCTGATGAACTGGAAGGCATCGGCGATGGACTGGACGAAATCGTCCTGGCGGATGGTGGTCATGGTGGAGTCCTTAGTGTTTGCCCACGGACAAAGTCTGCATCATGATCTTGTCGGTGTAGGCGATGGCTATCGCCGAAAAAAGGAAGGAAACGTGGATAGCGATCTGGGCGATGATGACGCGGTCTTCGGTATGCCCGGCGTTGATGAAGGTACGCAGCAGGTGGATCGAGGAAATGCTGATCAGGGCCACCGCCAGCTTGACCTTGAGCACGCCGGCATTGACGTGGGACAGCCATTCCGGCTGGTCGGGGTGGCCTTCGAGGTCGAGCCTTGATACGAAAGTCTCGTAGCCGCCGATGATGACCATGATCAGCAGGTTGGCGATCATGACCACGTCGATCAGGCCGAGGACGATCAGCATCACCTCGTTTTCGCTGAGGCTGCCGGCCTTGGTCACCAGCAGCGCCAGTTCGTGCATGAACTGATACACATAGACGCCCTGGGCGATGATCAGCCCGAGATACAGGGGCGCCTGCAGCCAGCGGCTCCAGAAGATGAAGAACTCCATGGGTTTGATGATCTGATTCATAGGGGCGGGCAAGGTTGGTGCGGGGCAGCAATATTACCTCAGGAGCCGGGCCGCAATGCCGGACGGGCAGCGTAAGTCGCATGTAAGGCTCTTTCGCTTTAATATGTAAGCACTTAAAATCTATGGCTGCGACAAGCAGCAGAGCCGGTCGGCAGCAGCGTTGTCTTCCAAAAGCGAATACCAGCATGGTCGCCTGACCCCAGGTACGGCCAGCTTGGCGGAAATTCTTTTCATCCGGATTCCATCCGGCTACATGCGAGAGGAGAGGTGTCAATGTCCAGCATCGAATCAAATGTCACGGAAAGTCGTGTATTCCCCCCGGCGGACGCTGTGGTCAAGAAGGCCACCATTTCCGGGATGGCGGCCTACGAGGCGCTGTGCAAGGAGGCCGAGCAGGATTACGCCGGTTACTGGGCGCGACTGGCGCGTGAGCATGTGACCTGGAAGCAGCCTTTCACCAAATCGCTGGACGAATCCAAGGCACCCTTTTACGAGTGGTTTGCCGATGGCAAGCTGAACGTTTCCTACAACTGCCTCGATCGCAACATCGAGGCCGGTCTGGGCGACAAGGTCGCGATCATTTTTGAAGCCGACGGCGGCGAGGTCACCAAGGTGACCTACAAGGATCTGTTGACCCGCGTCGCCAGGTTCGCCAATGCGCTGAAGGCGCACGACATCAAGAAGGGCGATCGCGTCCTGATCTACATGCCGATGTCGATCGAAGGCGTGGTGGCGATGCAGGCCTGCGCCCGCATCGGCGCGATCCACTCGGTGGTGTTCGGCGGCTTCTCCGCCAAGAGCGTGCAGGAGCGCATCCAGGATGCCGGCGCGGTCGCCGTGATCACCGCCGACGAGCAATGCCGCGGCGGCAAGAACATTCCGCTGAAACCCGCGGTCGACGACGGCATCGCCATGGGCGGCTGCGAGTCGATCAAGACCGTGATCGTTTTCAAGCGCACCGGCGGTCCCTGCAACATGGTGGCCGACCGTGACATCTGGTGGGACGACGCCATCGCCGGCCAGTCCGACACTTGCGAGCCGGAGTGGGTCGGTGCCGAGCATCCGCTGTTCCTGCTCTACACCTCGGGTTCCACCGGCAAGCCGAAGGGCGTCCAGCACAGCTCCGGCGGCTATCTGCTGCACGCGATCCTGACCATGAAGTGGACCTTCGACATCAAGACCGACGATGTCTTCTGGTGCACCGCCGACATCGGCTGGGTCACCGGCCACACCTACATCACCTATGGTCCGCTGGCCTGCGGCGCCACCGAGATCGTGTTCGAAGGCGTGCCGACCTACCCTGATGCCGGCCGTTTCTGGAAGACCATCGAAAAGCACAAGGTCAACATCTTCTACACCGCGCCGACGGCGATCCGCTCGCTGATCAAGGCCGGCGAGAACACACCGACCACGCATCCGAAGAACTATGACCTGACCAGCCTGCGCATCCTCGGTTCGGTCGGCGAGCCGATCAATCCGGAAGCCTGGATGTGGTACTACAACAATGTCGGCGGCGGCCGCTGCCCGATCGTCGACACCTTCTGGCAGACCGAAACCGGCGGCCACATGATCACCCCGCTGCCCGGCGCCACGCCGCTGGTACCGGGTTCCTGCACCCTGCCTTTCCCCGGTATCGCCGCCGCCATCGTCGATGAGACCGGCAATGACGTCGAATGGGGCAAGGGCGGTTTCCTGGTGGTCAAGAAGCCCTGGCCGGCGATGATCCGCACCATTTACGGCGATCCGGAGCGCTACAAGAAGTCCTACTTCCCGGTGGATTTCGGCGGCAATCTGTATCTGGCCGGCGACGGCGCGATGCGCGACGCCAAGACCGGCTACTTCACCATCATGGGCCGCATCGACGACGTCCTGAACGTTTCCGGACACCGCATGGGCACCATGGAAATCGAGTCGGCCCTGGTCTCCAATCCGCTGGTGGCGGAAGCCGCTGTGGTGGGCCGTCCCGACGACCTGACCGGCGAAGCCATCTGCGCCTTCGTGGTGCTCAAGCAGTCGCGCCCCACGGCGGAAGAAGCGAAGAAGATCGCCAACGAACTGCGCAACTGGGTCGGCAAGGAAATCGGCCCGATCGCCAAGCCCAAGGACATCCGCTTCGGCGAGAACCTGCCGAAGACCCGCTCCGGCAAGATCATGCGGCGTCTGCTGCGCAGTCTGGCCAAGGGCGAGGAGATCACCCAGGACGTGTCGACCCTGGAAAATCCGGGAATTCTGGATCAGCTCAAGCAGAATGCCTGACGCCCTGGCATGACCGAAGAAAAGCGCCCCTCGCGAGACGGGCGCTTTTTTTCGGCGGTTCGCTCGGTTTGAATAGTCAGTTGGCGAGATGGCTTTGGTGAGATTGTAAATTGAATTGACAATCTGATCATTCAGGATTAGCTTCCGGTCATGATCCCCCGTTCCGCCGCCCCTCGCCTCGCCGAGCTCGCCCGCTACTATCCCGTTGTGGCGATTACCGGCCCCCGCCAGGCCGGCAAGACCACGCTGGCGCGCGCGGTTTTCGCCGACAAGCCCTACGTCAGCCTCGAAGATCCCGACGTGAAAACGCTGGCCACCACCGATCCGCGCGGCTTCCTTGCCCAGTTTCCCGACGGCGCGGTGTTCGACGAGGCGCAACGCGTGCCCGATCTTTTTTCCTACCTGCAGACACGGGTTGATGGCGACCGCCGCATGGGCCTCTTTGTGCTCACCGGTTCGCAACAATTCGGCCTGATGGAGGGCATATCGCAGTCGCTGGCCGGGCGTGTTGGCCTGCTGCACCTGCTGCCCTTCGACTTCGACGAAATTTCCGCCACCCGGCCTGCCGACTCTCTGGAAACCTGGTTGGCACGCGGCTTCTATCCACCGCTCTATGACCGGGGAATCCCACCGCATCTGTGGTTTGCCGACTACGTGGCCACCTACGTCGAGCGCGACGTGCGTCGCATGATTCAGGTGCGCGACCTGGAAAGCTTCCACCGTTTTGTCCTGATGTGCGCCGCCCGCACCGGGCAGTTGCTGAATTTGTCGGCACTCGCAGCGGATTGCGGCATCACGCACAACACCGCCCATGCCTGGCTGGGAGTGCTCGAAGCCAGCTACCTCGTCATGCGCCTGCCGCCGTTTCATCGCAATTTCGGCAAGCGCCTGACCAAGGCGCCGAAGCTGTATTTTCTCGACACGGGCCTGGCCGCCTGGCTCGCCGGTGTGCGCGACGCCGCCGCGCTTGTGACGGGCGCGATGCGTGGCCCGCTCTTCGAAACCTTCGTTGTCGCCGAGTTCGTCAAGCGTCGTCGCCATGCCTTGCGCGCCGAAGAGTTGCATTTCTGGCGCGATGCCGCCGGCCGCGAGATCGACCTGCTGGTCACGCGCGGCGACGCCGTCCTTGCCGCCGTCGAGTGCAAGTCAGGCCGTACCGTCGCCGAGGACTGGTTCGCCCCGCTGGCGCGCTTTGCCTCGCTGGCGGGGAGTCCGCCCACCCTGCTGATTCATGGTGGGGATGCCGACCAGGCGCGCACGACGACCCCGGTTTACGGCTGGCGCTCGATCGGGCGAGTGCTGGATAAGGTGTTCGACTGAGAGTCCGTGAAATATTCCAGGAGTTCGTCTAAAATGCATTCCACCGGACGATTGGACGAAAACGAAATGCAATCTTACCTTCCTCGGACCTTGGAAACCTTTATCGTCACAGCAAGCCGGCAGTTTCCGGTATTGATGCTGACCGGTCCCCGCCAGGTAGGCAAGACAACCCTGCTCAGGGCATTGTGCGAGCGCGAAGCGACAGGCCGGCCTCCACGGCGCTACGTAACGCTCGACAATCCCTTGCTTCTGTCACTGGCGCGAGAAGAACCGGCACTTTTTCTTCAGCGCTTTCCGCCTCCGGTGCTGATAGACGAAATCCAGTATGCGCCCGGATTGCTTCCTCTCATCAAGGAAATCGTCGATACCGACGGCGGCAAAGGATTGGTCTGGCTCACCGGTTCGCAACCCTTCCACCTGATGCAAAACGTCAGTGAATCTTTGGCGGGGCGGGTGGCGGTGATGCATCTGCAAGGCTTGTCCCTCGTCGAATCGCTGGGCCTTGGCGCCGCAACGCTGCCTTTCCTGCCTGGAAATGCATTCGCGGACAAGCCTGCGCAGGAGATAGCCAGTTCTCCCCTGGCATGGGTGTTCGAACGCATATGGCGCGGTGGTTTTCCGGCGCTCTACGCCGCCGATGCCGCCGACCGCGACCTGTTTTTCGGGTCTTACCTGCAAACCTACCTGCAACGCGATGTTCGCGATCTGGCCCAGGTGGGCGACCTGATGGCCTTCACCCGCTTTCTGCGCAGCGCCGCTGCCCGCACGGCGCAATTGCTCAACATCGCCGACATGGCGCGCGACGTCGGCGTGGCGCCTAATACGGCTCGACACTGGCTATCGATTCTCCAGGCGTCGGGGCTGGTCTGGCTACTGGAGCCCTATCACACCAATCTATCCAAGCGACTGGTCAAGACTCCCAAGATGTATTTTCTCGACAGCGGTCTGGCCGCCTATCTGACCGAATGGAGCAGCCCCGAGACGCTGGAGGCAGGCGCGATGTCGGGCGCCGTCTTCGAGACCTGGGTGTTGGCCGAAATGCTGAAAAGCTATTGGCACAATGGCAAGCAGGCGCCGTTCTACTACTACCGCGACAAGGATCAGAAAGAAATCGACGTGCTGATCGTCCGCGATGGTCGCGTGCACCCTGTCGAGATCAAGAAAACCGGGCAACCGTGGCGGGATGCCGTGCGTCATTTTGCAGTACTAAAGAACCTCGGGCTGACGCTTGGGCCGGGAGCGGTGGTCTGCTTGTGCAACGAGCGCCTACCCCTGACTTCGAACGTCGAAGCCATCCCTGCGTGGCAGATCGGCTGAGCGCGCAATCGGCCCTTGGGGGCAATTCGGAGCCTCGGCCGCCGATATTGATTCGCGGCGCCGTCGGCCGTACCCGGTGGAGTGCCAGCCGAGCTATCTGGATGCCGGCGAATTTCCAGTAGCTGCAGTAGGGGTTTCCCTGCGATGGCGGTATCATGATTGCGAAAGTACAGCCAATTCAACGGCATGCTATTGCTTTGGTGATAGGCATGCATCCTCGCGGATGCGGGCGCCAAGGGAGGTCATATGGGCAATTCAGTCGTATTCATCGATGCGCGCGTCGCCGACATCGACGCGCTGATCGTCGGGCTGCCTTCATCAACGGAAGTTGTCCTGGTTGGCGACACTGCCGACGGCCTCGATCAAATCGTCGCCAGCCTGCAAGGGCGATCCGGCATCGATGCCATTCACATTGTCTCGCATGGCAGTTCCGGCAGCGTGTTGCTGGGCAGCAGCGTTATCGATACTGCCGCTCTTGCCACGCACGCCAGCCAACTTGAAACCATCGGCAAGTCGCTGACCGAGAGCGGCGACATTTTGCTGTATGGCTGCAATGTCGCGGCGGGCGATGTGGGTTTGCAGTTCATCGGCAGCCTCGCACAGGCTACGGGGGCGGATGTGGCGGCGTCGACGGATTTGACGGGGGCGGCGGCGGGCGGGAATTGGGTACTCGAGGCGAGCACTGGCAGCGTAGCAGCCACTAGCTTGGACATCAGCAAAGGCTATCAATCTACCTTAAGCCTCACGGTCAACGATATACGTGATGCCGGCGTCTTGGCAGTCGCCGCATACGATAGAGGAATGTATGCCTGGGATTACCTGAAAAGCCTGCCCGGCTCGAACTGGAAATATGTCAGCCCTACTTTGTTCAACGACAGCCTAGGCGTTGACTCACATGGCTATTACAGCGCCTCGGGCTTCTTGGGTGAACTGGATGCTCAGGCACTTCTGGCCTTCAATGCCTCAACACATACGCTTGCAATTTCGTTCAGGGGAACAGAATCCCTTATCGACATAAGTAACGATTTCTTTTCAACTGGTAATTTCGGGCCTATCTATTGGCTGGGGTTTGATAATTTGGTCTCAGAGGTTCTCCTAAAGGCGACTGATCTTCTTGGCGCAACGAGAGTTCTTCTAACCGGTCATAGTTTGGGCGGCGCGATGGTGGAAGAAGCCATGGCTGCCCATTCCGATGCCCTGCTCACCGGCGTTACCTTTGGATCTCCTGGCGTAACCGATATTCCTGCCAACTATGGAAGCGATTTACGGCTTATCAATATCGGGCATATCGATTCGCTTGGGCAAGGAGATCCGGTATTTCGCGTAGCGCCCTTCGAAGATGTCCAAGGGAACGACATCCGCGTCGACCTACCCAGCGAGGCGGATACCAGTCTGCTAGGTCTTGCAGCAAATGCCCTTTCCGGAAACGGTGCTTCCGGCACTCAACACAGTTCAAATCTATATGAAATTACCGCATCTGCGATTGCAACAGAGTTGGATAAGAATGCTCAGTATGGACATCATTTTGATGTTCGCGCATTTTCGTATGTTATCGGCTTCTTGGACGAGGTTCTTTCCGGATCATCGGGTGCTGACGTCGTCATCGGCAGTAGTCTAGTCTCAGAGGTCATTTCCGGATTCGCCGGCAATGACATTCTCGATGGGGGTTTTGGCGCCGATATTCTGCAAGGCGGCATTGGCGATGACATCATCTATGGCGGCGATGGTAACGACACTTTGGACGGAGGGCCAGGCGGCGACTTCCTGTACGGGGGCATAGGCGATGACTGTTACGTGGTCCATACAGGCGACGACAATGACATTCTCGTGGAACAGGGAGGCCTGGATTCCATCCAGATTTGGGATTCTGGGCAACTCAACTTTTCCGTTTCACCAAATAACAATGACCTAATAATCAGCTATACGGGCGGTTCCATCACGATCCCGAACATGAACCAGCCGAGTCCTCGTGTTGAACTTCTCCAGCAATTCACGACCGACGGCCTAACCAAGATCGGCTCAAACGTCTCCCTGTACGACGAGTTCGCGAGCCATGGCGGCATAGTTCCGCAGGCACCCACGACTACCCCGCGACTGAACACGGCACCTCACGTCGACGGCACGAATTCGAAGGCTTTGGCCGGCGGAACGACAACCCCCGCGCCAGGACTTTTCTACGGGGTCGACCCAGACGGTGATCCTGTCGTGTCCTACACGATCAACGACTCGGCCGGCAGCGGGTACTTTCTACTCGGTGCAGTTCGTGAGCCCGAGGGCCAGAGTTTTGCGTTGACGCCCTTGGAATTTGCCAACCTGCAATATGTCGTCGGGCCAGCCGGAACGCGGGACAGTTTCGGCGTTCGCGCCAGCGACGCTCATGCCCAAGGGGCGGCCTCGACGTTCACCATCATTAGTCTTGATGCGGCAACCGCGCCAGTGCCTAGCGTACTGATAGCAAACGACGACATCGCGACGACAACATCCGGGCATCCCATAGTCATCCAAGCGCTTGCGAACGACGACTCGCATCTGGTTAATATCACCAGCTTGTCTGGCGTCGATTCTCAACTCGCTGTCATCAAGTCTGATACGCAAGACGCGATTATCTTTACGCCGTCGTTGGCCTTCGTCGGCCCCTATTCTTTCTCCTATACCGCCACCGATGGCCATGGCGCGTCGGCGACTGCGCAGGTGACCGTCAATGTCAATGCATATACGCCGACACCGACGGCTCCGACGGACACAAACCATCCGCCGATCGCATCCGACGTTCATCAGACGATCAACGTCGGGCAACAGCTAGTGATAGCCCCGAGCGATTTCTCCTACGATCGCGATGCCGATGATCAATTCAGTCTGCCGACTTTGGTCGGGCACGGTGATGCGAGTCACGGAACGATCACGCGCAACGGCAGCACGCTCAGTTACACACCTGCTTCAGGTTTCATTGGCAACGATTTCTTTTCCTACACAGTCGAGGATATCCACGGCGCACAGGCGGCTGGCACCATCACCGTCACGGTCAATCAGTCGCCGATGGCGCAGGACGACTTTCTCGTCACCAATCCAAATACATCGGTCTCTTTCAATGTCTTGCAGAATGACATATACACTGGAAGTGGAAGTCTCGTTCTAACGAGCACTTGGCTTGGCCCTCAGCATGGCTCAATCACTTTGGGCGAAGACGGCTCGATTACTTACGCGCCGGCGCAGGACTACTCCGGCGTGGACAGCTTCACCTATTACGTCAGTGATGGAGTTGGAGGGAACGGAAGCGCAACTGCGACGATTGCCGTCGGTAGCAGCAGCTCACAAACCGGTGACTCAGGTAACGATGCCCTGATAGGGACCAGCGGTAATGATTTGCTCCAAGGTCTCGGCGGCGACGACAAACTGTGGGGCGGCTCCGGCGACGATATTCTCGACGGCGGGAGCGGCTTCAACTACGCAGACTTCTCTGGCGCCACGGGACCGACGACCATCACGATCGAGCTTCCCCCGGTTGCTGACAATGGCACTGTACGGTGGGATCAGAGTCTGTCCGGCGACGGACTTAGCGGAAGCGATTCGTTGCGTAACATTGATGGGGTCATCGGCTCGGACCAGAATGACACGATCCATGGGAACAACCACGACAACATCATTTATGGCAACGGCGGTGATGACCAAATTCAATCCCTTCTTGGGCACGATACCGTTTATGGCGGCGACGGCAATGATGGTATCGACAGTGGAGGTTGGACTACTGATCCGAGTTTGAATTCGTCCACCTTTTATGGCGGTGATGGGGATGATAGCCTTGCTGGATGCCACTCCGGATCAGACCTGCTCGATGGGGGCAATGGAAACGATAATCTAAATGGAACTGGAATCCTCCTGGGTGGAAATGGCAATGATGCTATTTACGGCGCTGGAACCCTCGATGGCGGGGATGGGAACGATACGCTTCGTGCTTGGTATGGCGCGGCCACCCTGCTTGGCGGTGCGGGTGATGATGTCATTTCTGACAGCAGTGACAATGATGTCCTCGTGGGCGGCGAGGGCGATGACACGCTATCCGTTCAAGGTGGAAACGACGCCATCGATGGTGGTGCAGGAACGGACTTTCTAAATATTTTCTTACCGACTCCTAGTCCAATCACAATCGACCTTGCGGCCGGATTTCTTCAAGTAGGCAGCACTTTCGACGTGCTGCAATCGATTGAGAAGATACTTGTAAGAGCTAGCCATGGTGGCGCCATTTACGGCTCGCAGGCCGACGATATTCTTTGGGTCGATTTTTCTTCGGCTGGAACAATTGACGGTCGAGGCGGCGACGATGTGATCCTGGCCGGTGCGCATCCTGCTAGCGATCTGCTGATCGAAGGGGGCGGAGGAAACGACACCCTTACAGGTGGCTCGGGGCCACTCCAGTTCGTAGGTGGCTCCGCTCATACCCGGTTCGTATATCGCAGCATTCTCGATGGCGCCGATATCATCACGGATTTCAGTGTGGGAACAGGCACGGGAATGATGGTGGACGTGCTTGATTTCGCCGATGTGCTTGCAAGCGTCGGCTACATCGGCACGACACCGATTCACGATGGCTACGTGCGCTTTGTCGCCTCCGGAAACAACACGGTATTTCAGATCGACTTGGATGGAGCCGGCACAGGCGCTCAGTTCAAGACACTTGCCACACTTCAGGGTGTCACGCCTTTTGCCCTGGCGCCCGGCAATTTTGCGTCGTCGGTTGACATTGCCGCTATTTCTGAGCCTGGTACGGGCATTGGACCCGTCGTCTCCGATTGGTCGCTGACTCTTTCGTACCAACGCGATCAAGCGGTTGTTGCGCTTGGCAGCATGGTCGTTGCAGACCCCAATCCAGATGCTCAGTTGACCGTACAACTCGTGCTTGCCGACCCCACGATAGGCTCGCTCGGCGCGTCCGCCGGCGCTGTGTACGACGTAGTATCCGGTACTTGGTCCATCCAGGGCACAATAGCCCAGGTGAATGCAGCGCTTGCCTCGGCATCGTTCATTCCCAACGTCGGGCAAGAATGCGACACGACGATTTCGACCTTCGTGAGCGATGGTGGTAGCGCACCCGTCGCTGGGTTGATCACACTCAATCTGCTTAGAACACCGACCATTCTCAATGGAGGAAATGGCGACGATGTTTTGGTTGCGCACAGCGGCGACAACCTGATCTTTGGAGGATTCGGCCACAACGAGGTCGACTATCGCTACAGCGGGGCGTTTGGCATCACCATCGACCTCGCCCAAGGGACCGCGACCACGTCGGATGGTCGTCGTGATGGCCTATTTGATATCCAATCCGCGCGTGGGACGGATTTCAGTGACACTCTAATTGGCGATGCCGGTAACAATCAGTTCTTCGGCATTGGCGGAAACGATACGATCATCGGTGGCTTCGGCGCGGGAGATGACGTCTACGACGGTGGCGATGGTACAGATACCGTCGTCTATTTGAGCACCACGCAAGGTATCGTTGTCGATCTTTCGTCCGCGACTAATCAGGCTACCGACCCGGAAATCGGTACCAACCAGATCAGCAACATAGAAAACGTAGTCGGTGGCAGTGGCAACGATTCAATCACCGGCAATGGCGCCAATAACTGGTTGAACGGGGGTGGGGGCAACGACGTCGTCGACGGCGGCGTGGGCTTTGATGTCTTGACGATTGATGCCTCGTCGGCGAATGGCACCTCTTACCTGAGCTACAGCGTGACTCCATCGACGGGCTCAGGGACGTATCTTAATTGGGGCGTCGACTTCGACACCATCCGCAGCGCCCTGGCGCAAGACATAGCGTCGATCACGCTTAACACCGGCAATCTGGGTGGCACTACCTGGAGCAACATCGAACAGTTCAATCTGACAGGGATAAATAACACTCTTTGGTACGAATATTTAGGCGACCTGTTGATCTTTCAAGGAACAGGCGGCAGCTATAACGGTGGCACGCAAGAAGGCTCCGGCTACGACACTTTCTACGCCGACTGGTCGAGCGCTACGGCGGGCATCGCCTGGGTGAACGATCCGAGCACGACCCAGAGCGTGAACGGTGTGAGCGTGAGCGGCCTGGAGCGGCTGTTGCTAACCACCGGATCGGGTGACGATGTGCTGTCCAACACCAATGTCAGCACCAATGACGTGTTCATCACTGGCGCGGGCAACGACTCCATCAATGCCGGTGGCGGCAACGACCGGATTGAGACCAACGATGGCAACGACACGATCAATGTCGGGACGGGTTCCGACACGGTGGACGGCGGCGTGGGCTTTGATGTCTTGACGATTGATGCCTCGTCGGCGAATGGCA